>NZ_CP050192.1:1975130-2176155 GCF_011694515.1 Mycobacterium sp. DL592 | reverse complement strand
TCCGGGACCGGGTTTGCTGTGCCTGCCCATGGCGGTGACTGATCCTCTTTCGTCGAACGGTTCGCGCGGTGTGTGCCGCCAGATCCCGCACGAGTCTAGCGATCAGCGGTTCGCCACCTGACGACGGTGACCCGGGGCTGGTCAGCCCCCGACCGAAGCCTTGAACTCCCGCCGACGCCGGTGCAGGATCGGCTCGGTGTAGCCGCTGGGCTGAGCTGCGCCCGCCAGGATCAGCTCCTGGGCGGCCCCGAAGGCGATACTTCCCTCCGGGTCGGGCGCCATCGGGCGGTAGTCGGGGTCGGCGGCGTTCTGTTGGTCGACCACCGCCGCCATCCGGCGCAGGCTCGTCGTGACGTCGTCTTCGGTGATGACACCGTGCCGCAGCCAGTTCGCCAGCAGCTGACTGGAGATCCGCAGTGTGGCGCGGTCCTCCATGAGCGCGACGTCATGGATGTCGGGCACCTTCGAGCAGCCGACGCCGGCATCGATCCAGCGCACCACGTAGCCCAGGATGGACTGGCAGTTGTTGTCGACCTCTTCGTGGATCTCCTCCGGCGACCAGGCCAGCTCGGCGGCCAGCGGGATGGTCAGCAGCTGATCCTTGGTGGTGCGGGGCTTGCCGGCCAGCTCCTTGTGCACCGCGTAGACGTCGACGTAGTGGTAGTGCATGGCGTGCAGGGTCGCCGCGGTGGGCGACGGCACCCAGGCTGTGGTGGCGCCCGCGCGCGGCTGGCCGATCTTCTGGGCGACCATGTCGGCCATCAGGTCGGTCATCGCCCACATGCCCTTGCCGATCTGTGCCTTGCCGGAGAACCCGGTGGCCAGACCGACGTCGACGTTCTGGTCTTCGTAGGCCAGGATCCACGGCTGGGTCTTCATCGCGCCCTTGCGGATCATCGGGCCGGCTTCCATCGAGGTGTGGATCTCGTCGCCGGTGCGGTCCAGGAAGCCGGTGTTGATGAACGCCACCCGGTCGGCGGCGGCCTTGACGCAGGCCTTGAGGTTGGCCGAGGTGCGGCGCTCCTCGTCCATGATGCCGACCTTGATGGTGTTCTGCGGCAGGCCCAGGACATCTTCGACGCGGCTGAACAGCTCGCAGGTGAAGGCGACTTCGTCCGGGCCGTGCATCTTGGGCTTGACGATGTAGATCGAGCCGGTGCGGCTGTTCTGCCCGTTCAGGCCGTGCATCGCGATCAGCGTGGTGAACAGGGCGTCCTGGATGCCCTCGAAGACCTCGTTGCCGTCGGCGTCCACGATTGCGTCGTTGGTCATCAGGTGCCCGACGTTGCGGACGAACAGCAGGCTGCGGCCGGGCAGGGTGAACTCGGATCCGTCCGGTGATGTGTAGGTGCGGTCGCCGTTGAGCACGCGCGTGAAGGTCTTGCCGCCCTTGCTGACCTGTTCGGCGAGATCGCCCTTGTTCAGGCCGAGCCAGTTGCGGTAACCGAGCACCTTGTCGTCGGCGTCGACCGCGGCCACCGAATCCTCGAAGTCCATGATCGTGGTGATGGCCGACTCCAGCACGACGTCCTTGATGCCGGCCTTGTCGGTGGAGCCGACGGGCGACTGCGGGTCGACCAGGATCTCGATGTGCAGGCCGTTGTTGACCAGCAGCACCGACCAGGAGGGGGAGCCGAGCGTGCCGGTGTAACCCAGGAACTTCTCCGGGCTGGCCAGACCGGTGACCTGCTCGCCCTGCGCGATCTCCAGGACACCTTCGACGACGGACAGTCCGGTGGCGTCACTCCACGATCCGGAGGCCAGCGGCGCGGCCTGGTCGAGGAAGGTGCGGGCGTAGGCGATCACCTTGTCGCCGCGGACCTTGTTATAGCCGGTGCCGGGCTCGGCGCCGTCCTCGGAGCTGATCACATCGGTGCCGTAGAGCGCGTCGTACAGCGAACCCCAGCGGGCGTTCGCGGCGTTGAGCGCGAAGCGGGCGTTGAGGATCGGCACCACCAGCTGCGGGCCCGCCGTGGTGGTGATCTCGTCGTCGACGTTCGAGGTGGTGATCGAGAAGTCGTCGGGCTCAGGCAGCAGGTAGCCGATGTCGGCGAGGAACTGCTGGTACTCGCCGGCGTCGATACCGCCGATGATGCGCTGCCGGTGCCACTTGTCGATCTGGGCCTGCAGGTCATCGCGGCGGGCGAGGAGGTCCTGGTTTTTCGGCGCGAGGTCGGTGACGACCTTGTCGACACCCGCCCAGAAGCTGTCGGCGTCGATCTCGGTGCCGGGCAGCGCCTCGTTGGTGATGAAGTCGTACAGCACCTGCGCCACCCGCAGGTTGCCGACGGACACGCGTTCTGTCATCAGTCCTCCCTCACGACAATCCATTCAGCGTACCCGCCGGTAACGTGCTCTCCTGCGTCGCGGCAGCCGCCAGCAGCTGCTCGCAGCGCGCCAGCAGAGCCGCCCGCAGCGGTGCGGCGCGCTGCGCGACAACGCTCTGGCGCCGTACGTATTCCGCCCGACCGGCCGGGTCCTCGACGGCGATCGGCTCGAAGCCGAACTCCGACAGGTCATAGGGGCTGGCGCGCATGTCGAGTTCGCGGGCCTGCGCGGCCAGCCGAAGGCACTCCAGCAGCAGTCCGGATTCGGTCAGCGGGCCGAGCTTGTAGCACCACTTGTAGAGGTCCATGTTGGCGTGCAGGCAGCCCGGCTGCTCCCAGTCGCTCTGCCCGGACCTGGTCGGGGTCACCTGATTCCGGGTCACCGCCGCCGGGGTGAAGAAGCGAAACGCGTCGAAGTGGCTGCAGCGCAACGGCATCGACTCAACGACGGCGTCGGTGCCCGCCCTGCCCAGTCGCAGCGGCACCGCGGCGTGCCGGACGTCGTCGCTGCGGTAGACCATCGCCCATTCATGCATGCCGAAGCAGCTGTACTGCGGTGCCCGATCCGCGGTGGCGCGCAGCAGGCCGGCGATGAATCCCACCGTGTCCAGCCGCGCGTGGAGGTACTCGGCGCCGACGGTCACCCCGGCCGGCGTCGACACGTAGCCCGTCTTGTCGAGGTACCGGCGGGCCGAGGCGCCGGCCAGTGCGGTGCCGTACCCGGGATGCCACAGCCGCAGCTGGCGTGGCCGCAGGCTGTAGTAGGTGAACAGGAAATCCCACACCGGGTGAGTTTCACCACGTTGGGCGCGCCGCCGGTGCTCGCCCGTCAGGTCCTCCACGACGGCCCGGTGCTCGGCGGCCTTCGGCAGCCACTGGTCCTCGTCGAGGACGGCCTCACGCACGATGGGTTCCGTCGCGCACGGTGCCCACGAGATCCTCCACGAGATCCTCCAGCGCCGCCATCGCGCACACCCGGCCGTCCTGGCCGATCACCATCGCCAGGTGGCTGTTGTCCTGCCTGAGCTTGGCCAACGCGTCGGGCAGCGGCATGTCCGAGGCCAGTTGCGGCAGCGGGCGGACCACGGATCCGTCGAGCACGGTGTTCGGGTCGTCGATCTCGGACAACACATCCTTGATGTGCAGGTAGCCGATCAGGGTGCCGTCCACGCCGACCACCGGGAAACGCGAGTACCCGGTGTCGGTCAGCGCCTCGGTCACCGCGGCCACCGTCGGGCCGCAGCCCGCGGCGGCCACCGGTACCGCCCGGATCTGGTCCAGCGGCACCGCGATGTCGTTGACCACCCGGTTGCGGATCTGCAGGGCCCTGGTCAGCCGCAGGTGTTCCTCGGGGTCCAGCAGCCCCTCGGAGCTGGACTCGGCGATCATCTCGGCGAGTTCCACGGTGGAGACGGTGACGTCGAGTTCGTCCTTGGCCTCCACCCCGAACAGGTGCAGCGTGGTGTTGGCCGCCCAGTTGTAGAAGGCGATGAACGGCCGGGCGATCCGCACGTAGACCAGGTAGACCGGCACCACCAGCATGGCGGTCTTCTCCGGGCCGGCGATCGCGATGTTCTTGGGCACCATCTCACCCAGCAGCACGTGCAGCGTCACCACGATGGCCAGGGCCACCAGGAACGACACCGTGTGCAGGACGGCGTCGGGCACCCCGACGAGGTCGAACGGCTTTTCCAGCAGGTGTGCGACGGCGGGTTCACCGACGCGGCCGAGCAGGATCGAGCACACCGTGATGCCCAGTTGGGCGCCGGCGAGCATCAGCGAGAGCTGCTCACCGGCCCGCAGCACCGTCACCGCGCTCTTCTTGCCCTGTTCGGCAAGCGATTCCAGCCGGTCGCGCCGCGCCGAGATCAGGGCGAACTCCGAACCGACGAAGAAGGCGTTGGCCGCCAGCAGTGCCACGGTCAGCAGCACGCCGAAAATGTCACCACCCATCAGCTGTCCTCCGGCTCCGCGTCGCCACCGCGGCCCAGTTCGATCAGCGCCAACTGGTCGATGCGCCTGCCGTCCATCGCGATCACGGTGGCCCGCCAGCGCACCGGGTCGTCGTACGGGCCGTCGGGGTCGAAGGCGGACAGTTCGATGGATTCGCCGGGTTCGGGGATGTGCCCGAGGGTTTCGAGCACCAGGCCACCGATCGTCTCGTACTCGCCCTCCGGGGCCCGGAAGCCGGTGGCCTCGTCGACCTCGTCGATGCGCAGCAGGCCGGACACCTGCCAGCCCAGCGGGGTCTTCTGCACGTCGGGCGTGGAGTCGTCGTGCTCGTCGCGGACGTCGCCGACGATCTCCTCGATCAGGTCCTCGACCGTCACCATGCCCGCGGTGCCGCCGTATTCGTCGACCACCAGCGCGGTCTGCAGGCCGTTGGCGCGCACCTGGGCCATCAGGGCGTCGCCGTCGAGCGTCGACGGCACCGTGGGCACCGGAACCGCCAGCACCTTGAGCCGAGTGCTGGTCCGCATCTCGGCCGGCACCGCGAACACCTGCTTGACGTGCACGATGCCGATGGTCTCGTCGAGGTCGCCGTCGACCACCGGGAACCGGGAGAACCCGGTGTCGGCGGCGGCGGCCACCAGGTCGGCGATGGTGTCGTCGGCCTGCAGCACCTCGATCTCGGTGCGGGGCGTCATGAACTCCTCGGCGATGCGGGAGCCGAACTGCAGCGAGCGGTTGACCAGCGCTGCGGTGGACTCGTCGAGGGCGCCGCGTTCGGCGGAGTTGCGTACCAGCGAGCCCAGCTCCTCCGGCGAACGCGCCGAGCGCAGCTCCTCGGCCGGTTCGATCCCGAGGCGTCGCAGGATCCAGTTGGCCGTTCCGTTGGTCGCCTTGATCAGCGGAGTCATCGCGGTGGAGAACAACAGCTGGAAGCCCGCGGTGGCCCTGGCCGTCGGCAGCGGATGCGCCACCGCCAGGTTTTTGGGCACGAGCTCGCCGAACACCATCGACACCGAGGTGGCGATCAGGATTGCCAGCACCAGTGAGACGCCCGATCCGACGCCGGGCGGGACGCCGAGTGCGTCCAGCACCGGGTGCAGCAGCCGGGCCAGGACGGGTTCGGCCAGATAACCGGTGGCCAGCGTGGTGATCGAGATGCCGAGCTGCGCACCGGAGAGCTGGAAGGACAACGTCCGGTGGGCGCGCTGGACCATCTTGTCGCGGCGCCCCCCGGTCCGGGCGTTGGCGTCGACCGTGCTGCGCTCCAGCGCGGTCAGCGAGAACTCCGCGGCGACGAACATCGCGGTGCCCGCGGTCAGTACCACGATCGCCAACAGGCTCAACAGGGTGTAGACCACGTTCATCGGGTTCTCACCGATTGGCCGCCGGGCCGTACGCCCGGCTGTCTAGGGGAGGGTTCGGCCTCGGCCTCGTCCGGTGCCTGCTCGGCCCGGGCAGCCCGCTCAGCGGGGGCCTCGACGGGTGCCTGCGGCACTGACGATCCCTTCCTTCCTCGGTGGAGCGTGAAACAAGCCCTATGTTAGCGGTTGCGGCGCGCCACCCGGTCTCACCAGCCGGTCGGCAGCGGGTGACCCTCAGCGAACCCGGCCGCCGATTGGACTCCGAGGACCACGCGTTCGTGGAGTTCGGCGATGTTCGAGGCGCCGACGTAGGTGCAGGTGCTGCGGACCCCGGAGGTGATGTGGTCCAGCAGGTCCTCCACGCCGCCGCGGTCGGGGTCCAGTTCCATCCGCGAGGTGGAGATGCCCTCTTCGAACAGGGCCTTGCGGGCCCGGTCGAACGCGCTGTCGGCACTGGTGCGCGCGGCGACCGCCCGTTTGGAGGCCATCCCGTAGCTCTCCTTGTAGGCACGGTTGTCGCGGTCGTACATCAGGTCGCCGGGGGATTCGTAGGTGCCGGCGAACCAGGAGCCGATCATCACATTGGACGCGCCGGCCGCCAGTGCCAGCGCGACGTCACGCGGATGCCGCACCCCACCGTCCGCCCACACGTGGCCGCCGAGTTCCCTTGCCGCTGTGGAACATTCGACGACAGCGGAGAACTGTGGGCGCCCGACGCCGGTCATCATGCGGGTGGTGCACATGGCGCCGGGCCCGACGCCGACCTTGACGATGGAGGCACCCGCGGTGATCAGGTCGCGCGCACCTTCGGCGGAGACGACGTTGCCGGCGGCCAGTGGGATGCCCAGGTCCAGGGCGGACACCGCCTTGATGGCGTCGAGCATCTTGATCTGGTGACCGTGGGCGGTGTCGACGACGAGCACGTCGACGCCCGCCTCGGCCAGCGCCTGGGCCTTGGCCGCGACGTCGCCGTTGATGCCCACCGCCGCGGCGATGCGCAACCGGCCTTCAGTGTCGACGGCGGGGGTGTAGATCCCGGCCCGGACCGCGCCGATCCTGGTCAGCACACCGGCGAGTGTTCCGTCGGCCTCGGTGAGCACGGCCACGTCGACCGGTGCGTGCTCGAGCAGTGCAAAGACCGCCTTGGGGTCGGCGTGCACCGGCGCGGTGACGAAATCGGTGACCGCCACGTCGCGCACCCGGGCGAAGCGGTCGACGCCCGCGGTAGCGGCCTCGGTGACCAGCCCGATCGGGCGGCCGTCAGCGACCACGACCGCCGCCCCGTGCGCGCGCTTGTGGATCAGTGCCACAGCGTCGGACACCGAATCCTCGGGCCCGAGGGTCACCGGGGTGTCGGCGATCAGATCGCGGCTCTTGACGAAGTCGACGGTCTGCTGGACGGCCTCGATCGGCAGGTCCTGCGGCAGCACCACGATGCCGCCGCGGCGGGCCACCGTCTCGGCCATCCGCCGCCCGGCCACCGCCGTCATGTTGGCCACCACCACCGGGATGGTGGTTCCGGTGCCGTCGGCGGTGGACAGGTCGACATCGAAGCGCGAGGTGACGTCCGAGGAGTTCGGGACGATGAAGACGTCGTCGTAGGTCAGGTCGTACGGAGGCCGGTGGCCGTCGAGGAATCGCACGACCTCAGCCTAATTTGCTCAGGCCTGTACCTCGCTGCGGTCCCCGCTCCAGAGCGTGTGGAAACGGGCGGCCGGGTCGGCGTCGGTGCGCCCGTAGGTGTGCGCGCCGAAGAAGTCGCGCAGCCCCTGGGTCAGCGCAGCGGGCAGCCGCTCGGTGCGCAGCGCGTCGTAGTAGGACAGCGCCGAGGCGAAGCCGGGGATCGGGATGCCCAGCTCGGTGGCGGTTACGACGACGCGGCGCCAGCTGTCGATCGCCGATTCGACCGCGCTGCGGAAGTAGGGTGCGGCGATCAGCGTCGGCAGGTTGGGGTTCTCGTCGAACGCGTCCTTGATCCGGTTGAGGAACTTGGCCCGGATGATGCAGCCGCCGCGCCAGATGGTGGCCAGGTCGCCCGGGGTGATGTCCCAGTTGTATTCGGCCGAGCCGGCCTGGATCTGGTTGAACCCCTGCGCATAGGCGACGATCTTCGAGGCATACAGCGCACGCTGCACGTCCTCGGTGAATTGCTGTGCATCCGTTGGCTGTTGGCCCAGAACGCCGGAGGCCAGGCCGGTGGTGGCCCGGCGCTGCGGAACCGACCCGGACAGGGCGCGGGCGAATACCGCCTCGGCGATCCCGGTGACGGGCACCCCGAGGTCGAGTGCGGACTTGACCGTCCAGCGGCCGGTGCCCTTCTGCTCGGCCTCGTCGACGATCACGTCGACCAGCGGCTTGCCGGTCTTGGCGTCGATCTGGCGCAGCACCTCGGCGGTGATCTCGATGAGGTAGCTGTCCAGGTCGCCGGAGTTCCAGTCGGCGAAGATGTCCGCGATCTGCGGGGCGGCCAGGCCCAGGCCGTCGCGCAGCAACTGGTAGGCCTCGCCGATGAGCTGCATGTCGGAGTACTCGATGCCGTTGTGGACCATCTTGACGAAGTGTCCGGCGCCGTCGGGGCCGATGTGGGTGCAGCAGGGCACGCCGTCGACGTGGGCCGAGATCTCCTCGAGCAGCGGGCCCAGCGAGACGTAGGACTCGGCGGGGCCGCCGGGCATGATCGAGGGCCCGTTGAGGGCGCCTTCCTCGCCACCGGAGATGCCGGCTCCGACGAAGTGCAGTCCACGCTCGCGGATGGCCTTCTCGCGGCGGATCGTGTCGGTGTAGAGCGCGTTGCCGCCGTCGATGATGATGTCGCCAGGCTCCATGGCGTCGGCCAGCTCGTTGATGACGGCGTCGGTGGGGTCACCCGCCTTGACCATGATGATCACCCGGCGCGGCTTCTCCAGCGCGGCCAGGAACTCCTCGATGGTCTCGCTGCGCACGAAGTTGCCGTCCGCTCCGTGCTGCTCGAGCAGCGCATCGGTCTTGGCCACCGACCGGTTGTGCAGTGCGACGGTGTAGCCGTGGCGGGCGAAGTTGCGGGCCAGGTTCGAACCCATCACCGCCAGGCCGGTGACGCCGATCTGTGCGGTGCCGTTCGTGCTGTTTTGCGACGAGCTCATCTAACGCCTTTCGATTAGGTGTTGCGGCAGAGCGGCTTTCGTCCGCTAGGTCGAGAACAATCGATGCAGCTCGGTCAGCCAGGGCACGGCGACCGCGACGGTGGGAACCACGAGCACCGCGGCGGCGGCGACGTAGGCGGCCAGCGACAGCCAGACGCTGTTGGGCCTGCCGCACAGCCGGCGCACCCGGATCACCGTGGTGGGTCCACCCGCGGCAAGGGCGCCCGACGGGGTGCGGCCCGAGGCGCAGGCGACCAGGGCGCGGGCCAGGGGAGCAGGGCCCGCGGAGCGCACCGCGGCGTCGTCGGCGAGAAGTTCGACCAGCAGTCGAACGGCGCTGAGTGCGCTGCCGCTGCGCACGAAGCGCGGGAACGCGGTGTGGACGGCGACGAACGCTTCCAGTACGAGGTCGTGGCGTGCCCGCAGGTGCGCCCGTTCGTGGCTGAGGATGGCGACCAGTTCCTGGTCGGACAGGGCCGACAGGGTGCCTTCACTGAGCACCACGCGGCTGCGCACCCCGGGAAGGCAGTACGCCAGCGGCTCGTCGACGTGCAGGACCCGCAGTCCGCTGGCCCGCTCCGGGCAGTCACCGAGCAGGTCGACGACCATCCGGTGGTGGGCCCGCCGCCGCCGGGTGGCGATGGCCACCTGTACCACCGCGACGACCAGCCGCGCGCCGATAAGCAGCGTCACGGCGAAGACCGATACGTAGATCAGCCACAGCGGCCAGCCCAGGACGGCGATCTCACTGGTGATGGTGGCCGTCGGGCGGCCGTCGGGACCGGGGACGAACAACCGGCTGGCGATGGCCAGTCCGGCACTGAATGCGGAGAGGACGGCGGCCACGGCGATCGACTGCCACAGCACAATCGCGGCTCGCGGGGCGCGCATCGGCCAGGCCGCGCGTGCCAGCACCGCCGGCACAGGGCCGACGAGAAGGAGCGCGACGAGAGTGAAGGCCAGCGCGGACACGCTGACAGTGTCCCTCAGCCGACCGGGCTACCGCCAGCGGGCTGAGACGTTCGGTGTTTGGCCTCGAGTTCGGCCAGTGCGCGGCGCAGTGCGTCGGCCTCGTCGGCACCGACCCGTTCGACGAAGTGCACCAGCGCGGCGCGCCGGTCACCGGAGTCGGCGGCCTGGTCGAGGGCGTCGACCATGAGGCCGGCGACGAGTTCGTCGCGTCCGTGCACCGGGGCGTACTGGTGGGCGCGGTCGTCGCGGATCTGCGACACCAGATTCTTGCGGGCCAGGCGCTGCAGAACCGTCATCACGGTGGTGTAGGCCAGATCGCGGTGCGCAGAGAGCGCCTCATGCACCTGTCGGACGGTCAACGGCTCGCCGGCGGCCCACAGGTGGTCCATCACTGCGCGTTCGAGTTCGCCGAGACGATTCAACTTGGGCATTTTCCGTTCATCTCCGTAGCAATCAGGTAAGGGTACTCCCGGTTACTACCGGGCGTCGTATCCAACTTGTCTGGCTCAACTCGCGCACCCCCGGTCGGTGTTCCCGGACGACACGATTGCCACACCCAAAAGCGCAGGCCATTGTCGCTGCGGCCGGATGTGGTGTGACAGGCCTCACATAAGCCAAGGCTGTACTCACCATGAGTTTTTGTGGTTAGGCTTACCTAACTTACACCAGGAGGTGCTGTGACTGCAGCTGTGGCCGACCCACTGATCCGCGCGATGACGATTCGCCGCGTCCTGCCCGTCCACGAGTCCAGCCGGCGGTTGCGGCGGCTCACCCCGGACGCGCCCCGCGTGCACGGCGTGGCCCTGATGGCCGACGTCTCCCGCCGGCGGTGGTGGCCGCTGGAATCGGTGGTCACCAGCGGCCGGCTGGTCGGGATGTACGAGGCCGCAACGGCCGAACTCGACAACCGGCGCACCGCCGCCCAGCAGGTCGCGGCCGCCTTCACCCACGCCGTCCTCGGCCGGGTGTTGACGCTGCTGGTGCTCGAGGGACGCGCCTGGGACGCCGGGCCGGAGAACCTGTGGATGCACGTCGACTCCGAAGGGGCGATCGACTGGACCGGGGTGGAGGACCCGACGCTGCGGGTGCTACCCGGTGACCCGGCGGGCACCGCCGTGGTCCGGCTGCCCGGCGAGCAGGCCCTGGCCACCTGGACGGCACACCGCTGCCATCGCTCGCTGGCCCCGCTCTTCGAGGAACTCCAGCGTCTCAGCGGCGAGGCGCTGACCACCACCGATATGTGGCAGTCGGTGGGTGCCGCGGCGGTGATCACCGCAACCCAGGTCCCGCTGATCTCCGGTGCCGGCGAAACCGTGTGCATGCGCCGCGCCCAGGCAGTGCTCGACGCGCTCGCCGGATTCGGCCTGCCGGTACGCGCCCTGCGCCGGACCGGCTAGAAGCTCTGGACCGCGCCGGAGTCCTGAGGGCTGCAGAGACTCCCGGTCCATTCCGAGGACGGACCCCGCGTCTGGTACGCGGGGTCCGTCCCTGTAAACAAGGGTGCGTGGAACCAGAGCAGTCGCTGACCGAACAGATCGCGTTCGACGCCCCCTTCGACAACCAGCTCGGCCTGACGTTCACCGAACTGACCGCCGACGGCGCCAAGGCCCACCTCGAGGTGGTGCCCAAGCTGCTGCAACCGATGGGCATCGTCCACGGCGGCGTCTACTGCTCGGTGATCGAGTCCATGGCGAGCACGTCGGCCTATGTCTGGCTGGCGGCCAACGGCGGCGGCAACGTCGTCGGCGTCAACAACAACACCGACTTCCTGCGGGCCATCGGCTCGGGCACCGTCTACGGCGTCTCCGAGCCGATTCACCGCGGACGACGCCAGCAGCTGTGGCTGGTCACGATCCGCGACGAACAGGACCGGCTGCTGGCCCGCGGGCAGGTGCGGCTGCAGAACCTGGAAGTCGATCCGCCCCAGCAGTAGTGCGACGCCGCTCTGCCGATCCCGGTCGGCCGTGGCAGGATCGCGCACTATGCGCCTGACACCGCATGAGACCGACCGGCTGCTGATCTCCTACGCGGCCGACCTCGCCCGACGCCGCCAGGCGCGCGGGCTGAAGCTCAACCATCCCGAGACGGTCGCCATCATCACCGACCACATCCTCGAGGGCGCCCGCGACGGGCGCACAGTGGCCGAACTGATGATCAGCGGACGCGAGGTCCTCACCCGCGCCGAGGTCATGGACGGGGTGCCCGAGATGCTGCACGACGTCCAGGTCGAGGCCACCTTCCCGGACGGCACCAAACTCGTCACCGTCCACCATCCGATCCCGTGACGGAGCGCCCTGTGATTCCCGGAGAAGTTCTTCTCGGCGACGGCGACATCGAACTCAATGCCGGCGCAGCGCGATTGGAAGTGGAGATCGTCAACACCGGCGACCGCCCGGTCCAGGTCGGCAGCCACGTGCACCTGCCGCAGGCCAACGCCGCGCTCTCCTTCGACCGGACCGCGGCCCACGGGCACCGGTTCGACATCCCGGCAGGCACCGCCGTTCGCTTCGAACCCGGTGTAGCACAGCGGGTTTGGCTGGTTCCGCTGAGCGGTTCGCGCGAGGTGCACGGACTGAGCCTCAACCCGCCGGGAAAGCTGGACTTGCGATGAGCGCTTGCGCGAAGAGAATCGACCGATGAGCGCCCTCTCGCGTGCCCGGTACGCCGCGCTGTACGGCCCGACCACCGGCGACCGGATCCGGCTCGCCGACACCGACCTGCTGGTGGAGATCACCGAAGACCGCAGCGGCGGCCCGGGCCTGGCCGGCGACGAGGCCGTCTTCGGCGGCGGAAAGGTGCTGCGCGAGTCGATGGGACAGGGTCGGGCCACCCGCGCCGACGGCGCCCCCGACACCGTGATCACCGGCGCGGTGATCATCGACTATTGGGGAATCATCAAGGCCGACATCGGCATTCGCGACGGACGCATCGTGGCCATCGGCAAGGCCGGCAACCCCGACATCATGTCGGGCGTGCACCCCGATCTCGTGGTGGGCCCGTCGACTGAGGTCATCGCCGGCAACGGGCGCATCGTCACCGCCGGGGCCATCGACTGCCACGTCCACCTGATCTGCCCGCAGATCATGCCCGAGGCCATCGGCGGTGGCATCACCACGATCATCGCCGGCGGTACCGGACCCGCCGAGGGCAGCAAGGCCACCACCGTCACACCCGGCGCCTGGCACCTGGCCCGCATGCTGGAGTCACTGGACTCCTGGCCGCTCAACATCGCGCTGCTGGGTAAAGGTAACACCGTCTCCGCCGAGGCCATGTGGGAGCAATTGCGGGGCGGGGCAGCCGGTTTCAAGCTGCACGAGGACTGGGGTACCACGCCCGCAGCGATCGACGCCTGCCTGACCGTGGCCGATGCCGCCGGTGTCCAGGCCAACATCCACACCGACACCCTCAACGAAGCAGGATTCGTCGAGGACACCCTTGCCGCGATCAAGGGCCGTTCGATCCACGCCTATCACACCGAGGGCGCAGGCGGCGGGCACGCACCCGACATCATCACCGTCGCCGGCGAGCCCTACGTGCTGCCGAGTTCGACGAACCCGACCCGCCCGCACACCGTCAACACCCTCGACGAGCATCTGGACATGCTGATGGTGTGCCATCACCTCAACCCGAGCGTCCCGGAGGATCTCGCCTTCGCCGAGAGCCGCATCCGGCCTTCGACCATCGCCGCCGAGGACCTGCTGCACGATATCGGCGCCATCTCGATGATCGGCAGCGATGCCCAGGCCATGGGCCGCATCGGCGAGGTGGTGCTGCGCACCTGGCAGACCGCGCACGTGATGAAGAGGCGTCGCGGCGCACTGGAAGGTGACGGTGCGGCCGACAACAAGCGGGTTCGGCGTTATGTCGCGAAGTACACGATCTGTCCTGCCGTCGCGCACGGCCTCGATCACGAGATCGGCAGCGTTGAGGTCGGCAAGCTCGCCGACCTGGTGCTGTGGGAGCCGGCGTTCTTCGGAGTGCGCCCGCACGCGGTCATCAAGGGCGGGATGATCGCCTGGGCCGCAATGGGTGACGCCAACGCCTCGATCCCGACGCCGCAGCCGGTGCTGCCCCGCCCGATGTTCGGCGCCGCCCCGGCCGCTGCGGCGGCGACGTCGGTGCATTTCGTCGCCCCGCAGGCCATCGAGGACGGCCTGGCCGACCGGATCGCCGTCAACCGGCGACTCGTCGCGGTGGGCAACGTCCGCGCCGTCGGCAAGGCCCAGATGCCGCTCAACGACGCCCTGCCGCGTATCGAAGTCGACCCCGACACCTTCACCGTGCGCATCGACGGGCAGGTGTGGCAGGAACAGCCGGCCACCGAACTGCCGATGGCGCAACGCTATTTCCTGTTCTGATGTCCGCACTAACCACTCTGCTCACCCTCGCCGACTCCCGGTTGCCCACCGGGGGACACGTGCATTCCGGCGGGGTGGAGGAGGCGGTGACCAGCCGTCGCGTGGTCGACCTGACCACGCTGGAGGCCTACCTGCGGCGCCGGATCCGGACCAGCGCCCTGGTGAATGCGTCGATCGCGGCGGCCGTGCACCGCGGAGAGCTCACCCCCACCGCCGCCGACGCCGAAACCGATGCCCGCACACCGGCTCCGGCCACCCGGCTGGCCTCCCGGGCGCAGGGCCGCGGGTTGCTGCGGCTAGCCCGGCGGGTGTGGCCCGCACACGACTGGGAGGCTCTGGGTGCGCGGCCGCATCAGGCGGTGGTGGCGGGCCGGGTGGGCCTGGTCAGCGGGCTGGCGCCCGAGCAGACCGCACTGTCGGTGGTCTACACGACGATGACGGGCAGCGCGACGGCCGCGCAGCGCCTGCTGGCCCTGGATCCCGCCGACGTGGCGGTGCTGACGTTCGCGCTGGCCGAGCTGTGCGAGCACACCGTCCACGAGGCCACCACGGGCCTCGCCGATCTATCCGACCCGCTGCTCGACGAACTTGCCCAGCAGCACACCCGTCGCGACCGTCCGCTGTTCGCCTCCTGAAAGAAGCCTCATGCCACCACATTTCATAGACGGCGAGCCGCACAGCCACGCCGACCGCCCCAAGCGCGTCCGCCTGGCAGGCGAGCCGCTGCGGATCGGGGTGGGCGGTCCCGTCGGCTCCGGCAAGACGGCCCTGGTGGCCGCACTGTGCCGGCAGCTTCGCGACGAGCTGTCCCTGGCGGTGCTGACCAACGACATCTACACCACCGAGGATGCCGACTTCCTGCGCCGCCATGCGGTGCTGCCTGATGACAGGATCGCCGCGGTGCAGACCGGCGGCTGCCCGCATACCGCGATCCGCGACGACATCACCGCCAACCTCGACGCCATCGACGACCTGATCGCCGGGCACGACGACCTCGACCTCATCCTGGTGGAGTCCGGCGGTGACAACCTGACCGCGACGTTCTCCTCGGGCCTGATCGACGTCCAGATCTTCGTCGTCGACGTCGCCGGTGGCGACAAGGTGCCCCGCAAGGGCGGACCCGGGGTGACGTTCTCAGATCTGTTGGTGGTCAACAAGACCGACCTCGCCCCGCTGGTGGGCGCCGACCTGGAGGTGATGCGCCGCGACGCCGCCAAGGTACGCGACGGCCGTCCGACGGTGCTGATCTCGCTGACCGAGGACCCCGCCGCGACCCTGGTCCTGGACTGGGTGCGCGAGCAGCTGCGCTTCAACCAGCCGGCTTGAGCTCGCGCCGTGCATTCCGAGGTCGTGGTGGTGGCCGAACCCGGCCGCCTGCCGCGCATCGAATGTCGTGGGGGAGTCGCGGCCCGCTACACCGAGACCGACACCGTGCACCTGGTGTCGGCGGCCGCCACCCCGCTGGGAGGGGACACCATCGCCATCCGGCTGGTCGTCGAACCCGGTGCGCGGCTGCGGTTACGCAGCGCCGCAGCGACTGTGGTGTTGCCCGGTGCGGCGACCCGGGAATCGCGGGCCTGCTGGACGATCGAGGTCGGCGGTGAGCTGGATCTCGATCCCGAGCCGACGGTGGTGGCCGCCGACTCCCGCCATCTGACACAGGTGCGGGTGCAGCTCGCCGACATCGCGCGGATACGCATCCGGGAGCGGGTGCAGATCGGCAGAACCGGTGAGCGAGAGGGGTTTTGGAGCGGCGCGCTGTGGGCCGACCGCGACGGGCTGCCGTTGGTGCGGCACCGCGTCGAGCTCGGGACGGGCTCAGTCGCCGATGATGCGCTGGGCACACCGCTGGCATGTGTGAGCGAACTGCGATACCCCGCGCCTGCCGACGATGCCGCCGGGACCACCCTGGAACTGGCCGGCGGCGGCAGCCTGTCGACCTGGCAGGGCGATCGGCTCTAGTCCTGGCGGCCCGACAGTCTCAGCACCAGCCGGGCCCCAGCGAGCGGGCTGGCCTCCAATGCGGCTGTGCCACCGTGCAATTCGGCCTGCTGGGCCACCAGCGCCAGGCCAAGGCCCGAGCCCGAGCGGGACGCCGTCGAGCCCCGGGAGAACCGCTCGAACACCGCGGCACGTTCAGCCTCGGGCACGCCGGTGCCGTTGTCATCGACGGTGATCTGCACCCCGTCGGCCGAACTCTCCAATGCCAGGCGTACCTCGGTGGCGCCGCCGTGTTTGACCGCGTTGGCAATCGCGTTGTCGATGACAAGACGCAATCCCACCGGCAACCCGACCATCAGCACCGCCGGCGACGGCACCAGCGATACCGTCAGATCCTGGTAGATCCGTTCGGCGTCGTGCGCGGCCCGGTCCAGCAGGTCGGTGACGTCGAACGGCACGAAGTCGTCTGCGGTGGTCAACTCGCCCTGGGCCAGCCGCTCCAGCGCGGTGAGCGTGGCCTCGATGCGGCTCTGGGTGCGGATCACGTCGCCGATGACCTCGCTGCGCTGATCTGGTGCGAGCTCCAGCGTGGAGAGGACTTCGAGGTTGGTGCGCATGGCGGTCAGCGGAGTGCGCAGTTCGTGGGAGGCCACGGCGGCGAAGTCCCTGGCCGACTCCAGAGCCGCCTTGGTGCGGTCCTGTTCGTCGCCGATACGCGCCAGCATGCCCTCGACGGCTTCGGCGATCTCGACGGCCTCCCGCACGCCGCGCACCTGCACCTCGTCGGGATTGGACTGGGCGTTGATGGCGCGGGCCTGCTGGGCCAGCAGCCGGAACGGGTTGATCATGATCAGCGAGATCAGCCAGCCGACGATGATGGTTCCGACGATGACGCCGGCGCAGATCAGCAGCACTCGCAGGTGCAGTTCGTCGATGCGGTGCTTGGTTTCGGCCAGCGGGGCGCCCAGCGCGATCGTCGCCCCGGCCACCGAGAACGTGCGCACCCGGTATTCGACCCCGGCGATGGTGATGTCGGCGTAGCCGGTCGGCAGCTCGGGGAGATCCACGTTGGGCGGCACCGACATCGCCAGTCCGCCGACCCGGACCGTGCGGACCAGATTGCCGTCCGGGGTGGGGGCACCCTCGCCGGGCGGCCGGGCGCTCAGCAGCGTGCTGAAGTCGCCAAGGCTGCTCACCGAGTCCAACCGACGGTCGAGCTGGCTGTACTGATCGTGGGTGACGCCGATCCACACCCAGGTGCCCAGTGTCAGCACCAGGATCACCACGGCGAGAGCGGCCACGATGACGATGGTGCGCAACGAGAGAACCCGCGTCGGCAGCCGCTGCAGAACTCGGTAGACGAGTTCGTCCGGCTTCATGACCACGCCGACCACCTTAGAGGGCGCCGGCTTTCGCTCTGGTTCAGAGCACTCCGGGGGCCAGCGGTCGCTGAATCAGTCCGCAGCGAGTGCGGAAGTCAGTCGAGGGCTGGCGGATGTTGTCCAGATCGGTGCGGATCTGCGGGTTGGCATCCAGGTAGACCTGGGTCTTGGCGCCGATGTCCTTCTTCGACAGGCCCTGCAGGCTGCTGAAGAACGCGTTGACGTCCGGATGCTCGAACAGATAGGCCGACATGGCCGCCGATACCCCTGCCATGATCCCGGAGAGGTCGGCGGAGGTGCAGTTGGGCGGCGGTGGGTCGGCTGCGGCGGGACCCGCCATGCACAGCAACACCGCACCGGCGCCCACTGCCGCAGCCAGCCCGCGGCGCACGGAACGAGGTGATGACATGAGTCCCCCTTGACGTGGATGTGTCTTGGGGTCCATGTTAGGCCAGCACCGCAGCGGCAACCGTGGTTTGACCCGCGCAGGCCAGGGTCATGACGCCGCTTTCTCGTCTTCCACGGCGGCGGCGATCTCCTCGAGTTGCTCGATTCGGGTCCGCGCGTACGCCTGCTGCTCGGTGATCGTCAGCTGGCTGCGCTGGCTGCCGATGAACGTGCCGATCCACGACAGCGCCGTGGTCAGCCGGGCCTTGAACCCCACCATGTAGATGAGGTGCAGGAAAAGCCAGGCCAGCCAGGCGATAAAGCCGCTGAACTCGATGCGGCCGACCTTGGCGACCGCCGAGTAGCGCGACACGGTCGCCATCGAGCCCTTGTCGAAGTACTCGAACGGTTCGCGGGCCGCCGGGTCGGCACCCTTCAGTTCGGCCTTGATGAGCTTGGCTGCGTACTTCGCCCCCTGGATGGCGCCCTGCGCCATACCGGGAACACCGTCGACGAAGGCCATGTCACCGATGACGAACACGTTGGGATGGTCCGGCACGGTGAGGTCCGGAAGGACCTTCACCCGTCCGGCGCGGTCGATCTCGGCGTCGGACTGGTCGGCGATGATCTTGCCCAGCGGGCTGGCCGACACACCGGCCGACCAGACCTTCGTCGCGCACTCGATGCGGTCGATGCTGCCGTCGCCCCGCTTGACCGTGATGCCGTTGCGGTCGACGTCGGTGACCATCGCGCCGAGCTGGATCTCCACACCCAGCTTCTCCAGCCGGGCCGCGGCCTTCTGTCCGAGCTTCTCGCCCATCGGCGGCAGCACGGCCGGCGCGGCGTCGAGCAGGATCACCCGGGCCTTGGTGGAGTCGATGTGGCGGAAGGCACCCTTGAGGGTGTGGTCGGCGAGTTCGGCGATCTGGCCGGCCATCTCCACGCCGGTCGGGCCTGCTCCGACGACGACGAACGTCAGCAGCTTGTCGCGCCGGACCGGATCGCTGGAACGCTCGGCCTGCTCGAAGGCGCCGAGGATGCGTCCGCGCAACTCCAGGGCGTCGTCGATGCTCTTCATACCGGGCGCCCACTCGGCGAAGTGGTCGTTGCCGAAGTAGGACTGCCCGGCCCCGGCCGCCACGATCAGGGTGTCGTACGGCGTGCGGTAGGTGTGGCCCAGCAGGATCGAGTCGACCGTCTGGTTGTCCAGGTCGATGTGGGTGACCTCGCCGAGCAGAACCTGGCAGTTCTTCTGGTCACGAAGCACCACGCGGGTCGGCGGGGCGATCTCGCCCTCGGAGATGATGCCGGTGGCCACCTGGTACAGCAGCGGCTGGAACAGGTGGTGGGTGGTCTTGGCGATCATCTTGATGTCGACGTCGGCCCGCTTGAGCGCCTTGGCGGCATTGAGCCCGCCGAAGCCGGATCCGATGATGACGACCTTGTGCTTATCCGATGGAGTGGCACCGGGATGGGTCATTACTTGCTCCTCAACGACATGCACAGGACACCGTCTACGGTAGTCGTCCTGCGCTCAGACTTCGCGCCGGTCCTCGAACGGCCTTGGTGACATCAGCCACCCGGGCGGTCAGTAACCCACAACCGGGCGCAGTGCCTCGCCGACTTTGGTGATCGCGCCGGGGACGTAGCCGGGCATGTTGATGATGACGCCGTCGATTCCGACGTCGATCACGTTGGTCTTGATCTGCTCGGCGACGTGCTCCGGGGTACCGACGACCATCCGGCCCTTCATCTCGGCGGGCACGATGTCGTCGCTGAGGTTGTCGCCGGCCACCACGCTGACCAGCACGCTGGTTTCCAGCGTCGCCGGGTCGCGGTCGACCTCTTCGCAGCGCTGGGCCAGCACCGAGACCTTGCCGGGCAGCTCGGGAAAGCCCGCGATGATGTTGAGGTGGTCGAAGTGGCGGGCGGCCAGGCTGAACGTCTTTTTCTCGCCACTGCCACCGATCATCAGCGGAATGTGGTCGCGGAAGCGGGGATTGGCCAGCGCGTCCTTGGCGCGGTAGTACTTGCCTTCGACGGTCGGGCGCTGGCCTTCGGTCATCGGCACGATGATCGACAGCGCTTCTTCGAGCTTGTTGAACCGGTCGGTGAACGTGCCGAACTCGTAGCCGAGCTGGTCGTGCTCGAGCTCGAACCAGCCGGTGCCGATGCCGAGGATGGCCCGTCCCTGGCTGATGACGTCCAGCGTGGTGATGGTCTTGGCCAGCAGCGTCGGGTTGCGGTACGTGTTGCCGGTGACCAGGGTGCCCAGCTGGACTCGCTCGGTGGCGGTGGCCAGGGCACCTAGTGCCGTGTAGGCCTCCAACATCGGTTGATCGGGCGAACCGAGCATGGGCAGCTGATAGAAGTGGTCCATCACGAAGACCGAGTCGAAGCCGGCGGCCTCGGCCTCCTGCGCCTGGGCGATCACCGTCGGGAACAGTTCGGCGACGCCGGTGCCGTACGAGAAGTTCGGGATCTGGAAACCAAGTCGAATCGTCACCCTGCCGACAGTAATCGTCGTCGGCGAACGGCAGGTGAATCAGCCGAAGTTGGCCAGCGCCCCGCGGCCGACATGCAACGTCTGACCGGTGATGTGCCGGGCCGACGGACTGGTCAAAAACAGTGCGAGCCGGGCGATTTCGGCCGACACCGACGGCGGGGTGGAGCTCAGCCCGTCGTAGGTCGGCTCGGCGCTGCGGCCGGTCGCCACGGTGTTGATGGTGATGCCGCGGGTACCGAAGTAGTCGGCCTGCCCGGCCGTCCAGTTCGACAGCGCTCCCTTGACCGCGGCCTCGGCGCTGCCGTCGCGCGGATTGTCGGGCACGACGGTGACGATGGCACCGCCCGAACGCAGGTGGTCGCCGATGTTCTGGACGAGCAGCACCGCGGACAGCACGGTGGCGTCCAGCGTCGAGCGCCATGCGCTGGCGGTGTCGGCCATCGTGTAGGTGCGCGGGTCACCACCGATCCACCGTGGTGCGGGGACGTGCACGATGGTGTCGAGGTGGTGGGGGAACTGCGTGCGGACCTCGGCCAGCGACGACGGATCCGTCGTATCGCAAACGACCGCGTCGACATCGAGTTCCTTGGCGGCGACCTCCAGGTCGTCGCGGCGGGCGCCGCTGATGACGACCTTGTGGCCGGCGTCGCGGAAGCCTTCCGCCACGACGCGTCCCAGTTCGGTGTCTCCGCCAGTAACCAGCACGTCCATCGCCATTGACCTCCTCGTGCGCAACGCCGGCCCAGCGTGGGGCGGCGTCGGTTCGCTGAAGAATGTTACTGGACAGTAGCTAAAGGTGCTAATACGCCTGCGACACGACACGGTTGTGCGCCCTAGGGTGTGACGGATGAGGCGGTTCGGGGTGTCGGGCCAGGGTACCGCGCTGCCGCGCTGGGTCTATGTGCCCGCCGCTCTGGGTGCGGCGTTCGTGGTTCTGCCACTGGTCGCGATGGCATTGCGCGTCGACTGGTCTCGGTTCTGGACGCTGATCACCAGTACGTCCTCGCGCGAGGCGCTGCTGCTCAGCCTGCGAACGGCGACCGCCAGCACCGCGCTGTGCCTGCTGCTGGGCGTGCCGATGGCGATGGTGCTGGCCCGAAGCAGCGGCCGGTTGATAAGCGCGCTGCGGCCGCTGATCCTGCTGCCGCTGGTGTTGCCGCCGGTCGTCGGCGGTATCGCCCTGCTCTATGCCTTCGGGCGGCTGGGCCTGCTGGGGCACTACCTGGAGGCGGCTGGGATTCGGATCGCGTTCACCACGACGGCGGTCGTGCTGGCGCAGACGTTCGTGTCGTTGCCGTTTCTGGTCATCGCGCTCGAGGGCGCGGCACGCACCGCGGGGCCGGACTACGACGTGGTGGCCGCCACCCTCGGCGCCCGCCCGGCCACGGTGTGGTGGCGGGTGACACTGCCGCTGCTGGCCCCCGGCCTGATCTCCGGCGCGGTGCTGGCCTTCGCCCGGGCGCTTGGGGAGTTCGGCGCCACGCTGACGTTCGCGGGGTCGCGGCAGGGCGTGACCCGCACCCTGCCGCTGGAGATCTACCTGCAGCGGGAAAGCGACCCCGACGCCGCGGTGGCGCTGTCGATACTCCTGGTTGCCGTCGCCGCGGTCGTGGTGCTCGGGCTGGGGGCGCGGCGGCTGGCCGGGTGGAATGCTCCGGTGAGCGGCGGCTGATGGCGGGGTTGCGGTTGGCGGCCACGGTCGGCGCGCGCGGTGTGGACGTGGAGTTCGCGGTGGCCGCCGGTGAAGTGCTGGCGGTGCTCGGGCCCAACGGTGCGGGGAAGTCCACGGTGCTGCATGTGATCGCCGGCCTGCTGGTTCCGGACGCCGGCCTCGTTGCGGTCGGGGACCGGGTGCTGACCGATATCGCCGCCGGTGTCCAGGTGCCCACCCACGACCGCCGGGTGGGGCTGTTGCTGCAGGATCCGCTGCTGTTTCCGCACCTGAGCGTGCAGGCCAATGTGGAGTTCGCGCCGCGCGGACGGGGTCTGGGCCGCATCCGGGCCCGGGAGAGCGCGGCGCGTTGGCTGGCCGAGGTCGGGGTGGCCGAGTTGGCGGGGCGGAAACCGTCGCAGCTGTCGGGCGGTCAGGCTCAGCGGGTGGCGATCGCGCGGGCACTGGCCGCCGAACCCGATGTGCTGCTGCTCGACGAGCCGCTGACCGGTCTCGACGTGTCGGTGGCCGCCTCGGTGCGGGCCGTCTTGCGCCGGGTGGCCGCGGCCGATGGGCGGGCGACGGTCCTGATCACGCACGACCTGCTCGACGTTCTGACCCTGGCCGACCGGGTGATGGTGCTCGAGGACGGTGGGGTGGCCGAGATCGGCGCGGTGGCCGACGTCCTGGCGGCGCCCCGCAGCCGATTCGGGGCCCGTATCGCCGGTGTCAACGTGATTCGCGGTGTGCTGGACGGTCCGGGCGCGATCAGAGGTGCCGACGGCGTCGTGTGGCACGGCACGCCGGCCGAAACGCTGGCGCCGGGGGAGCAGGTTGTCGCTGTGTTCGCCCCGGCTGCCGTGGCGGTGTACCGGGACCCACCGCATGGCAGTCCACGGAACTGCGTCGCGGTGACGATCGCCGAGTTGGACACCACCGGTGCGACGGTCCGCGTGCGCGCCGCCGCCCAGCGCGACGGCGCACCGGGACTGGCGGCCGATATCACCGCCGAGGCGGCTGCCGAACTGCGATTGAGCCCCGGGGATGCGATGTGGTTCACCGTCAAGGCTCAGGAGGTCGCCGTGCACGGCGCGGCCAGGCCGGCTGTGCACTGACTGGGAACCCGACGCGGAGTTCACCACCGGCCGGACCGGCGGTACCGGCCCCTGAGCTGCGATGTCAGCTGAATTCGTGGGTGTGTCGCGGCGCCGCCACACACCACATCGTGACCAGGCCTTACTTGCGTCACGGCTGTAACACGGTAGGTTCGACGCCATGAGTGAGCCGGACCCGACATCACGACGCACGGGCCTGTGGACGGCGCTCGCGGTCACCGCCGTGACCGCGGCCAGTGCTGTCACCATCGCCCTTCCGTCGACTACGGCAGCCGCCGATCCCGCGACGCCCACGCCGTCGACGACGGCCGCGCCACCGGCGAGCCAGGTCCCGGCCCCGCCGGCCGATCCGAACGCGCCGCCCGCCGGCACCGTTTCTCCCGCGCCCGCTCCACTGGACCCGAACGCGCCGCCGCCGCCGGCCGATCCCAACGCCCCGCCCGCCGAGCCGAGCGCGGCACCCGCGCCGCCGCCGGAGCCGGGCCGGGTCAACAACGCCACCGGCGGGTTCAGCTACCTGTTGCCGGCAGGCTGGGTGGTCTCGGACGCGTCGCGGCTGAACTACGGCCAGGCACTGCTGAGCAAGGAGACCGGTCCGTCGCAGAACGGCCAGCCCGCGCCGACCGCCAACGACACCAGCATCCTGCTGGGCCGGCTGGACCTGAAGTTGTTCGCCGGTGCCGAGCAGGACAACAGCAAGGCGGCCGTGCGCCTGGCCTCCGATATGGGCGAGTTCTTCATGCCGTTCCCCGGCGTGCGGATCAATCAGCAGACCGGCGCACTTCAGGCCGGTGACATGCCCGGATACTTCTCCTCCTACGAGGTTAAGTTCACCGACACCACCAAGCCCAACGGGCAGATCTGGGCCGGTGTGGTCGGCTCGGCAAACCCGAACGCGCCCCGCACCGAACGCAACCAGCGCTGGTTCGTCGTCTGGCTGGGCACCGCGAAGGATCCGATCGACCCGGCAGCGGCCAAGGCGCTCGCCGAGTCGATCAAGCCGTACTCCCCGCCGCCACCGCCTGCGCCGGACCCGAATGCCCCGGCGCCCGCGCCGCCGACGCCCGGCAACCGCGTGGGTATTCCGATCCCGGTGGAGACTCCGGTCCCCGAAATGATGCCCGCGGGCTGAACCGCCATCGTGGCCGTTTCGACGCGCTAATCGTTACCCGGTAGCGGTATACCAGTGGGATAGCGGCGCGGCAGCCACGCCGGCCGTCGATCACAGGGAGACCCTCATGGACACGATGGCGACCACCGAATTCCTCGCGCGTTCGACCACGCTGACCAGCGTCGGCTGGATCGGCTACATCATCATCGGCGCGATCGCCGGCTGGATCGCGGGCAAGCTCGTCAAGGGCGGCGGTTCAGGAATCCTGCTCAACATCGTCATCGGCGTGGTCGGCGCCCTCATCGGCGGCTTCCTGCTGAGCTTCTTCCTGAACACCGCCGCAGGCGGCTGGTGGTTCACGCTGTTCACCGCCGTTCTCGGCTCGGTGATTCTGTTGTGGATCCTGGGCAAGGTCCGCAAGTAGCCGCAGCTACGTCACCGTCTGCAGCGGCGAGCCGTCGAGGTTGGCCGCCACGTCGGTGAGTGGACGCCGCGGCGTGGCCGGCAGCGGGTCGGCATTGAGTCCCGCCCAGCCGACGCGCAGCAGCATCTGCGGAAAGCCGTCGCCGTCGAGCAGTCGGGCCCGCAACTCGTCGCGTGTCTGCTCGATTTCCAGCGGCTCGGTCAGCGGGCAGCTGGCCAGGCCCAGTGCGGTCGCGGTGAGCACGACCGAACCGGTGGCCTCCCCGGCATGCAGCCACGCCAGCACGTCGTCGGTTGCGGTCGCCAGCACCAGCACCACGCCGGCGTCGTCGCGGGGCTCGACGTCACCGGGTTGTTCGAGGGCCGGATTGGCGAATACCCGCGCGGGAAACCGGCCCTGCTTCTCCGACGGTGGCGTGTTGCGGGCCGGCACCCCCGCGACCGTGCCGTGCCTGCCGCTCCACATCGACAGCTCCGCCAGGTACCCAGGATCGCTGATGTGCAAGCGCACCGCCCGTGTCACCAGCGCCGCCAGCTCACCCTCGTCCTCGACCCGGCGCAGCGACACTCCTGCCCGGGCCGCCCGCGCCGCCATCAACGCGATGTCGCCGCCGGGCACCGGCCATGACGAGAACCACCGCCGGTCGGTGCGGCGGCGCGGTATCGCGGCGGCAAGAGCGATGTCCTGGTCGTTGGCGGCCGCGCCGAGAATTGCGATGCTCGCCAGGTGGTCGGGGTCGGCCGGGTTGGGGAAGCGCTGCACTTCGGTGGCCCAGCCCAGAGCGGCCAGTGCAACAGTGAAGTGTTGCAGCGCAACGCCACAACTGAGCATGAGGTCGCGGCGGGCCGGGTCGATGTGTGGCAGATGCCGGGTCGGATCGGCATAGAGATGCACGCTTTCCTCGCCGATCCGCCACCGCCAGGGCTGCGAGTTGTGGACCGACGGTGCGCGGACCGCCAGCGCCAGCGCGGCTTCGACAGTTGCTTTGTCAGGCAGTTCTCTCAGCATGCTCGCTCCTCGCCGGACAGTCACCTCGTCCCCTTCACCGTCACATCGAAAACCGTGGCGGCACAGTCATCGAAAGGCCCCGATCGTGGGCCATTGGTCCCTTGATCGGAGTCCGGCTGTCGCCGGCTGGCCGGGCGTTGCACGATGGGTGGATGGCGACCGAACCGACCACCATGCGCGCCTGGCGGGTGCGCCACCCGGGGCCGATGCGCACCGGGCCGCTGGAACTCGACACAGCGGCGGCCGTCCCGGAGCCGGGACCGGGCGAGCTGCTGGTCGCGGTGCGCGCCTGCGGGGTGTGTCGCACCGATCTGCACGTCAGTGAGGGCGACCTGGCCGTTCACCGGGCCGGGGTGACACCCGGCCACGAGGTGGTCGGTGAGGTCGTCGCGGCCGGCCCTGGCGCCGGTGACGGGTTCGCGGTGGGGGACCGGGTCGGCATCGCCTGGCTGCGCCACACCTGCGGGGTGTGCCCGTACTGCCGCCGCGGTGACGAGAACCTGTGCCCGGAGTCCCGCTACACCGGCTGGGATGCCGACGGCGGCTATGCCGAATTCGCCACGGTGCCAGCCGCTTTCGCCCATCATCTGCCGGACGGCTATACCGACAGCGAACTGGCGCCCCTGCTGTGCGCGGGGATCATCGGCTACCGCTCGCTGATGCGTGCCCAGCTTCCGGCCGGTGGGCGTCTGGGGCTCTACGGGTTCGGCGGCAGTGCCCACATCACCGCGCAGGTCGCGCTGGCGCAGGGGGCCGAGGTCCATGTGATGACCAGGGGTGCCCAGGCCCGGGAGTTGGCGTTGGCCCTCGGCGTCGCCTCCGCGCAGGGAGCCGCCGACCCGCCGCCGGTGAAGCTGGACGCCGCGATCCTCTTCGCCCCGGTGGGTGACCTCGTGCTGCCGGCACTCGAGGCGCTGGACCGGGGCGGAACGCTGGCGATCGCCGGGATCCACCTCAGCGACATCCCGCCGCTGAACTATCAGCGGCACCTGTTCCAGGAGCGCCAGGTTCGCTCGGTGACCTCCAACACTCGCCAGGACGCCCGCGATTTTCTCGCGTTCGCCCAGCGCCACCGTATCGAGGTGACGAGTCCGGAATACCCACTGGCACAAGCGGATCGTGCACTGACCGATCTGGCCGAGGGGCGCATCGCCGGGGCAGCGGTACTGCTGGCCTGACTAGAGCGCGGCGAGCACACCGCGCAGTTCGGCGGCCAGGCTGCCGCTGCCGTTGCGATACAGCGGACCCCGGCCGTCGGAGAGCAGCATCCGCAGCCGGGCCATGCCGCGGGCGCGCACCGGCCGGGGGGAGTGCAGCAACAGGGTGATGTCGTCGATCACCGAGTGGCACGCCGCGACACGGTCCGGATGTACGGGGACACGCAACAGCACACCGGGGCGCGCGTGGGCCGGCTCGTTGAGCGCACCGCGCAGCGCCCGCGCGAGACACTCACGCTCCTCGATCGAGACCAGCCTGGACATGTGCAGGGCCAGCGCACTGCCCGGCTCCGGCAGCAGGCCCGCGTCGACGTCGCGGTCGAGCCGGCCGGTCAGGAAGCGGGCGTACAGCCTTGACTTGAGGGGCGCACCGCTCGGTACGGGCGGAACGTCGGGCGCCCCGGATAGTTCGATGTCTGAGTGGAAATTGTTCTGCCCCATGGGCTCTTCCCTTGCTCCGGGACCTCGTCGTCCCGATTCTGAAATGACTAACAAAAACGCTACACCGGTCATGAGTGACCAGTCAAGTTGATTTGCCGGTCATGTGCTCTATGCTGGGTGTCATGCCGCAGGCTCCCGTCGTGTGGCTCGGCGACGCCGAGGCCAAACCCGCACCCGAACCACTCACCCGGGTTCAGGAGTTGGTCAACACCGTTGACCGGGAATCGGGTGCCGACCGGTTGGCGCTGGCCGCCGACGCCGAGCCGTGGCTCAGAGCGCATCACCTGCTGGCCGACGGGCACGCGGCCACCCCCGAGGAACTGCGGACCATCCGGGAGGTGCGGGAGGCGTTGCGCGCCATGCTCGTCCACAACGCCGGCGGCTCCGTACCCAGCGCCACCCAATTGCTCCCCCTGCGGCACATCACCGAGTCTGCCACCGCGCGGGTGCAATTGGACGCAGACGGGGCCGTTCGGCTCGGCGTCGACGACGACTCGGTCGCCGGACGGCTGCTGGCGCTGCTGCTGGTCGTCGCCCAGGCGCAACGCGACGGCACCTGGGCTCATCTCAAGGCCTGCGGTAACGAGGCCTGCCGCTGGGCCTTCTACGACCGTTCCCGTAACCATGGTGGTACGTGGTGCGATATGGCGACCTGCGGAAACAAACTCAAGAACCGGGAGTTCCGCGCGCGCCGCAGCCGCTCCGGGTGAGGACGGGCCTCAGGTCGACAGGTGCCACACCAGGGCAGCCGCCAGCGCGCCGAGGCCGTTGAGCGCCCAGTGCAGCGCGATGGGTGCGATCAGGCTGCCACTGCGGCGGCGCAGCCAGGTGAAGACGAACCCGGCTGCCCCGGTCGCCACGACGGCCATCGCGACACCGGCGACCATGCCGAACATGCCGCCGCCGAAGATGCGGGTGAAGCCGACGTTGCTACTCGTCAGACCAAGGGAGGTGGCGATGTGCCACATACCGAACAGCAGCGACCCGGCTGCGGCGACCCCGCGAAATCCCCACGCCCGGTCCAGCGCGCCGTGCAGGACGCCGCGGAAGGCGAGCTCCTCGGGGATGACGGTTTGCAGCGGAATGATGATCATCGAGGCCAGCAGCGCACCCGAGATGGTCGCGTAGTGGTTGTTGAGGAACATCGGGCGGGTCCACGGCAGCAGCGCGCCCACGGCGATCACGGTCAGGACCAGCAGGACCGCCCCGGCGGCATACAGTGCGCCGGACTTCCAGTGCTCACGGCCGAGGCCCAGTTCAGCCCAGCCCAGCCCACGCGAGCGCACCAAGACGACCAAGCCGACCGCGGCCGCAGGCACCACCGCGATATTCGCCCATGGCGTGGTGAAGTGGGCGATCAGGTTGGTCAGCGCCAGAACCACCACGACGATGCCGACGTCGACGTAGACGCGCGCATGGTGAAGCGCGGCCAGTTGTAGGGCATGCGGGTGAGGCGCGGCGACCGCGCTGGCGTCGGACATTTGCTGCTTATTCTACGCGCGCGCAAGACCGCCCCACCCGAGCTGCGTTATTCGTTGTCGCCGCCGGTCGCCGCCGTGGCATCGACAGCGGAGGCCACTCGGGCTTCACGGGCGTCCGGCCACACCCAATCGCGCACCTCGGGCAGGTCGTCGCCGTACTCGCGGGTGTATTCGCGGGCCGCGAGCCGTTTGTCGACCATCTGCTGGCGCAGTGTGGCACACCGGGACTGCAGGAACGGCACGCGGTCGATGACGTCGATGACGAGGTGGTAGCGGTCGAGATCGTTGAGCATCACCATGTCGAACGGGGTCGTCGTGGTGCCCTCTTCTTTGTACCCCCGGACGTGGATGCGGCTGTCGTTGCTACGGCGGTAGGTCAGCCGATGAATCAGCCACGGATAGCCGTGGTAGGCGAAGATGACGGGTTTGTCGGTGGTGAAGATCATGTCGAACTCGTGATTGGACAACCCGTGCGGGTGTTCGGTCTCGTCCTGCAGGCGCATCAGGTCCACCACGTTGACGAAACGCACCTTCAGCTCCGGCAGGTGCCGGCGCAGCAGGTCGACGGCGGCCAGGGCCTCCAGGGTCGGGACGTCGCCGGCCGAGGCGATCACCACGTCGGGATCCTCGCCGAGCACCTCGTTTCCGGCCCACTCCCAGATGCCCAGGCCCCGGGTGCAGTGTGCGATGGCCTGCTCCATCGTCAGGAAGTTCGGGTGGGGCTGTTTGCCGGCCACGACGACATTGACGTACTGCCGAGACCGCAGGCAGTGGTCGTAGGTGGACAGCAGCGTGTTGGCGTCCGGCGGCAGGTAGACCCGGACCACCTTGGCGCTCTTGTTGACGACGTGGTCGATGAAGCCGGGGTCCTGATGGCTGAAGCCGTTGTGGTCCTGGCGCCAGACGTGGCTCGACAGCAGATAGTTGAGGCTGGCGATCGGGCGCCGCCACGGGATGTGGTCGGTGACCTTGAGCCACTTGGCGTGCTGGTTGAACATCGAGTCGATGATGTGGATGAACGCCTCGTAGCAGTTGAACAGCCCGTGGCGGCCGGTCAGCAGGTAGCCCTCGAGCCAGCCCTGGCACTGGTGCTCGGAGAGCATCTCGACCACCCGGCCGGCCCGGGCCAGGTGTTCGTCGACCTCGGGGCCGAAGAACTCGGCGTTCCACTGCTTGTCGGTGACGTCGAACACGGCCTGCAGCCGGTTGGAGGCGGTTTCGTCGGGACCGAAGATCCGGAAGTTGTCGGGATTGAGCCGGATCACCTCGGTGAGCCACTGTCCGAGCACTCTGGTGGCCTCGGCGATCGTCGCACCCGGTGCGGGCACGTCGACGGCGAAGTCGCGGAAGTCCGGCAGCCGCAAATCCTTGAGCAGCAGCCCGCCGTTGGCGTGCGGGTTGTCACTCATGCGCAGGTGGCCGGCGGGTGCGAGCGCGGTGATGGCCGGATCGACGCGGCCGTCGTCGTCGAAGAGTTCCGCGGGCCGGTAGGAGGCCAGCCAGTCGGCCAGTACCTGCAGGTGTTCGGGGGTGTCGCGGGCACTGGCCAGCGGCACCTGATGTGCCCGCCATGATCCGGTGGTCTTCTTGCCGTCGATGTATGCCGGGCCGGTCCAGCCCTTGGGGGTGCGGAAGACGATCATGGGCCAGGCCGGCCGCTGTTCGTCTCCGGCGGCCTTGATCGCGGCGATCTCGTCGAGGACCTCGTCGAGCAGGGCGGCGAAGCGCCGGTGGGCGCCGGCGTGGTCGGCGGCGTCATCGTCGGTGACTTCGAAGAAGTATGGCTTGTGGCCGTAGCCGACCATCAGGCTGAGCAGTTCCTCTTGCGGAATGCGGTCCAGCACAGTCGGATTGGCGATCTTGTAACCGTTGAGGTGCAAGACGGGCAGTACCACCCCGTCCTTGACCGGATGCAGGAACTTGTTCGAATGCCAGCTGGTGGCCAGCGCGCCGGTCTCGGCTTCACCGTCGCCGACCACTGCGAACACCAGCAGGTCGGGGTTGTCGAAGGCGGCCCCGTAGGCGTGCGACAGCGCGTAGCCCAGCTCGCCGCCCTCGTGGATGGAGCCCGGCGTCTCCGGTGCGACATGCGACGGAATCCCGCCGGGGAAGGAGAACTGGCGGAACAACCGGCGCAAGCCCTCGGCGTCGCCGGTGATGTCGGGGTAGGTCTCGGTGTAGGTGCCGTCGAGGTAGGCGTTGGCCACCAGGCCGGGTCCGCCGTGGCCGGGGCCGGTGATGTAGATCGTCGACTGTTGCCGCTCGCTGATCGCCCGATTGAGATGCGCGTAGAGGAAATTCAGCCCGGGTGTGGTGCCCCAATGCCCCAGCAGGCGGGGTTTAACGTCGTCGCGGGACAGCGGTTCGCGCAGCAGCGGGTTGTTCAGCAGATAAATCTGGCCCACCGAGAGGTAGTTCGCCGCGCGCCACCAACGGTCGATCTGGTCGAGCACGGAATCTGGCGTCGTCGCAGTCATGGGTCCATCCAACTCTTGATCCTCGCTCTTGGCAGGCTCGAGAACGGGTTGTTTACCCAGGCTTCGCTATCGTGAACCCGGCGTGCGGCCGGATGCACGTGCGAAAGGAGACCGTTGTGCCCGACAGGGAGGCGTTGCTGGCCGGGGTTCGGGTGCTCGACCTGTGTGGCGGGCCCGGAGACAACGTCACCCGGTTACTAGCCGACCTGGGTGCCGACGTGCTCAAGGTCGAACCGCCCGAGGGCAGCGGCGCGCGCGGTGAGCTCCCGACCCTCGACGGTGTCAGCATCCCGTTCGCGTTGCACAACGCCAACAAGCGCAGCACGGTCCTGAACCCGTCGAACGAAGCCGACCGCCGCCTGTTCTTCGAGCTGGCTGCCGCCGCGGACATCGTCGTCGACGACGGCGACACCGGCCAGGCGGCCGCCTTCGGCACGTCGTGTGCGCAGCTGGCCGACCGTTTCCCACAGCTGGTCGCGATGTCGGTCACCGACTTCGGGACCGACGGTCCGCGCGCCTCTTGGCAGGCCACCGACCCGGTGCTCTACGCCATGTCGACGGCGTTGTCGCGCTCCGGTCCCGCCACCGGCACCCCGGTGCTGCCGCCCGACGGCATCGCGTCGACCACCGCGGCGGTTCAGGCGGCGTGGGCGGTGCTGGTTGCGTACTTCAATCGGTTGCGTTGCGGGGCAGGCGATTACATCGACTTCTCCCGTTTCGACGCGGTCGTGCTGGCGCTTGATCCGCCGTTCGGGACGCAGGGCCAGGCCGCGACGGCCCGCAACGCCGCCAGCCGGTGGCGGGGCAGGCCGCGCTATCAGGACGCCTACCCGATCTTCGCCTGCCGCGACGGCTACGTGCGCATCTGTGTGTTGGCCCCACGGCAGTGGCGTGGGCTGCGGGCGTGGCTGGGCGAGCCGGAGGCGTTCCAGGATCCGCGGTTCGACTCCATCGCCGCCCGCACCCAGGCGTTCGGTGAGCTCGGCGCCCTCATCGCGGCGTTCTTCGCCGACCAGACAATGGAGCAGCTGGTGGCCGACGGGCAGGCACACGGCGTGCCGATCGCCGCCGTGCTGACCCCCGCCGAGGCCCTGCAGTCCGACCACCTCGCCGACGTCGGCGCCCTCGTCGACACCGAACTCGCTCCAGGTGTCACGGCGCGTGTCCCGGTGGGCTACTGGGTTGTCGACGGTGCACACGCCGGGTACCGGACCCCCGCCCCGGCGATCGGCAGCAGTGACGTCGAGTGGCTCACAGAGCCTTTCGCACCTGAGGCCGACCGGGCCGTCGGGGCCCGGCCGCTAGAGGGCATCCGCGTCCTCGACCTGGGTGTCATCGTCGCCGGCGGGGAGCTGAGCCGGCTCTTCGGTGACCTCGGCGCCGAGGTGATCAAGATCGAGAGTTCGAGCTATCCGGACGGATTGCGGCAGAAGCGCGACGACCAGGCCATCAGCGAGTCCTTCGCCCGGTCCCACCGCAACAACCTCGGGCTGGGTCTCGAGCTGCGCAGCCCCGGCGGCGCCGACGTCTTCGCCGCCCTGGTGGCATCGGCCGACGCGGTGTTTGCGAACTTCAAGCCGGGAACCCTTGAGGCCCTGGGGTTTTCCTACCAGCGGCTGACCGAGCTCAATCCAGGGCTGGTGCTCGCGGAAAGCAGTGCGTTCGGCGACACCGGGCCGTGGAGCAAGCGGATGGGCTACGGCCCGCTGGTGCGCGCCACCATCGGCGTGACCAGGCTGTGGACGTCGCCGGACGCGCCGTCCACGACGGGCCGTCACCCGTTCTTCGACGCGACGACGATTTTTCCCGACCATGTTGTCGGGCGGATCAGCGCCATCGGCGCGCTGGCCGGGCTCATCCGGCGCCAGCGCCTGGGAATCGGTGCGCGCCTACATGTCTCGCAGGCCGAGGCCGCCATCAACCAACTCGACACCCGCTATGTCGCCCAAGCCGCCGAGGTCAGTGGTGTCGGCTCCGTCGTCGCCGACTCGGCGCAGCACCGGGTGCTTGCCTGTGCGGGAGACGACGAGTGGTGTGTGGTGTCGCTACGCTCCGATGACGACCGTCGATCGGTGGCGTCGGTGACCGGCTGCGACCTCGCGGCCTGGGCCGCGCAGCGCTCACCGGCCGAGGCCGCTGCGGCGCTGCAGGCCGCCGGGGTGCCTGCGGGGCCGATGAACCGGGCTTCCGATATCGCTGACGATCCGCAGTTGCAGCTGCGAAAGGTGTTCAGCGACATGGTGCATCCGCTGTTCGAGCATCCGTTGCCCACCGAGGCCGGACCCGCGCCGTACCGGTACATTCCGCCTGCCCTGCAGAACCCGGCGCCGCTGCCGGGGGCCGACACCCGGCGGGTGTGTCGCGACGTGCTCGGAATGGGGGAGGACCAGATCGACGCGTTGATCGCCGACGGTGTGCTGTTCACCGCATCGGATGACAGGACAGGAGCCCGGACATGACTGGCACCGCGCAGTTGTTCATCGACGGCCGGTTACGCCGCGCCGATCACACCGAGCCGGTGCTCGAGGCCGCCACCGGCGAACCGCTGGGCGACGGCGCCAGCGCCACCGAAGCCGATGTCGACGCCGCCGTCGCGGCCGCTCGGGCAGCCCTGCCTGCCTGGCGCTCGGCCTCGCCGGATCATCGCGCCGAGCTCCTCGGGGCCTTCGCCGCCGCGCTGGACAGCCGGGCCCGGACCACCGATGAACTGGTCACCCGGGAGAACGGCATGCCAATGTCGTTGTCCCGTGGCGCAAATGGCCGCTTCCCGGCCGCATTGCTGCGCTACTACGCCCAGTTGATCACCGAGACACCGATCGAGGAGATCCGGCCGAGCATGATCGGGCACACCATTGTGCGCCGGGAGGCGGTCGGCGTGGTGGCCGCGATCGTGCCGTGGAACTATCCGCAGGCGCTGGCCGCGTTCAAGCTGGCGCCCGCGCTCGCTGCGGGCTGCACGGTGGTGCTGAAGGCCGCTCCGGAAACGGCACTGGACGCGCTGGTCTTCGCCGAGGCCGCCCAGGAGGCGGGCCTGCCGCCGGGTGTGCTGAACATCGTGCCCGGCGGTGTGACCGCGGGTTCCCACCTGGTCTCACACCCGGGCGTCGACAAGGTGACGTTCACCGGGTCCACCGCCGCGGGCCGCATCATCGGCGAAGTCTGCGGCCGGCTGCTGCGGCCGGTCACCCTCGAACTCGGCGGCAAGTCCGCGGCGATCATCCTCGACGACGCCGACCTGGATGCCACGATCAAGGGCCTGCGGGTGGCCTCGCTGGTCAACAACGGGCAGACCTGTCATCTCAGTTCACGAATCCTGGCCCCGCGCTCACGCTACGACGAGATCGTCGATGCGCTGGCCGCGATGGTCCACGGACTGACCGTGGGCGATCCGCTGGACACCGCCACCGACATCGGGCCCGTGGTCAGCGCCAGGCAGCGCGACCGCGTGCTGGACTATATCGAGTCCGGCAAGAGCAGCGGCGCGAAACTGATTGCCGGCGGCGGGATTCCGGGCGATCAGCCCCGGGGTTGGTTCGTGTCTCCGACGGTGTTCGCCGATGTCGACAACTCTGACCGCATCGCCCAGGAAGAAATCTTCGGGCCGGTGCTGGCGGTCATTGCCTACGACAGCGACGAGGAGGCCATCGCGCTGGCCAACGACAGCGAGTTCGGTTTGGCCGGCACGGTGTGGTCCACCGACGAGGAGCGGGCCACCGAGGTGGCGCGGGCCGTACACACCGGCACCATCGGCGTCAACGACTACCAGTTGGACTTCCGCGCGCCCTTCGGCGGCGTGAAGGCCAGCGGAATCGGCCGCGAACTCGGACCCGAGGGGCTCGATGCGTTCTTCGCGCTGAAGTCGATCTACCGGGTGGGTCCGGCAGACCGCTGAGGGTCTGCAAAACGTCATACTTTCCCCGCGACGACGGCGCTGAGCCGGGCATACCATGCGTCGGGGGATCGTGCTGGAGGTGAATCGAATGCCCGCAGTTCCCCGTCGGCTGTCGGCTGCGGCCGTCGCCGCGGCGGCGGTCGTGACGCTGAGCCCCGTTCAACCGGCCGGCACCCTCGCCGTTTCTCCGCCGCGGTCGGTGTCGGTAGCCGTGCAGCTCGCGGCAGACCCGATCACCGCGCTGGTTCAGGTGGCCACCGAGACCGCTGACAACATCGCGATCCTGGCCACGCGGTTTGCTGCCAACCCCACGCCCGTGTTGAGCGAGGTCATCGCGAACCAGATTGCTTATACGAGTTACCTTTCCGCTAACCCCACGCCCTCGGCGCTGCTCGCGGTAGCGACCTCGCAGGTCACGAATCTGGTCAATGCACTCGGCGCAATCGTGAGCTTGGAGGTGTTGTCGCGAGTCATCGCCGTGCCGACGGCGCCGTTGCTGAGCCTCGTCGGCGGGGCGGTGGTGGCGTTCCAGGATCCGCTCAATGTCGTAGCGATCCTGGCAGGCGCATTTCTCAACGGGGTGAAGGTGCCGAACGGCCCGAGCAGCAGCGTGCAATTATTCGGGGTCTTCACCCCCGGGGGCGCGACGGTGTCCGACACCGGCGGCTCGGTTCAGGATGTGCTCGACATCCCCATCATCGTGGCGAACGCGATCAAGCCTTTCGTCCCGCCGGTGCCTGGTGCCACCGCGTCTGCGAAGGCTGCCGAAAACTCCGAGCCCGTCGTTACCGCGGGAGTGCCCACGCGGACGACGGGAGCCAGCGGACGGTCTCGGACCACGACGGCAAGCGCCGACAAGGCCGTCGCAGCCCGCTCGACAGCGACGAAAGCCCCTGCGCACAGCGGCGGTTCGAGCGGACACTCCGCCCGAACCGCCGACTGACGCCCAATCCGGGGCGGGGTTAGCCGCCGGTGCCGATGCAGCCGACGCCGTTGATGCAACCGCCGCCGCCACCGGGACCGCCGCCGCCACTGCCCACGCCGGGAATCGATCCGCTGCCGCCGCCGGGCCCACCGCTACCGGTGGGGCCGCCGGGGATCTCGCCACCGCCACCACCGGGGCCGCCGCTGCCGGTCGGCCCACCTGGGATCGCACCGCCGCCACCGCCGGGACCGCCACTCCCGGTCGGGCCACCCGGCACTGCACTCGTGGTGTCGCCGGCGGCAGGACTGGTAGTCATGGTGACGGACGGGACCGTCACCTCACTCGACGTCGGCGCGACCGTGCTGCTGGTCTCCGAACTGCCGCTGTCGCTGCTCCCACAGCCGACGGCCAGGGCGAGCACTGCCGCTCCGCTGGCGAGGGTCAGCGCGGCTCTCGATGTCGGTCTTCCGAAAGGCATGCAGTCTCACTTTCTTTGTCGGGACCCACGTTCCGTACCCGAAATGCCGTACCGCAAACCCTCTGACCCGGGTGTCAGGCCGCGATCACCTTGATGAGCTCTCCGTTCAGGTACATCTCCGCGGTGCTGGATGTCGAGGTGGGCGTGCCCGGAGCCGGTGGCGCGACCGAGTGATAGTGGGCGCCGGTCGGTGTGGTGAATTCAGCTGTGTGCCTTGTGTTTTCCGTGTTGGTGACCACCGTCCAGCCGTGGCTCTCCTTGGTATAGTTGCACGCCTCGCACAACCCGGCGCCGTTGCGGGCGCTGGTGGCCCCACCGCGGCGGTGCGGGGTCGCATGGTCGCCGTGTCGGATGGGCGCATCGCAGTACGGCGTGCGGCAACGTTGGTCCCGCAACGCGATGAACTGCGCCAGACCCTTCGGAAAGATCCTGGATCTGGACTCCATGGCCACCAGCGCACCGTTGGCCGGGGTGGCATATAGCCGCCGCAGCGTGGCTCGCGACCGCTGATCACCGACAGCGTCGAGCACCATGGCCTGTGCGACCGCGGAGGGCACCGACCCGTATCCCACGATCGCGGCTGCGGCATGCTCGGCGCCCAGCAGCGCCTGATCCGAGATCACCAGGTTCACTGCGACAGACACGGGTTCACCGGCAGGGCGGCCGGTGATCCGCTCGATGAGAGCGTCGGCCATCGCCTGGCCCCGCGTGCGACCGTCGCAGCAGGTATCAGCCTGCCGCTTGAGCGCCGCGTACACCGAGACCCCCTGAGCCACCGGCAGCAAGGCGGTCAGATAGGTCATGGTGTCTGGGGCCGGGCGGATCGTCACCGTGCGATCATCGGCGGCTTTGGCAGCCCGCTCCACCACCGCGTGTGGGTCCAGCCGATACGCAATGGCTTTGGCCGCCGCCACCAGGGCCGCATCACCCACCCCGTCGAACTGGGACTGATCGGCGCACAGTTCGGCATCCAAGCGTCGGCGATCCTCAAGCGTCAGGCACGCCGACTCGCGCACCACCAACGTCGCCCGCCACTCCGACAGCACCCCGGCTTCCAACGCCGCCAACGTGTGCGGCATCTCGTGCACCAACGCCTTGGCGAACCCCAGATGCCGACTGCCGCGCGCCGGGGAATCGCGGCGCGCCAACGCCACCTCCGCACCCACACCGCGACCCCGCTTGGCCGCCGGAACCCCCGCCGCCGCCTCCGCAGACCGCCGCGCCCCATCCAACGCCGCGGCCAACCGAGCCTGCCCCGCCGAGGCCGTGGCCTTGAGCCGCTCGAGGGTGGCAATCCGCTCTACCAGCACTGATTCGTCAGCACTGATGTCGATCTCCAGTATTGATTCGAACATGCGTTCGATATTACCGGAGGAGTCGGACAGGTCAGTCGCGGGCGAACGCCGCCGCGGCCAGCTTCTCCAGATCGAGGTACTGGTCCTCGCCGACATCGACCCCGACACCGAGGATCCGGCCACCGGTGAACGGGAACCCGGCCGGGTAGGAGCGGCTCACGGGGTCGGCGCTGTCGTAGCCGACGCACAGCCCGTCACCGCACAGGGTGAACGGGCCGATCTGGGCCCGCATCGGGCCCTCGGCGACGACCTGTTCTCCGACATACAGCTTCGCGGTTCCGACCGACTCCATGTGTTCGCCGGCACCTTCCCGGATGAACTCGACGCCGAGCGTCAGCTGGCCGGGTTCCAGTTCGGGGGAGACGAAGGTCTGCTCCGGCTTGATGCCGAGGAAGTTGTACACGTAGTGCAGCTTGCGGTCCTTGATGAACAGGGTGTGTCCGCCGAACCGCGAACCGTGCGCGAAGATGACACCCTCGGACTCCGGGGTCACCTCTACATCGGCGAGGATCTTGTAGGAGCGGCCGCGGATGTTCACCGCCGTCGACTCGGGTACCGGCGCGGTCTCGGGGTAGTAGATGTAGCGGGAGCGGGGCGGCTCACCCTGGGGGCGCACGTCGTTGATCTGCTCGATAGCGGGCCGATCATCAAGCGGCAGAACAAAATTCGCTTCCGCCTCCTCGAACCACGCGTCGATGAGCTCCTGCAACTTCTCCGGATATTGGGCCGCGAGGTTGCGGGACTCGGCGCGGTCCTCGTCGACGTGGTAGAGCTCCCAGACGTCCTGGTCGAAATGGCCCTTGCCGCTGATCGGCGCATGCAGCGCCGCGGCCTTCCAGCCGTCCTGCCAGATGCCACGGGTGCCCAGCATCGAGAAGTATTGGCGCTTCTTGGTTGTCGGCGCATGAGCGTCGTCGAAGCTGTAGCGCATCGACACCCCGTTGAGCGGGTACTGCTCGACCCCGCGGTACACCGTGGGCATCTCCAGCCCGACCGCCTCCAGAATCGTCGGCACGATGTCGGTGGAGTGGTGGTACTGGTGGCGCATCTCACCGCGGGCCTTGATTCCCTTGGGCCAGTGGATAACCAGCGGGTCGCAGGTGCCGCCGGCGAACTGCGAGTAGCGCTTGAACATCTGGAACGGGGTGGAGAACGCCACCGCCCAGCCGGTGGGGTAGTGGTTGTAGGTCTCCGGCCCGCCGAGCTCGTCGAAGTAGGACAGGTTCTCCTCCAGGCTGTCGGGGTAGCCGTTGAAGAACTTGTTCTCGTTCACCGAGCCGTTGGGCGTGCCTTCGCCGGAGGCGCCGTTATCGGCGCAGTAGAAGATGAGCGTGTTGTCCAGCTGGCCGGTCTGCTCGAGGAAGTCGACGATGCGGCCCACCTGAGCGTCGGTGTACTCGGAGAAGCCGGCGAACACCTCGGCCATCCGGCAGAACAGCTTCTTCTCCTCGTCGTTGAGTTCGGCCCAGGGGCGCACGTAGTCGGCCTCATTGGCGACGTCGTCGGGCATCGGGTTCAGCGGCGTCAGTTCGGTGCCTTCGGGTACCACGCCGCGCTCGATCATCCGCGCCAGGACCCACTCGCGGTAGGCCTCGTAACCGTCGTCGAAAACGCCCTTGTACTTGTCGATGTACTCCTGCGGGCTGTGGTGCGGCGCGTGGTTGGCGCCGGGACAGAACCACATGAACCACGGCTTGGACGGCGCGGAGGACCGCAGGTCGCGCAGCTGCCGAATCGCTTGGTCGGCAAGATCTTTGGAGAGGTGGTAGCCCTCTTCTGGGGTATAGGGCGGTTCGATGGCGTGGTTGTCCTCGATGAGGTCGGGATACCACTGGTTGGTCTCCCCGCCCAGGAAGCCGTAGAACCGGTCGAAGCCCTTCGACAAGGGCCACTCGGACTTGCTGCCGCCCGGCGAGAGGTCTTCCACCGGAACGTTGTGGTTCTTGCCGAGCCACATGGTGGCAAAGCCGTTGTCCTGCAACACCTGGGCGATCGTCGCGCACTCGGCCGGCAGTCGGCCTGCCGCACCCGGGAAGCCCATCGAGCCCTCGGTGATCGACGCGCACCGGTTCACATGGTGGTTGCGACCGGTAAGGAAGGTCGAGCGGGTCGGTGAGCACAGCGCGGTGGTGTGCCACTGGGTATAGGTGACGCCGTTGTCGGCCAGACGGTCCATGGTCGGCATGTTGATGCGACCGCCGTACGGCGACCACGCGGCCAGGCCGGTGTCGTCGTACAGCACGATCAGGATGTTGGGCGCGCCGTCGGGCGCCTTCTTCAGCTCGTACGGTTTCCAGTCCGGGACCGAGTCGCGAATGTCGAGTTTGATGACTCCGTTGAATGGCTCGGCCATGTTTCCTCCGCGGATCGGCGGCACGCTTCTTGGCCGCGACGCTCCCATGTTTACACCACGTTTCTGGGTGCGGAGACGAACGCGCGATCGGAAATCTGACGGCTTTCGGCCGTGGCGGAACTGCAGACGCGGACCGAGGTCTCCGCGACCCGGTTCAGTCCAGCGACTCCCAGAACTCGGAGAGCGCCTGGGCGCCCTGTACCGGGTTCTCCAGCATCCACCAGTGCCCGACTCCGTCGAGTTCCACCGTGACGGCACCGGCACGCTCGGCCGCGCGGCGACGGTTGTCGTGCGCACCGATGAACGGATCTGCCGTGGCCAACAGGGACAGGCCCGGCCGGGCAGCGGCATTGGGCAGGGCGCGGCCGGCTTCGGCCATCGCCGGCTGGGTGGCTGACCGGTAGAGCGCCAGGATCGCCCGGCCCATCTGCTCGTCTTGGGCCGCGGCCAGCGCGGTCGCCACATCGTGGGGGATTCCGAATCCCGTCAGCTGCGCCACCCGATCGTCGAACGGGCCGCTGACCATCGCCTCGATCACCTCCTCACCGACACCCGGGGTCTGCCATACCTGAGCCAGGTCGTGCCAGACATAGTCCGGATCGAACAGCCCGACGACGTCACTGGCCCAGCTGCGGACCAGTTCCGGGCGGTGCATGACCACGTTCACGACATGACCGCCGCCCCAGTCATGCCCGACCAGATCCACCGGCTCATCGAAGCGCTCGAGCTCGCCCTCCAGCCAGTCCCGGTAGGCCAGGAACGTCGCCGGGAAGCCATCGGGCAGAGGGGCGCCGAATCCGGGCGGAGACAACCGCACCACGTCGTCGCGACCGAGCGCCTCAACCAGCGGACCCCAGATCACGTCGGTCTCCGGATTGCCATGCACGAGAACCACCGTCATGGGGACATCATGGCACCCGTGGGGCGTCCGCCGGCAGTGGCCGCCGGCCGGAGCAACCCGGCTACGATGCTAGGTTTTGACAGGCGTCAAACGCCGTGACGACTACGGAAAGGCTCTCGATGGACCCTCGGACACCGGTCATCGTCGGCGTGGGGCAGGTCAACCAGCGCGAAGACGCGCCAGAGGTCGAACCTGTCGACCTCATGGCGGATGCCGCGCGGGAAGCCGCCGACCCGCGCGTGCTGCAGGCCGTCGACGCGATCCGGGTGGTCAACCTGTTGTCCTGGCGCTACCGCGATCCGGGCCTGCTTCTGGCCGCGCGCATCGGTGCCCCAAACGCCGCGACCTACTACACCGGCGTCGGCGGCAACACGCCCCAGTCGCTGGTCAACCAGGCCTGCCTAGATATCCTGGCAGGTCGCAACGATGTCGTGCTGCTGGCCGGTGGCGAGACCTGGCGTACCCGGATGCGGTTGAAAGCCAAGGGGATCCGCCCCGATTGGACGCGCCAGGACGAGACGGTCGCGGTGCCGCCGGGCGCGGAGCACGAGGTGCCGATGTCGGGCCCGGCCGAGGATCGCATCGGACTGCAATTGCCTTCGCACGTCTACCCGATGTTCGAGCAAGCATTGCGGATCGCCAACAACGAGGGCAGCGACGAGCACCGGCAGCGGATCGGGCAGCTGTGGGCGCGCTTCAGCGCGGTGGCCGCCGAGAACCCGCATGCGTGGAGCCGCGAAGCCGTTCCGGCAGAACAGATCTGGCAGCCGAGCGCGGATAACCGGATGATCAGCTGGCCCTACCCGAAGCTGATGAACTCCAACAACATGGTCAACCAGGCCGCCGTCGTGGTGCTGTGCTCGGCGGAGAAGGCCCGCTACCTTCAGATCCCGCAGGACCAGTGGGTGTTCCCGTATGCCGGCACCGACTCCCACGACACCTACTCCATCGCCGAGCGTGACGAGCTGTATCGCTCGCCGGCCATCCGCATCGGTGGTCGCCGGGTCTTGGAGCTGGCCGGGGTCGGGGTCGACGACCTGGACTACATCGACGTGTACTCGTGCTTCCCGTCGGCGGTACAGGTCGCCGCGGCGGAGATCGGTCTGCCCCTCGACGACCCGCAACGCCCGCTCACCGTCACCGGCGGGCTGACCTTCGCCGGCGGCCCGTGGAACAACTACGTGATGCATTCGATCGCGACCATGACCGAGCTGCTGCGCGCCAACCCCGGCGCACGGGGGTTGATCACGGCCAACGGCGGCTTCCTCTCCAAGCACAGTTTCGGTGTCTATAGCGCGACGCCGCCGCCCGCGGAGTTCCGCTGGCAGGACGTGCAAGCCGAGGTGGACCAGCTACCGACTCGGGTCGCCCACGCCGATTGGGTGGGTGAGGGTGTCGTCGAGGCCTGGACGGCGCCGTTCGACCGGGACGGAGCGCCGCAGAAGGCGTTCCTCGCCGTCCGCACGCCTGACGACGGCCGCGCACTGGCGGTGATTGACGACGCCGAGGCCGCGGCGGTCACCGTTCGCGACGACATCGCCGGGGCCAAGGTGAGCGTGCGCGCCGACGGCAGGGCCAGCCTGAGCTGACCGGCGAAAGCCCGAAAATTTTGCCCGCACCTGCCTAAGCTCGTCGCAGTGGACGGGGGAAGTTGGGCCTGGAATGCGGATCTTGGTCACGGAAGTCACCGGTGGGCTTGGTCGCGCCCTGACCCAGAGCTTGCTGGCAGCGGGCCATGACGTCCTGCAGACCCTGACCGCTGACGCCGATGCGGTGTTGATGTTGCCGCGCGAGGACGGCAGTGTGGAGCACGCCGATGTGGTTCGGGTCTGTGACGCGGCGGCACGGGTCGGGGCGCGGATCGTGTTCGTGTCGTTGGCGTTGCTCGAGCCTGGCCGCTGGACCCAGGCCGAGGATCTGGTGAGCACCGGCTGGGCGCCGAACCTGGTGGTGCGGGTGGCGGCCCCGCTGGGACGACAGGTCGACGGGATGGTCTGCCGCACGGTGGCTGCGCTGCTGACCAATCCGGCCGCCGGCCCGGTCCCCGTGGTGCACATCGATGACCTCATGCGGTTCCTGGTCGCGGCCGCGGAGTCCGAGCGAACCGGTGTCGTCGACCTCGCGACGCCGGACACCACCACCGTCGCGTCCGCCCGGGACATCCTCGCCCACGTCGACCCCCGACCGAAGGCGCGTGCCACCGAGGGCTGGACGGTGTTGGACCCGCCGGTCAGCCTGACCGCGCTCCGCGAAGACTGGGACTTCGAATGCGCCTGGGGTGCAACTGAATCCGTCGCAGACACGGTACGCGGACTGCAGGGTCGCAGGCTCTCGGCGAATGGCGCGGTGGACGTCACCGGCCGGATACCGATGCCACTGCCCGGCGTGGGCCCGGACAATCGGGCGGATCTGCTCAGCGCGGCGCCCGACGGTGCCGAAGCGGAGTTCGACGACCGGATCGACCCGCGTTTCCCGGTGTTCGTGGCCCCTGCGCTCGCGCTGACCCACAGCGGACCGCTGACACCGATGTCGCTGGATCTGCATGTGACCGGCCTGCGCGCCGCCGCCCGCGCGGTGAGCCGGCTGCTCGATGTTCCGCCGAGCCTGGCAGCCGAATGGGAACGCCGGCTCGTCGCGGTATTCGGCCACCGGGTGTACCTGGGCACCTCGGTGATTGCCGCCGCGGTGCCGCGGCTGCCCGGGCGCGCCGCCGACCTGGCCGCGCGACTGTGCGCCGAGGCAGATGCCGACCAGCTCGCCATGCGACTTCCGACGCGGACCCTGCTTCGCCGGCGCCCGCTGTCGATGGCCCGGATCGTCGCCGCGGGCCGGATGCTGGGCCGTCATGTCGCGGCATACGCCTCTGCCGCCGATGGCGAGTACCGGGCTGCCGACTCCCTGCCGAGCCTCAGTGACGCCCAGCTGGACGGACGAATCCGGTTGCTGCGCAGCAGAGTCCACGAGGGTTGGGTGCTGACCGCTCAGGCCTGGCTGCTCACCGAGCTGGCCGCGGCGCCCGCGACGGGCGCCCAGAACGTGCGGATCGACGCGGAGATCGCCTCGCTCGCCAACGTGCTGCGGGCTCATCCCTACGTCCGGGAGTCGCTGGATTCCGGCGACCTGGATGCGGTCCGCACCGCGGCGCCCATGGTGGGCACCGCCGTCGATACCGTCCTCGCCCACATCGGGCATCGCGGCCCCGGCAGCGCCGAGCTCGCCGTGTCGGTGATCGGGGACCGCCCCGATGCCGTGATCGCCGCGGGTGAGCGGGCGATGCAGCGCTATCCGGAGTACACCGACGGCCAGCCAGCGCCCGACCATGCTGTCGCGCTCGACTGCACTCTGCGTTTCACACACCAACTCCGGTTAGCGGTAAGGGAATTGGCCGGCCGACGGGTTGGCGAGGACAAACTCGCCGAGACCGACGACCTGTTCTTCCTCACCGTCGAGGAAGCACTCGTCATGCCGGTGGACGCGCAGCTGCGCATCAAACGGCGCGCCGCCGAGCGGCAGCGGCTGCAGGCCATGACGATGCCGACCGTGATCGACGGTGGCTGGTCGCCGCAGAGCGCGCCCGACCCTGTAGTCGCCGACGAGCGCCTGCAGGGCACCGGCGTCGTCGGCGGGGTGTTCGAGGGGACGGTGCGCGTGGTGCGCTCGGCCGCCGATGCGGGTCTGGGCCCCGGCGACGTCGCCGTGATCACCACAGCTGACGTCGAATCGATTCTCCTGTTCGGTGCACCGGGTGGGATCGTCGTCGACGGTGCCCCGCCGCTCAGTCTGCTGTCCCGCCTGGGTGTTCCGGTCCTCACCGGCGTCGCCGGGGCGGCCACGCGACTGGTGACCGGCACCCGGGTACGGGTGGACGGCAGCACCGGAATGGTCACGCTGCTCGCCGATACCGACGTCGTCACCGAACTGGTGGATACCCTGGCCCGATGATGTGGCGCGGGATTGCGGTGCTCTCGGCACTGTGGTGTGTGCTTGTGGTCGCGCCGGCCCTGATCGGGGCACACCTGCTGGCCGAGGCCACCGAGCTGTCGCAGAAGGGCTGGGCACTCGGGGTGTGGGTGGCCGGCTACGTCGTCCAGTTCGTGGTGTTCCTGCAGATATCGCGCCGCACCCCGCGTTCGGTGACGCTGGGCTGGCTGATCGCATCGACGGTGCCCTGGGCGGCCGACTGGACCGCGCCGCTGTTCAGCTGGGGGGTCGCGGTGTGTGGGGCGATCGTCGCCGCCTACGGGGTGTGGTTGACGGTCGCGGTCAAACGGGTCGACCGGCTGCGTGGCGCCGGTGTGCAGGCGTCGGCTGTGGTGCTCGACGTGGTGCGGCCCGCACTCAATGTCATCGTCACCAAGGACTCCGCGCGACGTGCGATGCGGGTGCGCGTCGAACCAGCCTCTGGCGCTTCGTCATACGAGGCGGCGATGACGGGCACCTTCACCCTCGGTGAGGTTCCCGAACCGGGGGACAGGCTGGCAGTGCTCGTCGATCCCGCCGATCCGCAGCACATCGAACCGGTGCCCGACGAGCCGATCGTGCGCGGCACCCCGATACCCGATGACCTCGATGCGGAGGCGGCGGAGACATTGCGGCGGTTACTGACGATGCGCGACCGCGGTGACATCACCGACGCCGAGTTCAGCGCCGCCAAGAAGCAATTGCTGGAGTCCTGACAACCGCCTTATTTGGGCGGCTGGGAACCTGAGTAGCCGCCGCGGACTCCGCTGAGCGCCTTACGAATCCGGTCGGCCAGTGCGGGGTCGTAGGCCATAGCCAGGGCTATCGCCACCGACCCCGCACCACCGCGTGTCAGGCCGCTGTGGTGACCGCCTCGGCCGTCGGCTCCAGGGCCAACGCCACGATGTCGGCGACATCGGTCATCGGCTGCACACTGAGCGCAGCCAACACCTCGGCCGGGACGTCGTCCAGGTCGGCCTCATTGCGTGCCGGAATGAAAACCGTTGACAGCCCGGCACGTTGGGCGGCCAGCAGCTTCTGCTTGACCCCGCCGATCGGCAGGACCCGGCCGTTGAGCGTGACCTCGCCGGTCATGCCCACATCCGAGCGCACCTGCCGTCCGGTGGCCATCGACACCAGGGCCGTGACCATCGTGACACCGGCGGACGGGCCGTCCTTGGGCACCGCACCGGCGGGCACGTGCACGTGGATCTTGCGGTTCAGGGCCGCCGGGTCCACGCCCAGTTGCGCGGCGTGTGAGCGGACGTAGGACAGTGCGATCTGCGCCGACTCCTTCATCACGTCACCGAGTTGACCGGTCAGCTGCAGGCTGGGCTCCCCGTCGGTCGCGCCGGCCTCGATGTAGAGGACGTCGCCGCCCAGTCCGGTGACCGCCAGCCCGGTGGCCACGCCGGGCACCGCGGTGCGTTCGGCCGACTCCGGGGTGAACCGCGGCCGGCCCAGGTACTCGACCAGGTCGGGCTCGTCGATCGTGACGGGAGCATCGGTGGAGTCCAGTTTGGTGGTCACCTTGCGCATGGCCTTGGCCAGCAGCCGCTCGAACTGCCGCACGCCGGGCTCGCGGGTGTAGTCGGCGGCGATCTTGCGCAGCGCGTCGTCGGTGACGGTCACCTCGTCGGCGGTCAGGGCCGCGCGGTCCCGCTGCCGGGGCAGCAGGTAGTCGCGGGCGATGGCCACCTTGTCGTCCTCGGTGTAGCCGTCGATCTGCACGAGCTCCATCCGGTCGAGCAGGGCCGAGGGGATGTTCTCGATCACGTTGGCAGTGGCCAGGAACACCACGTCGGACAGGTCGAGGTCCAGATCGAGGTAATGGTCGCGGAAGGTGTGGTTCTGCGCGGGGTCCAGCACCTCAAGCAGCGCCGCACTCGGGTCGCCCCGGTAGTCCGAGCCGACCTTGTCGATCTCGTCGAGCAGCACGACGGGGTTCATCGAGCCGGCCTCGCCGATCGCCCGCACGATGCGGCCGGGCAGCGCGCCGACGTAGGTGCGCCGGTGACCGCGGATCTCGGCCTCGTCGCGCACACCGCCGAGGGCGACGCGCACGAACTTGCGGCCCAGTGCGCGGGCCACACTCTCGCCCAGCGAGGTCTTGCCCACCCCGGGCGGACCGGCCAGCACCATCACCGCACCGGAGCCGCGCCCGCCGACCACCTGCAGGCCGCGCTGGGTGCGACGCGCCCGCACCGCCAGGTATTCGACGATGCGGTCTTTGACGTCCTCGAGGCCGTGGTGGTCGGCGTCGAGGATGTCGCGGGCCGACTTCAGGTCGGTCGAGTCCTCGGTGGTGACGTTCCACGGCAGGTCCAGGACGGTGTCCAGCCAGGTGCGGATCCAGCCGCCCTCGGGACTCTGGTCACTGGAGCGTTCCAGCTTGCCGACTTCGCGCAACGCGGCTTCGCGCACCTTCTCGGGCAGGTCGGCGGCCTCGATGCGGGACCTGTAGTCGTCGCTCCCGTCGGGTTCACCCTCGCCGAGTTCCTTGCGGATGGCGTTGAGCTGTTGGCGCAGCAGGAAGTCCTTCTGCTGCTTGTCCATGCCCTCCCGAACATCCTGCGAGATCTTGTCGCTGACCTCGACCTCGGCGAGGTGTTCGGCGGTCCAGTCGATGAGGACCTGCAACCGCTCGTCGGCGCTCTCGGTCTCCAGCAGCTGACGCTTCTGCACGTCGCTCAGATACGACGCGTAGCCGGCCGTGTCGGCCAGCGCAGACGGCTCGGTGAGCTGGTTGACGGCGTCGACCAGCTGCCAGGCCTCGCGACGCTGCAGCAGGGCCAGCAGCAGCTTCTTGTACTCAGCGGCCAGCGCCCTGGTGTCGTCGGTGGGGTCGGACTCGGTCACTTCCTCGACCTCGACCCACAGCGCGGCGCCGGGGCCGGTGGTGCCGGATCCGATGTGGGCGCGGCGCTCACCGCGCACCACGGCGGCGGCATTACCGCCGGCGATACGGCCCACCTGCACGATCGTCGCCAGCACCCCGTAGGAGGGGTAGCGGTCGTCGAGGCGCGGCGCGATCAGCAGCTTGCCGGAATCGCTGGCGCGGGCTGCGTCGACCGCGGCGCGGGCGGTGTCGTCGAGCGTGATCGGAACCACCATGCCGGGCAGCACGATCGGGTCGCTCAGAAACAGGACGGGCACTGATGTGGCTTCAGCCATCAATCCTCCAAAGTTCAGTCTGAAAGGCTCAACCTTGGTGATGGTGGGGTTGTTCCCGAACGGGTGTTCGCCCGCGGCGGACGGGTGCAGCGCAAAAAAAGCAGCGAGCCTGCCGCCGAAAGGCGACAGGCTCGCTGGCTAGATGTGACCGGGATCAGCCCGCGGTCGGGGTGGCTCCCAGAACCCGCTGCATGTCCGGGATCATCGACTGCAGCTGCTGTCCCCAGTAGCCCCAGCTGTGGGTGCCGTTCGGCGGGAAGTTGAACACGCCGTTGCGTCCACCAGCCGCCAGGTAGTTGTCCATGAAGGTCTTGTTGGTCCGCAGGGTGAAGCCCTCCAGGAACTGTGCGGCCATCAGGTTGCCACCGCCACCGGAGGTGTCCAGCTCCGACGGCGTACCGGTGCCGCAGTAGATCCAGATCCGGGTGTTGTTGGCGACCAGCTGGTTGATGTTGACCATCGGGTCGTTGCGCCGCCATGCCGGGTCGGACGACGGACCCCACATGCTCTGTGCGTTGTAGCCGCCGGCGTCGTTCATCGCCAGCCCGATCAGCATCGGCCACCAGCCCTCGGACGGGTTCAGGAAGCCCGACAGCGATGCGGCGTAGGTGTACTTCTGCGGGTAGTAGATCGAGTAGGTCAGCGCTGCGCTGCCGGCCATCGACAGACCGACGACCGCGTTGCCGTTGGGGTCGACGCCGTAGTTGGCGGCCAGGTAGGTCGGCAGCTCCTGGGTCATGAACGTTTCCCACTTGTAGGTGTAGTTCTGACCGTTGCCCTGCGACGGCTGGTACCAGTCGGTGTAGAAGCTGGACTGGCCGCCGACCGGCATGACTGCCGACAGGCCCGAGCCGTAGAACCACTCGAACGCCGGGGTGTTGATGTCCCAGCCGCTGTAGTCGTCCTGCGCGCGCAGGCCGTCGAGCAGATAGACGGCGTGCGTGCCGCCGCCCTGGAACTGGATGCGGATGTTGCGGCCCATCGAGGCCGACGGAACATCAAGGTAGAGAACGGGAAGCCCGGGCTTGGAGAAGGCGGCCGCTGTCGCCGAACCGCCGACAACGCCGATCAAGCCGGGCAAGAAGAGTGCGGCCACGAAGGCTGCGGCCAGGCGGCGCAACCAGGTGCCTCGCATCATCTCGACGATTTTCATGACGACAACCATCACCTTTCATATGTATTCGGTCAGTAGTCAAAGTGCTGTGCGCGGGTAGCTAAACACGTGCGGCACCACGGATTCGGTACGCGAAGCGGTGCGCCAAGTCGCGGTTAGCTAACGATAGGGAGACGCCAAGGACTCGCCCCAATTGTCACAGGAGTCACTTTGGATACAGAGCGCCAACGTTGTATCGGCGCTGAACTGGGCAGACACCACCGATGCCGGGAGGTGGCGGAGGCCCGGAGATAACAGGACGATCACGGCCCAGCAACACCGGGGGTATGGCACGGTGGAGGGATGGACGATCCGTTCGAGCTGCAGCGCTTCGTCGATGCCCAGCACGGGGTCTATGACCGCGTGCTGACCGAGCTGCGTGCCGGCGCCAAACGCAGCCATTGGATCTGGTTCGTCTTTCCGCAGCTGCAGGGCCTCGGAAACAGTTCGACGGCAAGGCTTTACGGAATCGCTTCGCTGGCCGAGGCGCGGGCGTACCTGGCTCACCCGGTTCTCGGTCCCCGACTGCGCGAATGCGCCCGCATCGTCGCGGGTATCGACGGACGATCGGCCGACGACATCTTCGGCTGGCCCGACACTCTAAAGGTGCGGTCATCGATGACGTTGTTCGCCAACGCTACTGGTGACAATGCCGATTTCCGCGCGGTGCTCGACCGGTTCTATGCCGGTGAACAGGACCAACGGACGCTGGACCTGTGGTAGCTCACTCGGGGCGCAGCACCAGCCAGCCCTGCGGCGGAACCACCACCTCGCTGACGAGGTCCTCCGGCGGAGCGCCGGTGCCGCCGGCCAGCCGGGCCTGCCTGCCGGCCAGTTCGGCGACGGGCAGATGCATTGGTGTGTCGTCGACGTTGAGGGCGACGATCAACGCGTCGTCACCGCATCGGGTTTCGTATGCGTAGCAACGGTTTTCCAGGTGCAGCGCCCGGGTGGTCGCCTCGTGCAACCAGGGGTTGCGGCGGCGCAGCCCGATCAGGAACTGGTGCAGGTTGAGCGCCGCACGGCCGTCGTCGTCGAGATCTGCAGGCGAAGAGCCGAATTCGGGGCGCACCGCGTCGTCACCGCCAGCGCGCTCCTCCTTGACGCCGCGGTACCCGAACTCGTCACCGGCATAGATCGTCGGCACCCCGCCGGTGGTGAACAACAGGACCAGCGCGTGCGCGACATGCTCGGCGCGGTCGAGCTGGCTGGCGATCCGGGTCACGTCGTGATTGCCGACGAACGTCTGCGGCGCGAAGCGGGCCAGAAAGTCGTTGTGGCGCTGCAGCGCCCAGTCGAGTTCGTGAAAGTTGCCGTCGTTGAGGCTGCTCCACACGGCCTTCCACAACTCGTACTGGGTCACCGAGTCCACCCCGGAGCCCTCGACGAACCCGACGTAGTCGCCGTGGATGACCTCGGCGACGAACCATGCGTCGGGATGGCGCTGCCGAACGCGCGGCAGCACCGCGGCCCAGAACGATTCGGGCACCGCGTACGCCGCGTCCAGGCGCCAGCCGTCGGCGCCGCGGTCGAGCCAGTGGTTCATCACGTCCACCACGTAGTCGACCACGTCGGGGCTGCGGTGGTTGAGGGTGATGAGCTCGCCGTGGCCTTCGAAGGTGTGGAAGTGCCCGGGACGGCCGCGGAACCAGCCCGCCGCGTCGGCGTCGCCGTCCAACGCACTGCGGTAGCGCTCGAAATCGGTTCCGACATGGTTGAACACGCCGTCGAGCAGCACCCGCAACCCACGCTGGTGGGCTTCGGCGATCACCACGTCGAAGTCGCCGTCGTCCCCGAGGCGCGGATCGATGCGGTAGTGGTCGGTGGTGTCGTAGCCGTGGGTGCGGGAGGCGAAGACCGGCCCGAGTGCGAGGCCCGAAGTGCCGAGTTCCACCGCGTGGTCGAGCCAGCCGACCAGGCGCCGCAACCGGTGCTCATCGGGTCCGGGCGGGCTGTTGGTCGGGAAGGCGCCGACGAATCCCAGCGGATAGACGTGCCACCAGATCGCGTGGCGAACCCAGGACGGCGCGCTCACGGCCGAAACCGCGCGGCGTAGAGGCCCATCATCTCGTTGCGGTACTGCGGCGCAGGGCCATCCGCGACGAGGTGGGGGGCCACTGCAGTGACGGGCAGCGATGCGACCGGGGGCAGCGGCGCATTCCATTCGATGAGCCACTGGGCCAGTTGAGCTCCGGAGACGGCAAAGACGATGCGGCCCAGGCCCACCCAGGCATGGGCAGCCGCGCACATCGGGCAGTGCTCGCCGGAGGTGTAGACGGTTGCGGCGGCGCGCTGCTGCGGTGTGAGGTGCTGCGCCGACCAACGGGCGATCGCGAACTCGGGGTGTGCGGTGGCGTCCCCGCCGGCGACGTGGTTGTGATCCTCGAACAGCGCCAGGCCATCGGCACCGACCAGGACCGAGCCGAACGGTTCGTCACCGGCGTCGAGCGCCGCGCGGGCCAGTTCGACGCATCTGCCGAGCCACCTGGTGTCGGAGTCGCTGAGCGCCACGCTGTCTCACTCTACGCAGCGGGTTGCGGGGCGGGATGGCTGCGGCCATGGCTCAGTGGGTAGCAGGCGAGGCCCACCACCAGCGCGGTGAGGTGCCCGACCGGGGTGAACGTGGGTTTGATCAGCACCGCCCCGGCGAACCACACGAAGGCGGCGGCGAGGTACAGCCAGCGCCACGGCCGCGGGACGCGATAGGTCAGCAGACCGACGATGCCGACGACGAAATAGCTGACACCGATGTCCCGGGCGTTGAGGTATCGCGGCGAGACGATCGCCTCCTGGATCTGCCAGTACAGGAATCCCTCGCTGACGTAGGTGGCGACGATGTGGGCGATCAGCCCGGCGACAACGAAACGCAGATGGCCCAGCCAGCGTTCGGCAGGCGCCAGGAACAGGCAGAACATCACCAGGTAGGGCCACCAGGCGGCACCGTCGAGCCACAGCAGGCTGGTGATCAGCACCCGGATCGGGTCGGACGCCAGGTGGTGCAGGTTGGTGGAGTCCTTGCGCAGCACCGCAATCAGATGCCAGCGCGGCAGCAGATGCTGGGCGATGGTCGTGATCGCCAGCAGCGCCAGCCAGCCGAACGTGACCGGCGCACTGCCCACGAACCGCGCCACGCGGTGGGAAAGCTTGTCACGCACCTGTTGACGATACGTCGGCGTCAGCTGCAGCAGCTCGTCTCGAACACTTCCAGCCGGCACGCGCACGAGGCCAGGATCGGCACATCAGCGCGGGCCTTGGCCAGGTCGAGCTGGCGGCCGATGATGACGGCCTCCTCGGTGCGGCCCAGCCGCTGCAGGCATTCGTGGTAGCCGTGCAGGCTCCACACGTTCTTCGGGTGCTGACACGACCGGCTCAAGGTGGGGTCCAGTCCAAGATCGGCGGCATAAACTTGCGCGGCCTCCTCGACGTGGCCCTGCTCGAGCAGCAGCGCGCCGTAGGCGTGCCGGGTGGGCTGCATCCAGCCCCACGGTTCGTCGTAGGGCAGCGCGTCATCGAGTGCGATGGCCCGCCGCAGGTGAGCGTAGGCCTCGTCGTAGTCGCCCTGGCGGTAACTGATTTCGCCGTCGAGCATGGCTGCGCCGACCGCCAAGATGTCGCGGCTGGTGTTGTTGAACAGGTACCGGGACTCCGGGATGCGCGCGTAGGCCGCGGTGAAGGCGTCGCGCTCGGCCTGCGCGGCGGCCAGCTGACCCTTGGCTGCGTGTGCCACACCACGGCCGTAGTGAATGGTTGCCGTTGTGCTGCAATACAAGTCGGGGTCATCCGGCAGCGGCAGCGCGATCAGGTCGTCCCAGCGGCCGAACCGGATCAGCACGTGCACCCGCAGCGGCACGAATGCCTCCAGCCAGTCCGCCATCGGGGGCGAGGAGATCGACAGCAGCTCGGCGGTCAGCTGCCCGGCCAGTTCATCGGCGGCCTGCAGGGCGATCTGAAACTGTCCGGAGAACATCGCCGAGTACACGACGAAGTGCAGGTCGTGCGCTCGGTAGAGGGAGTAGAAGTTCAGCGGACCCGCATGCTCGACGAACCGGCGGTCGGCCCGCACCGCGGATTGGTTTGCCAGCACCGAGGACCGGTACTCGCCGCACAGCACGTCGATGTGCGACGGCATGTGCTCGAGGTGACCCGCGTCGGGCACCAGGCCGCGCAGCAGGTCCGCGGCAGGCAGCGCATCCTCGGGGTGAGCCGACATCTCCATCGCATGGATGTAGAGGTGCAACACCCCGGGATGGGCCCGCCCGGCCTCGGTGGTCAGCGCCCGGTCCAGCAGTTCCTTGGCCGCCACGACACGCGATCCGGGCGCCGGTTCACCGGTTCGGCTGTCCCACAACGCCCACGCGGTCACGTTGACCAGTGCGTCGGCCGCCAGCGCCAACACGTCGACGTCGTCGGGGTGGGCAGCGGCCAGGGCGGCCATGGTGTCGGCGTAGGCGACGTGCCCGGCCGCCAATGCCTCGGCATCGTCGGGGTCGTCGGTGGGGAAGCGTGTCGCCAGGGCCGCGATCAGACCCTGCTCGACCGCGCTGGCCCGGCCCTCGGCGGCCAGCCGCAACTCGGTGCGCGCCCGGGCCAGTGAAGCCGCCAGGTCGACGGGGTCGAACGCGTCCCACGCCTTGTTGTAGTTGGGTCCGATCGCGTACGCGATGCCCCAGCGGGCCAGCGCCAGTTCAGGATCCAGTTCCAGTGCCCGCTCGAAGCAGTGGATGGCTTCCTCGTGGTTGAACGCATAGGCCCATACCAGCCCGCGGTCGAACCACACCTGCGCCTGCGGGGAGGGGGTGTCGACCGGCCGGTGAAAGGCGCCGAGGTCGTAGTAGGGCTCGGTATCGACGAGTGGGACCGGCATGGCGCTGAGGATAGGTCAGCCGGGTCGATCCCGATACCGTTGCAACCCGGCAGAACGAAAGGATTCGAGCATGATCCGCTGCGTGCGTCTGTTCACCGGCGCTGACGATCAGTCACATGTCCAGATCGGCCGGCTTGATCTGGCCCCGGGCCGCAACGACGATCTGGTCTCGGCGGCGATGGCCGCCGCCCGCGTGACGGCCGAGGAGACGGTCAGCGGCGGCACGCTGGCTTGGCACACCGCCCCGGTGCGCCAACTCGTGGTCACCCTGGCCGGGACGTTGGTGTTCACCACCCGCGACAACGAGGAGTTCACCCTGCATCCCGGTGACGTCCTGCTCGCCGAGGACACCGTCGGGTCCGGGCATCAGTGGCGCCTCGTCGGCACCGACCCGTGGCGCCGGCTTTACGTCGTGCTGGCCGACGGCGCGCAGGTGCCGTTCGTCAGCGACTAGCCGGAACTAGTGCCCGGCGACGATATCGGCTTCGTCGACGGTCACCGGCTCGTTGGCCCCCGGCAGGAACGAGTACACCAGGCACACCACCGCGAAGAAAAGATACCCCAGGGCCACTTGCGGATTGGCGGCCCAGGAGATCTCCGGGGCGTGGATCAGCCCGACGAACGACAGCGCCGCCGCGACGACCGCGGCCAGTGCGGCGAAGCGGAACTTCTTCTCCAGGATGAACGTCACCATGGTGCCCAGCAAGAGGCCGACGAGAATGGCGCCCTCGCCCAGGGTTTGCAATCCGTCGTAGACGATGCCCGCACCGCCGAGCGCGTCCATCCCCACCTTGCTCGCCGAGGTTCCGGCCGCATTGAGGGCGTTGTCGATCAGTCCGCTGGCCCACTGTGCCAGGTTGGGCAGCAACGCCGCGACGACGGCCACCGCGTGCAGCCGCGGTACCGCCTGGAAAGCCTGCGCCCCGATCAGCAGACCGATGTAGAGCAGGATCGGCACGATCGCGGGCACCGGTAGCAGCGCGGCCAGCACACCGAAGAGGCCCAGGAAACACAGCAACCCGATCACCACACCGCTGGCCAGCGAGTAGCCGGCCCGACCGCCGGCGTCCTTCCAGCCCGGGTGACCGATGTAGACCGCAGGCGGGAACGGCGAGCCGAACGCCGAGCCGATCACCGCGCCGGCTCCGTCGGCGAGCAGCACGCTGCGCAGGTTGTAGTTGTCACCGGCGGCCGCGGCGCTCTCGACATTGCTCATGGCTTCGGTGAAGTTGTAGACGCCCAACGGAATTGCGGTGCCGAGAAGCGGCGCCAGGTGTGACAGCCCGGAGAACAACAGGTCGATCCGGAGATCAGGGATACCGATGGCGATGTCGGAGGCGGCCTGACTGACATCCGGCGCTGACATGAAGCCGCCGATCCAGCCGATCGCGGTACCGACAAGCAGCGCGACGAGTCCCACCGGGATGTTGCCCGGCAGCTTCACGTCGGTGAAGAAGCCGATCAGGATGATGGCCAGCACCGGCAGGCCGATCCAGGCGGCCTCCCACATCTGCGCAGCCGGCCGCATCGAGATGAACGTGATCGAGATACCGGCCAGCGTGCCCAGCATGGCCGCCCGTGGCGTGAGCTTGCGGATGTAGGGCCCGACGAAGCCCCCGATGATGACGATGACGCCGATCATGAATGCCCAAGCCAGGCCCGACTTCCACGCCTCGATGGGGTTTTTCGTAGCCAGGTACACCGGCAGCATGACAACGAAGACGACGATGAACATGTGCGGGACGCTCGGCCCGTAGGGCAGTGCGGTGACGTCGCTGCGGTTCTCGCGTTGCGCGAGCCGGCGGGCCAGGAACGTGTAGTAGAGGTTGCCCAGCACCAGCGCCACACCGAGTGCCGGCAGGACGGTGCCGAGCACGTCGTCGGCGGGCAGCTTGATCACGCCGATCATCAGCGTGGTGAGCGTCAAGACGTTGACCAGGATGTTGAAGCCCAGACCGAAGAAGGCGTTGAGATCGCCGCGGGTCCACCATGCGATCTTCACGTCGTCCGGCGACGCCGCGGGTTGATCGGTCACGTCAGTGCTCATCCATGGCCTCCTGGGGCGCGTGTAGGGCTACCTGCAGATTCTCGACGGACAGATTCCGAATGCGGTACGGCTGTGTGTCAATCGTGTTATCCGCTGACGGGAGTGCCAGTTAGACACCCGCGGTAGAACCGTGTTCTAGTGCAGGGGTGCTGGAATTCACCGTCGACGACATTTCCGCCGAGGAGGTCGCCCGGCTGCGCGCGATCTACGAGCCGCTGGCCGAATCCGTGCGTGAGCTGGTCGATGCGACCATCCGCACCGAAGCCGACGCCGAGACCGTCGCCGCGGTCAAGGCCGACCTCGACGCGGCGGTCGCGCGACTGCGCAGGCGGCAGATCGACGGGGCGTTCGGCGCGCGGCGCAGCGCCGACGGCGACGCCATGAACTGGGGTAACGCCGTCATCGGCATCCGCAACGCCCTGGCTCCGCCCCTGGAGGTACACCGCGAACCGGACGGCCGGCGGTGGGCGGACTTTCACCTGGGAGCGGCCTACGAAGGGCCGCCCGGACACGTCCACGGCGGGGTGTCGGCACTGATCCTCGACCACGTCCTCGGTGAGGCGGCCAGCCCGGACCGCAAGCCGCGCTTCACCGGGAGCATCACGATGCGCTACGTGCGGGCCACCCCGCTGGGGCCGCTGCACGCCGAGGCGGCCATCACCCGCACCGACGGGGTGAAGACGTTCTGCGCCGGCTTCATCTCCGACGCCGAGGGAATCACTGTCGAGGCCGAAGGTGTCTTCATCATCCCGCGCTGGCTCAGGGATTGAGTTACTGCTTGCCCATCGCGAGCTTGAGCCGGTCCTTCGGGGTGATCAGGTGGTCGTGGCTGTCGTCGCCCAGGTCGATCTGGACCCAGTCGATCGTGCCGGTGAACTCGTTGTGGCTGGGCCCGTAGTCCGGTGAGGCCGGCGAGCCGGTGTCACGCCCGACGTCGCAGGCTTCGTCGGCGGAGAACCCCATCGGGATGGTGATCTCAACCCGGCCCGAACCCACCGGCTTACCGTCGTGAAAGAGGGTGACCGTGCCGCCCTTGGCCAATCCGCCGCCGTCGTAGGCGAATTCCATCCGCACCTGGTGCTTTCCGGCAGGCAGCGCCGTGTCGGCGGCGACGATGAAGTGCTGGATGCCGAAGAAGTTGTAGCAGTACTTCAGCTTTGCGTCGTGGACATAGAGCGACCATCCGCCCACCTGTCCGCCCTGCGTGACGATCACACCGGCGGCACCGCCGTCGGGGACGACGATGTCGGCGGTCACCGAATGCGACTTGTTCTTGATGTTGACCACACAGCTTTCGCTGACCCGCATACCGGAGAACAGCAACTGGCTGTTGCCGCGGATCAGCTGCGGACGGCCCGCGATATCGGGGTTGATCCGTTCGAAGGACCGGTCATCGAGCGGAACCACGTTGTACTTCACCGCCTCGATGAGCCAAAGTCGTTGCAGCTCAGCCAGTTTCTCCGGGTTCTCGGCCACCAGGTTGCGGGATTGGGTCCAGTCGTCGGGGCCGTAGAGTTCCCAGACGTCGGCGTCGAAGGCCGGCGGCTGGTCGACCTTCCATGGGGTGCGGTGTTTGGTGCAGGCAGTCCAGCCGTTGTGGTAGATGCCGCGGTTGCCCATGATCTCGAAGTACTGCACGACGTGTGACTCGGGGGCGGCGGCATCGCGCAACGTCGCCAACATGCTGACGCCCTCCAGCGGGGCCTGCTGAATTCCGTTGACCGCCAACGGCGCCGGGATACCGGCCGCCTCCAGGATGGTCGGGGCCACGTCGATGACGGAATGGAACTGGTTTCGGGTGGTGCCCTTGTCGGCCAGCCCGGCGGGCCAGTGCACGATGGTGCCGTTGCGGGTGCCGCCCCAGTGCGAGGCCACCTGCTTGGTCCACTGGTAGGGCGTGCACAGCGCGTGCGCCCAGCCGACCGCGTAGTGGTTGTAGGCGTCGGGGGTGCCGAAGGCGTCGATCTTGGACAGCAGGAACTCGGTCGTCTCGACACCGCCCATCCCGTTGAGCACCGTCATCTCGTTGAAGCAGCCCTGGGGCGTGCCCTCGGCCGAGGCGCCGTTGTCGCCGATGATGTAGTAGATCAGGGTGTCTTCGAGTACCCCGAGATCGTCGATGGCGTCGATCACCCGGCCGATCTCGTGGTCGGTCTGCTCCAGGAACCCGGCGTAGATCTCCATCTGGCGTGCCAGCACAGGCTTGAGTTCGTCGGACATGTCGTCCCAGGCCGGGATCTCGTCGTGCCGCTTGGTCAGCTCGGCATCGGCGGGAATGACTCCGAGCTTCTTCTGCTGCTCGAAGATCTTCTCCCGCAGCACATCCCAGCCCGCATCAAACTTGCCGCGGTACTTGTCCGACCATTCGGCGGGCACATGATGCGGCGCATGGGTGGCACCCGGGGCGAAGTACATGAAGAAGGGTTTGTCGGCCATCAGCGCCTTCTGCTGCCGCACCCAGGTGATGGCGTGGTCGGCGAGGTCCTCGGTGAGGGTGTAGCCCTCCTCCGGGGTGCGCGGCGGCTCGACCGGGGTGGTGCCCTCGTACAGGCCGGGGTAGTACTGGTTGGCCTCGCCGCCGATGAAGCCGTAGAAGTATTCGAATCCCGAACCGGTGGGCCACTGGTGGAACGGGCCGACGGGGGAGACCTCCCACACCGGAACCTCGTGGCACTTGCCGAACTGGGCCGTCGAATAGCCGTTGAGCTTGAGTGTCTCGGCGATCGGCGCCTTGTCCTTGGGCCGGATACTGCTGTTGCCCGGGGCGGAGGTAGCCATCTCGGTGATGGCACCCATCCCGACCGAGTGGTGGTTGCGCCCGGTCAGCAACGCCTGCCGGGTCGGGGAGCACAGCGCGGTGGTGTGGAAGCGGTTGAGCTTCAGCCCTTCTCCGGCCAGCCGCTCGGCCACCGGGGTGTTGCACGGGCCGCCGAAGGCCGAGGAGGCGGCGAAGCCGACATCGTCGATCAGCACGATCAGCACGTTGGGGGCGCCCTTCGGCGGTCGAAGTGTGGTGATCGGCGGGTAGCTGGTGTCGGGGTCCTTGGCGTCGTACGTCGTCAGCCCGACGTGCTGGGTGTCGTGGATGGGCAGGACGTCACGGCGAACCGTGTCATGACCCGACATTGCTTCTCCTTGACCTGTGCGGGTGGCGAAAGTGCCGCCAGAGTACGCGGCGAAACCATGCAGCGGGTGAATTACAGCGGGTCAGTGGACGTCGTCGCCGACGGCATACGCGTAGCTCAGATGGCCGGTGACCCGCTGCGCCATCTCCCCGAGAGTAAGGGCGTGCCGGGTGATCGCCTCGACCTGAGTGAGCAGGCCCGCCACCTGTTCGTCACCGGCGAGGGCCGCGCCCTCGAGCCGCAACCCCGCGCCGGCACACCCGAGCCAGGCGGCATCCAGCCGCCACGGCACACCGGCGCCGACCAGGGCTGTCACGTACTCGTCGGAGGCATCACCGAGCACCCCCGCCAGCCGGTCGCGAGCGGCCGGGACTTCGGCGTCCAGCACCGCGATCGCGATGGCCAGCCCGGTCGCCTCACGGCGCGCGGTGTGGAGCATCTCGGCGGTCTCGGCGTTAGTCACGCGGGTGGACCCTGCGGCGGTATCGAAAACCCGCCGCGCTGCGGTCGCCCGGCGGCGAAGCGTCTCGCGGTCGGCGGTATCGGCCGGCTCTGCGCACACGAACGCGGTGATCGCGGCGGCCGCGTAATCAAGGTGCGCGCGCAGCATCTCGGTGATACCGCGGTACAGCTTCGCCTTCGCCGGGTCCGGCAGCAGTGCGTACATCCACACCGCGATCGCTGCTCCGAGGGCGGCGGCGAACAGCCGCTGCCCCAGGAGATCTGCCGTCGGGGCGGGCGCCTGCAGCAGGATCGCCAGCGCACCGACGACCACCGTCGACATACCCCACGGGCCGCGTGCCTGTACGGCCCAGCCTGCGGCCAGGAACGCGACCGCGAGGGCGGCGACCAGCGGCGGGATCGGGTGCCAGAGCATCGTGATGGCGGTGGCTGCCGTCAATCCCACAGCAGCGCCCGCGATGCGTTCCAGCGATCGCAGATAGGTCCGCGGACATCCCGGGCGCAGAACCACCAGCGCGATCAGCGGTATCCACACGCCTTCGGGCACAGTGCGAACCGAGGTCAGCGCCAGCGCCGCGCCGACACCGATGGCCAGCCGCACGGCGTGGCGGAACACCGGCGAACTCCACCGGATCTCCCGCCGCAGAACCTCGACGACCCTCGGCTGCCGTCGCGCGAGCGGGTCGTCGACGCCGAACCGGGCGACCACCGCCTCGTGCAGCTGACCGCGCAGTCGCCACGACGCCGCCGTCGGGTTCACGACCCGAATGCTGTCGAGCGTTCTCAGCGCCTCGGCCGCCCTGGCAGCGCCCTGTCGGCGTTCGTCGCCCAGTGCGGTGAGCACGTCGACTGCGGCCCGCAGGGTTGTCTGACACTCGGAACAGCCACCGCAGCCGCTGACAGCGATCGCGTGCAGTGTCGCCACGATGCGGTCGGCAGGCCCGCCGCAGGCGGCCGGGAGGGCAGGTGAATGCCCCGGCGCGGCGATCACCGCCCGGGCCACATCCGCCACGGCGCGATAGTGAGTGGCGGCGGCGCGTTCGGCGGCCCGCTCATGGGGCCGGCGCCAGCGCGGGACGAGCAGCAGGTGCGCCGCTCCGCAGCCCAGCACCATCGCCGCGGTGACGACCGTCGCCGAGACGGAGGACTCGACGGTGCCCGCGGTCAGAACAACCACCACCAGACCTACGCCGATCAAACCGGCACCGCCGCCGAGCGTCCACATCAGTCCCGTCGCCAGGCAAATTAACACTGCGAGAACAATCAGCAGCGGCGGATAAGTACTCGCGGGGACTGCGAGTAACACGATGCCGACCAATACGGCCAAGAGAACTGCCCCCGACCGTCGGCGATCCGGCACCCAGGGGTCGCTGAGCGCCGAGCCCAGGATCGCCATAGCGGCCCCGATCGGAACCACTGCGTGCGCGGGTCCCCACGTCAAGGCCACCCAGATGGACGCGAACAGCATGACCAGGCCGCGCAATGCCGGACCGGTGCCGTCCGGCAGCCGGAGACCCCCGCGCCCGCTCATCGGGCAATTGTGTACTGCGGAATTGAAAAACGAAAGTGGTGTGAATTCGTTGCGGCAAATTCGCTGACCGGCCACCGGTATACCCGTCAGCGAATGCGCAGCACAATTCTGCCCCGGCGCCTGACTTTGATCACGCCATTTCGAATACCGCCGGAGTGAGACTGCACCCCGACAACGCCGCGACGCACGCTAAATTCGGGCCAATGGAAAAGGTGATCGTCACGCTGCGGGCCGGTACTGCCGACGACGACTGGGCCCAGCGCCTCAGGGGGCCGATCGCCGATGAACTGCTCGGCCTGGGCGTGCCCGGCCTGACGGTCAATGTGCGCGACGCCGACGTGCGCGATGCGTTGATGACGCTGACGACGCTGGACCCTCCTGTGCAGGGCTTCGTCACCCTGTGGACCCAGCAGTACTACGGCACCCAGGTCAGCGCCGCCCTCGAACTGCTGGCCCAGCACGCCGACGTGGTGGCGGCCTACCTGGTCACGGAGTCGGCGCCGATGCCGCCACCCCGCACGCCGCCGGGCGAGCGCACCGCCGCGCTGGCCAACATCGCCCTGCTTCGCCGCCCTGCCGACATGGACGAGCCGACGTGGCTGACCCGATGGCACGGCAACCACACCCAGGTGGCCATCGACACCCAGTCGACATTCGGTTACGTCCAGAACTACGTGGTGCGCGCACTGACCCCGGATGCACCCGTCGTCAATGCGATCGTCGAAGAGCTGTTCCCGAATGACGCGGTGAGCAGCCTGCACGCGTTCTTCGGCGCCGCCGATGACGACGACCTACGCCACCGGATGGAGCAAATGGTCGCCAGCACAGCCGCTTTCGGGGCCAACGTCAACATCGACGCCGTACCGACCAGTCGCTACGTGTTCCGCGACCCGTTCGGATCCTGAGCGCCATGCCCACCCTCGACGAGGCCGTCGCATTGGCCCGCGCCGACAACGGCTTGGCGGTCGTGTCGACACTGCGCGCCGATCACACCATCCAGGCCTCCCTGATCAATGCCGGGATCCTCGACCACCCGGCCACCGGGGAACCGGTGCTGGGCTTCGTGACCTACGGCCCGGTGAAGCTGGCGAATCTGCGGTCGCGGCCCGCGGTGACGCTGACCTTCCGCGACGGATGGAAGTGGGCGACGGTGGAGGGGCGCGCCGAGTTGGCCGGTCCCGATGACACACCGGGCTGGCTCGGCGGATCCGACCAGCTGCGGCTGTTGCTGCGCGAGATCTTCACCGCTTGCGGTGGCACACATGACAATTGGGCCGAGTACGACCGGACGATGGTCGAACAGGGCCGCACCGCAGTCCTGGTCTCACCGACCCGTACCTACTCCAACCGTTAGGCTCCTGCCCGTGACGCTGCTCATCGACGACCAGAACCGGGTCCGCACCCTCACCCTCAACCGCCCCGACGCGCTCAACGCCTTCAACGAGGCGCTCTACGACGCGACCACCGAGGCGCTGCTGGCGGCCGCGGATGATCCCGAGGTCGCGGTCGTCCTCATCACCGGGGCCGGGCGTGCGTTCAGCGCCGGCCAGGATCTCGGCGACATGCAGGCCCGGATCACCGATCCCGACTTCCCGGCAGGCAAGCACGGATTCCCCGGATTGATCAACGCGCTCACCGACTTTCCCAAGCCGCTGATCTGTGCGGTCAACGGTGTCGGCCTCGGTATCGGTGCCACCATCCTCGGTTTCGCCGACCTGGCTTTCATGTCCAGCACGGCGCGGATCAAGTGCCCGTTCACCAGCTTGGGCGTGGCGCCCGAGGCGGCGTCGTCATATCTGTTGCCGCAGTTGATGGGACGACAGAATGCGGCTTGGCTGCTGATGTCCTCGGAGTGGGTACAGGCCGACGAAGCACTGCGCATGGGGCTGGTCTGGCGGGTCTGCGAACCCGACGAACTGCTGGCCGATGCGCGCAAGCACGCCGATATCCTTGCCTCCCGGCCGATTCCGAGCCTCATCGCGGTCAAGAAGACGATCACCGAACCCATCCGGGCCGAGATCACCGCGGCCACCGCCCGCGAGTATGCCTACTTCGAGGAACTCATGGGCGCGGCGGCCAACACCGAGGCGCTGGCCGACTTCCACCGCGGCCGCTCGACGTAGGTCAGCGCCGGCCGGCACCCACCAGTGCCGCACACGAACCACACTCGGAGACCTCGGCCCGGTCCCGGTGGGCGGCAATGATCGCCTGCACGGACTTCCGGCAGCGCCCGCAGTCGCGCCCGGCACCGCACGCGGCGGCAACCTGTTTGGTGGTGCAGGCTCCGGCGGCGACCGCGTCGTTGACGGCCTGACTGGTCGCACCCGTGCACAGGCAGACGTACATCAGCGCCCGCCTCCTCGTGTCGATGTGGGTCGCACGCCGCTATGTTAGCTCAGCCTTACCTAGGTTAGGTAGGCCTACAACACTCCGGTTCCAAACGCAGCGGCCGCGAAGGCGGCTGCACTAGATTGAAATGGCACAGCCAGCCCGGCGAAAAAGACGCTCAGAACCAGCCCAGGAGACATGCCATGCAGGGTGACCCCGACGTACTGCGACTGCTCAACGAGCAGCTCACCAGCGAGCTGACCGCTATCAACCAGTACTTCCTGCACTCCAAGATGCAGGACAACTGGGGCTTCACCGAACTGGCCAAGCACACCCGCGAAGAGTCGTTCGACGAGATGCGCCACGCCGAGGCCATCACCGACCGCATCCTGCTGCTCGACGGGCTGCCGAACTATCAGCGCCTCGGCTCGCTGCGCGTCGGGCAGACGCTGCGCGAACAGTTCGAGAGCGACCTGGCCATCGAGTACGAAGTCGTCGCCCGGCTCAAGCCCGCGATCATCCTGTGCCGCGAGAAGCAGGACTCCACCACTGCCGTCCTGTTCGAAGGCATCGTGGCTGACGAGGAACACCACATCGACTACCTCGAGACGCAGCTGGAACTGATGGACAAGCTCGGCGTGGAGCTCTACTCCGCGCAGTGTGTGTCACGCCCGCCGAGCTGACCGTCACATCGGGGCCCTCCGCCGCGCCGAATCACGGTATGAGTCCGCAAGCCGAGGGGAATACTTCGCGTCGGTCGGCGACGAAAGGGACCCATGACCACGACGGCCGCGGCGACGACCGCCGAACCGGAATCAAGTAGCGCGGGGATCAGCCCGCAGCGGCGCAACCTCATCTTCGTTGCGATCCTGCTGGGCATGCTGCTGGCCGCACTCGACCAGACGATCGTGGCGACCGCGCTGCCCACCGTGGTGGCCGACCTCGGCGGAGCCGGACACCAGTCCTGGGTGGTGACCAGCTACCTGCTGGCCTCGACGATCACCACCGCCGTCATCGGCAAGCTCGGTGACCTCTTCGGGCGCAAGGCGGTCTTCCAGACCGCGACCGTGTTCTTCTTCGCCGGCTCGGTGTTGTGCGGTCTGTCGACGTCGATGTCGATGTTGGTGGCCTCGCGGGCTCTGCAGGGCATTGGCGGCGGCGCGGTCATGGTGACCGCGATGGCCGTCATCGGCGAGGTCATCCCGCTGCGGGAACGCGGCCGCTACCAGGGCGCACTCGGGGCCGTGTTCGGTGTCACCACGGTGATCGGCCCACTGCTCGGCGGGTTCTTCACCGACCACCTGTCCTGGCGGTGGGCGTTCTGGATCAACGTCCCGGTCTCGGTGGTCGTGTTCATCGTGGCCGCCGCGGCCATCCCACGGCTGGCCCGCAGCAGCGGCAAACCAGTGATCGACTACGCCGGAATCGTTCTCGTGGGTCTCGGCGCCTCGGGCCTGACCCTGGCGACCAGCTGGGGCGGCAGCACCTATCCGTGGGGTTCGCCGACGATCATCGGCCTGTTCGCCGCCTCGGTGCTGGCGCTGGCGGTCTTCGTCTGGGTCGAGCTGCGCGCCCGCGAACCCGTCCTGCCGATCCGGCTGTTCGCCAGCCCGGTGTTCACGGTGTGTTGCGGGCTGAGCTTCGTCGTGGGTTTCGCCATGCTGGGCGCACTGACATTCCTGCCGACCTTCATGCAGTTCGTCGACGGAGTCTCGGCGACCACCTCCGGGCTGCGCACGCTGCCGATGGTGGTCGGCCTGCTCATCACCTCGATGGGCAGCGGCGTGCTGGTGGGACGCACCGGCCGCTACAAGATCTTCCCGGTCGTGGGCACCGCCACCATGGCCGTCGCGTTCGTGTTGCTGTCCCAGATGACCGCGGCCACCCCGATCTGGCAGCAGTCGCTGTACCTGTTCATCCTGGGCACCGGCATCGGGTTGTGTATGCAGGTGCTGGTGCTGACCGTGCAGAACACCGTCAACTTCACCGATCTCGGGGTGGCGACCTCGGGGGTGACGTTCTTCCGCACCATCGGCAGCTCGTTCGGTGCGGCGATCTTCGGCTCGCTGTTCACCAACTTCCTGCAGGACCGGATCGGGCCGGCACTGCTGCTCAGCGGCGCCCCGCCCGAAGCGGCGCAGTCACCGCAGGCGCTGCACCGGCTGCCGGCGCAGATGGCCGCCCCCATCGTCGAGGCCTACGCCGACTCACTCGGCAAGGTCTTCCTCTGTGCGGCCCCGGTGGCCGCAGTGGGCTTCGTACTGGCGCTGTTCCTCAAGGAGGTGCCGCTGCGCGAGATGGAGGACGTGCTGGCCCTCGATCTCGGCGAGGGCTTCGGCATGCCGTCGACCGAGACGCCCGAGGAGATCCTTGAAGTCGCCGTCGGCAGGATGATGCGCGACTCACCGGATCTGCGGCTGCGGTCGCTGGCCCAGCGGCCCGGTTGTGACCTCGACGTGGCCGCGCTGTGGGCGCTGCTGCAGATCTACCGCAACAAACAGGTTTTCGGCTCGGCCCGGCTGACCAATATCGGCGAACGCCTGCGGGTCCCGTGTGAGGTGCTCGAGCCGACCTTCACCCGCCTGGTCGAGCGCGGCTACGCACTGCAGACCGGCGACGAGCTGTGGCTGACCCAGGCCGGCGCCCGTGAGGTCGACGCGGTCTCAGCCGCGCTGGTGCGCAAAATCGTTCACCGGCTTGCCAAGTCGACCAACTTCGAGGGCAGGCCGGACCGCATCCAGGTCGAGGCGGCACTGGAGCGGATCGCCCAGCGGATGCTGGTCCAGCGGGAGTGGGACCGCGACGAGATGCACGCACCGGCGGCCGCGACACCTAACTAGAACGTGTTCTCATTTTGCCAGCCGCGGCGTACCATCGCGCCATGAGCCGAATCGGGAACTTCGCCGACGACGACGTGTCCGGCTGGGCCGTCAAATCTCCGCAGCTGGGCGCCGCCATGGCGGCCTTCAGCAGTGCCGTGTACAGCGACAAGAACCGGCTGCCGTTGCGGGTTCGGGAAGTCGCCCGTGCCGTGATCGCCGTCGACAACGAGTGCGTGTTGTGTCAGAACACCCGCGACGCCGACGGTCCGGCGGCCGGGGTTGACGAGGACCTCTACGAGCACGCCGCGCAGTGGCGGACCTGGCCCGGCTACAGCGAGCAGGAGCGCATCGCCGCCGAGTTCGCACACCGATTCGGCACCGAGCACGCCAAACTGCGCGACGACGAAGATTTCTGGGAGCGTGCCCACGAGCACTTCTCCGACGAGCTGCTGACCGACCTGACCATCTCGTGCGCCATGTGGATCGGCATGGGCCGGATGCTGAGCACCCTCGACATCGGCCAGTCCTGCATGATCACGCTGCCCAGCCGCGCCTGACCGCACCGAATCTGCGCACACCGGCCGGGCGGTCGGCAGAATAACTGCCATGACCACACCGCTCGCCGGCACGGGGATCGCCCAGCTCGAGGCTGACGGCGTCGACACCGTCATCGGGACCGTCGTCAACCCCGCCGGGCTGACCCACGCCAAGACCGTGTCGATCCGGCGCACCGCCGCGTTCGCCGACCCGGGTCTGGGTGCTAGCCCGGTCTGGCACGGGTTCGCGATCGACCGGGCAGGCATCGCATTCTCTGAGGGCATCAGCGTCGTCGGCGACGAACGGGTGCGTATCGACCTCGACGGGCTGCGGGTTCTCGGTGACGGACTCGCCTGGGCGCCAGGGGCGTTCTATGACCAGGACGGCCAGCCCATCGCGGCGTGTGCGCGGGGAACGCTGGCGCGCATCGAGTCTCGGCTTGCCGGTGTCGGGCTGAGCGCATTGGTCGGCCACGAGATCGAGTTCCTGCTCGTCGATCCGGACGGCAACCGGTTGCCGGGCAACCTGTGGGCCCAGTACGGGCTGGCCGGCGTGCTCGAACACGAAGGATTCGTGCGGGACGTGACGGCGGCCGCCACCGCGGCCGGGGTCGGGATCGAACAATTCCATCCGGAGTACGGCCTCAACCAGTTCGAGATCTCGCTGACGCCGCGCTCGCCGGTGGCCGCCGCCGACCAGTTGATCCTGGCCAGGATCATCATCAGCCGGGTGGCCCGCAACTACGGGATGCGGGTCAGCCTCTCGCCGGTGCCCTTCGCCGGGAGCGTTGGTTCCGGTGCACACCAGCACTTTTCGCTTCTGCGGGGAGACACCCCGGTGTTCTCCGGCGGTCCGGGCCCGCACGGCCTCACCGAGGAGGGCCAGGCCGCGATCGGCGGTGTCGTCGCCGGCCTGCCCGAGGCGCTGCTCATCTTCTGCGGATCGATCGTGTCGGGGCTGCGCATGCAACCCGGCAACTGGGCAGGCGCCTACACGTGCTGGGGTACCGAGAACCGCGAGGCGGCGGTGCGCTTCGTGCAGGGTGGCCCCGCGAATCCCTACGGCGCCAACGTAGAGGTCAAGGTCGTCGACCCGTCGGCCAACCCGTATTTCGCCACGGCGGCCATCCTCGGGCTTGCCCTCGACGGCATCGAGCGCAATGCCAGTCTGCTACCGGAGATCACGGTCGACCCGGCGACGCTGTCCGACGCGCAGCGCAACGCTGCCGGTGTCGTCGCGCTCTCGGCCGACCAGGGCACCCAGATCGCGGCGCTGGACGGTTCGGCGCGGCTGCGCGGCATTCTCGGTGACCCCGCGGTCAATGCGCTCGTCGCGGTGCGTCGCTACGAGCTCGAGACCTACTCGCATCTCGACGCCGAGGCGCGCACCGACAAGTTCCGGATGGCCTGGAGCCTGTGAGTGCCTGTGAACTCCGCACTCGCTGAGCACATCTCCGGTCTGCATCTGGTCGACAACCACGTCCACGGCTACTGGCTGGCCGACGGCGACCGGCGCCGGTTCGAGAACGGGCTCAACGAGGCCAACACCGAACCGCTGGCCGACTTCGACAGCGGCTTCGACACCCAGCTCGGGATGGCGGTGCGGGCACACTGCGCACCGCTGCTCGGGATCGCCAAGCATGCTGAGCCACAAGAGTATTGGCACCGCCGATCGCAGTACGGGGAGTCCGAACTGGCGCGGCTGTTCCTGCCGGCCGCGGGAGTCAGCGACTGGCTGGTGGACACCGGGCTGCCGGGGGTGGCCGATCTGGCCGAGATCTCCGATTGCTCCGGCGGCTGGGTCGGCGAGATCGTGCGCATCGAGCAGGTGGCCGAGCAGGCCGCGGCCGCACCGGGGGAGTATGCCGGGGAATTCCGCCGGATCCTGCACGAGCGGGGCGGCTCGGCGGCGGCGACGAAGTCGATCCTGGCCTACCGCGGCGGCTTCGGCGGCGACCTATCCCGTCCGGCCCCGGCCGCCGTGGCCGAGGCGGCAGCGCGCTGGCGCGACGAAGGCGGCCGGCGGCTGACAGACCGGGTGCTGCTGCGGTTCGGGTTGCACGAGGCGCTGCGGCTGGGCAAGCCGCTGCAGTTACACGTCGGCCTCGGCGACCGGGACTGCGACCTGCACCGCACCAATCCGATGCTGCTGCTGGACTTCCTGCGCACCTGCGGCGACACCCCGGTGGTGCTGCTGCACTGCTATCCCTACGAACGTGAGGCTGGCTACCTCACGCAGGCGTTCAACAACGTTTACCTCGACACCGGGTTGAGCATCAACCATCTCGGCGCCCGCGCCCAGGCCTTCCTGGCGCGGACCCTCGAGCTCGCCCCGTTCCGCAAGATCCTGTACTCCTCGGATGCCTTCGGACCCGCCGAACTGCACTACCTGGGAGCCCGGTTGTGGCGCAATGCAATCGGCGCCGTACTGGGTGAATTCGTGGACCGCGACGAGTGGAGCCTGGCCGACGCGATGCGGGTGGCGGCCCTGATCGGGCGCGAGAACGCGCGGCGCCTCTACGCCCTGGACGGCTGATCGGCTACCAAGCGGGCACGTCGAAGTGCACCCACTTCGACGCCCCGGGTGGGCCGACGCATTGCAGCGGGATGCCGGGGACCTGGACCTGCAGGGTGTTACCGCTGAGGCGGGTCTGCGCGGTGGCGCCGGGTATCGAACAACGAAGCGCCGGAGCAGCCTCGCCTTGCAGCGCCCCGGTGGGCACCCACCTGCCTGCGGTTGAGCAGATCAGGGTGTTGCTCGCGGAGTCCAGCCCGAACACGAAGTTGATGCTGGGTGTGCACGGGGCGCCTGCGATCACGTTGCGCGCCACGTTGGGCAGGCAGCCCGCCGAATCGCAGGCGGCCGACGCCGGCCCGGCCAGCGGCAGGGGCGTCATGAGCAATCCGGTGACCGCCGCCGCGACCATGATCGTGCGCATGCCTGCCCCTTCGACGATGGAACGTTCCGGCCAGTCGAGGGGTAACGCCGGGGTGGTGCCGTCGGGTTCAGTTTGCGCGCGACCGGGCGGCCATTCACCTGGCTTCGAGTAGTCGTCCATCACATAGCTTGCGCACACCCAGGTCCCAAACGCTTCTCACACCCGGGGCCCACGATCGTCCTCATGATCACGATGCCCCTGATTCCACGGCCTTCGAATCCAGCCTGCCCGCCCCTTCGCGGTCTGGCGTGCTGGCTGATGCTGCCCGCCGTGGTGTACCCGTTCTGGATATCGTCGTGCCCGTCTACAACGAACAGGCGGCCCTGTCCGACTCGGTACATCGACTTCACCGATACCTCGCCCACACACTGCCGTACCAGGTGCGCATCACGATCGCCGACAACGCCAGCACCGACGCCACGCCCCGTATCGCCGCTGAGCTCGCCGAGGAACTCGACGGTGTCCGGGTGGTCCGGCTCGAGCAGAAGGGCCGTGGCCGTGCGCTGAACGCGGTGTGGTCGAACTCGGACGCTCCGGTGCTTGCCTACATGGATGTCGATCTGTCCACCGACCTGGCTGCACTGGCTCCGCTGGTGGCGCCGTTGATCTCCGGTCATTCCGATCTCGCGATCGGAACGCGGCTGGCGCGGAGCTCGCGGGTCGTGCGGGGACCGAAACGCGAGGTGATCTCGCGCTGCTACAACATGATCCTCAAGACGACCATGGCCGCGAAGTTCTCTGATGCCCAGTGCGGCTTCAAGGCGATCCGAGCCGACGTGGCGCGGCGGCTGCTGCCCCTGGTCGCCGATACGGGGTGGTTCTTCGACACCGAATTGCTGGTGCTGGCCGAGCGAGCCGGGCTGCGTATCCATGAGGTGCCTGTCGACTGGGTCGACGACCCCGACAGCCGGGTCGACATCGTCGCGACTGCGACCGCCGATCTCAAGGGGATTGCCCGGATGCGGAAGGGATTCGCGCTGGGCCGCATCCCGGTCGAGCAGGTGGCCGCGGACTTTCGTGCCGCCCGAAAGCCGCTCACCGCGCCGCGGGGGCCGGTGCACCAGCTGGCGATCTTCGGCGCGATCGGCGTCGTCAGCACCCTGGCCTATCTGGCCATCTTCAGCTGGCTGCACCTCATGGTGGGTTCGCAGATCGCCAACTTCGGGGCGCTGCTGATCACAGCGATCGGCAATACCGCCGCGAACCGGCGGTTCACCTTCGGCATCCGCGGACAGCAGGGCCGCGCCCGCCATCACGGCGAGGGCCTGCTGGTCTTCGGCATGGCCTTGCTCATCACCAGCGGATCGCTGGCCAGTGTCCACGGGCTCGTGCACCCCACCCCGCACTGGCTCGAGTTGGGTGTGCTGGTCACTGCCAACCTGGTCGCCACCGTGCTGCGCTTCATCCTGCTGCGCTCGTGGGTCTTTCACCCGAGCCGCTGACTCCAGCCCCATATTCACCTATACCCGAGAGATGACCATGACCGCCGCAGCAGATGCGACCGAATGCGCCCACGACACTGCAGCACCCGCTATCGCACCGGACCCGCCATGGGCCCGTCGGAGCCTCATCGCGCTGCTGGTTGCCACTGCGATCTGCTGGACCATCGGGCTCAGTCGCAATGGGTGGGGTAACTCCTTCTACGCGGCCGCTGTGCAGGCGGGCACCCAGAGTTGGAAGGCGTTCCTCTTCGGCTCGTCGGATGCGGGTAACTCCATCACGGTGGACAAGCCGCCGGCGTCGCTGTGGGTGATGGAGATCAGCACCCGCCTGTTCGGAATGAACTCCTGGGCCCTCCAGATTCCGCAGGTGCTGCTGGGCGTGGCCTCCGTGGCACTCGTATATGTCACGGTGCGAAGAGCTTTCGGCCCCGGGGCAGGCCTGATCTCCGGTGCATTGCTGGCGTTGACCCCGGTGGCCGCGTTGATGTTCCGCTACGACAACCCCGACGCGCTGTTGGTGTTCCTGATGGTCGCGGCATTGTGGGCGCTGCTACGCGGCGTCGACAGCGGCCGCACACGATGGATCGTGTTGTGCGGCGCGCTGATCGGCTTCGGGTTCCTGACCAAGCAGCTGCAGGTCGCGCTCGTGATGCCCGGGTTGGCGATCGCGTACCTCGTCGCCGGTCCGCCCCGTTTGCGGACCCGACTCCTGCAACTACTCGCCGGACTCGCGGCGGCGATTGTGGCCGCCGGTTGGTGGGTCGCGTTGGTCGAATTCTGGCCGAAGTCTGATCGGCCGTACATCGGCGGATCCTCGAACAACAGCTTCCTGCAACTCACGTTGGGCTACAACGGTCTCGGCCGAATCCTCGGCGGCAGCGCCGGTGGTGGCGGTGGGATGCCCCAGGGCATGGGGATGGAGCACGGCGGCCCGGGTGGCCCGATGTTCGGGCAGGCAGGCATCACCCGATTGTTCACCACGCAATCGGGCACCCAGATCTCCTGGCTACTGCCCGCCGCGTTGGTGCTTCTCGTCGCGGGCCTCGTCCTCTGCGGACGCCGACGCAGAACGGATCCGAAGCGAGCCTTCTATCTCGCCTGGGGCGGGTGGCTGGTCGTCACCGCCGTGACGTTCAGCTACATGTCCGGAATCTTCCACGACTACTACACCGTGGCCCTTGCACCCGCGGTGGCCGCATCGGTGGGTGCCGGGGCGACGCACGTGTGGCAGAACCGTGAGAAGCGTTGGGCAACTGTGGTATTGGCATTGACTGTCGCGCTGACTGCAGTTGGGGCGTGGGTATTGCTTGGCAGAACACCCGATTTCCTGCCGTGGTTGCGATGGGTCGTTGTGGTCGCCGCGGTGCTGGCGGTGGCCGGCTTCCTGGGCTCGTTGATCCGGCCGGGCCTGACCCTGGCCGCCCGCGATCTGAGGGTGTGGGCGGCGACCCTGGCTGTGGTTGCGGCCATGGCGGGTCCGGTGGCGTATTGCATCCAGACCGTGGGCACCGCCCACAGCGGCCCCGTCATCACCGCAGGACCCCAGTCCAAGACCGGTGACATGCCCGGCATGCCGCCGGCCGGTGCCGGGGGGCCGGGAGCGCCCGGCGACGCCTCAGGTCACGACCAGTGGGGTCCCGGCGGCGGCACCGTGTCCAAGAAAGTTGTGGCGCTGTTGGCCACCAATGCCGACGACTACACGTGGGTGGCGGCGACCAGCGGATCTCTGGGCGCCTCCGATTACCAACTCGAGACCGGCCATCCGGTGATGCCGATCGGTGGTTTCGGTGGCGGCGACCCTGCGCCGACCCTGGAGCAGTTTCAGGGCTACGTCCGCGATGGGCAGGTCCACTACTACTACGACTCCTCACGCCCGGGTATGCAGCCGATGGCCCAGGAGTCCGCATCGAAGTCGGAGTCCGACAAGATCCTCGACTGGGTCAAGCAGCACTACACCGCGACGACGGTGGACGGCGTCACGCTCTACGACCTGACGGCGCCCGCACACTGAGCTCCGGGGCGACGCGTCAGACCAGACCCGTCGCGTCGAAGATCCACGACATGTCGGCGGTCGCGAAGTCCTCCAGCCACGTCGGCGGCGCGAAGCTCGTCAGCCCGTTCATGTCCCAGTAGTCCTTCCACAGGGTGATCTTGCCGTCGACCACCTTGTGGACGGTGACGAAGCGCAGCATACCCTGCTCGCCGGTGGCGAATGTCCACGTCTCGGAATGCTCATACATGGCGTCCTCGCCGTTGCTCACCAGTACTCCGTCGTGATTTTCGTAGCCGGCCAACGACTCCAGGCCGACCTTGAGGCGCTTGACGATGTCCTCCGGGCCACGCGCCGCGGCGGCCGCGCCGACCGGCATGTCGACGTAGATGCAGTCCTCGGACACGAAGCTCTTGACCGCTTCCCAGTCGCGGGCCGACAGCGCTTTCCACAGTCCCAGTACGGTTTCGGCGACGGCGGGGGACACGGTCTCAGTTGGCATGTGCGAGCTCCGGATTCGTGGTTGCGGTGGGTGCGGGAGTGGGCGTGCCGACGCGCAGGAAACTGCCGGTGCGCTCGGTGCCGAGGATCTCGGTGGGTTCGCCGTCGCGCACCACGGCCCGCCCGCCGATCAGGACGAGTTCCACGGTGTCGTTGTTGCGGTTGACCATTCGGGGCAGGCCGGCGTACTGCTCGACGGGTTCCTCGGCGTACTCGTCGAGTTGGCTGTCCAGGTGGTCGGGGTCGATGACCACCAGGTCGGCGCGGTCGCCGAGACGCAGATGCCCCGCGTCGATCTGATACCAGTCAGCTAGCTCCCCGGTCATCCGGTGCACGGCACGCTCGAGGCTCATGAACGGGGTACCGGTGCGTTCGGCGTCGCGCACGTGCCGCAGCAGCCGCAGCCCGTAGTTGTAGAACGCCATGTTGCGCAGGTGTGCGCCGGCGTCGGAGAAGCCCATCTGAACACCCGGGTCGCGCGCCAGCTTCTTGAGCACCTCGGGCCGATGGTTGGAGATCGTGGTCCGCCAGCGCAGCTTGGTGCCGTGCTCGAGCACCAGGTCCAGGAACGCGTCGACCGGGTGCAGCCCGCCGCGGTCCACCCCGACCTGACCGAAGGACTTGCCCACCACGGATTCGTCTGGGCAGGCGACGATCTGGGCGTCGAAGAAGTCGCGGTGCCAGACCCGCACCCCGAACTTGCTGTCGTAGTCCTTGCGGAACTGGCGGCGGTAGTTCTCGTCGGCGAGCAGCGCGTTGCGCTCGACCTCGTCACGCAGGTGCAGCGCAGCCGCCCCGGAGCCGAACTCCTCGAAGACCACCAGATCGATGCCGTCGGCGTAGACCTCGAACGGCACCGGCAGGTGCTGCCAGCGGAAGTCGGCGCCCAACGCATTCACCAGGCGGGCCAGCGGGCCCAGCATCAGGATCGCCAGCGGATTGCTCTTGACGTCAGCCGCCGAGAGCAGGCTGGTCTTGAGCTTCTTGCGTAGCGCCGGAAGTGACTGTGCCACTTGGGAAGCCAGGTTCAGTGGGTTCTGGATGTCGGGCCCGGACTGCAGCACCCGGCCGCGCTTGCGCACCAGCGATTTGAGCCGGCGCAGCTCACGCGGCCTGGCATAGGTCGACGGCAGGGTCCGTGAGCGACAGGTCTCGCCGTCGATCTTGTCGAACAGCAGCTGCATCGAGGACATCCCGACGAAACCCGCGTCGAGGGCGTCAGCGAGCATCTTCTCCATCTGCGCTTGCTCACTTGCGTTGGGCCGCTGGTCTTTTCGGGTCGCCCGGTCCAGCCCCATGGTCGCGGTCCGCATGTCGGAATGGCCGATGAACGCGCCGATGTTGGGACCCAGTGGGCGCGACTCGAGCGCCTGTACGTACTGCTCGGCGTTGCTCCACGTCTTGGCTCCATCGACGGCGCGGATGACATGCTCACGCGGAATGGCCTCGACCCTGCCGAACAGATCACCGGCTTGGCTGCCGTCGACGTAGAGCGTCGACAGCGAGCACGATCCCAGCAGCACGGTGGTGACGCCGTGGCGCACCGACTCCGTCAACCCCGGCCCGCCGAGCACCTCGACGTCGTAGTGGGTATGGATGTCGACCATCCCGGGCAGCACCCACTTGCCGGTGGCGTCGACGACCTCGGCGCCGGTCTCGTCGAGTGGGTGGGGCGTGACGGCGACGACACGGCCGTCCCGGATGCCGATGTTGCGGATAGCCGAGGGCGCACCTGTCCCGTCGAACCACCGGCCGTTGCGGATGATCGTGTCGTAGGTCACTGCTCAATAGAACAGTGTGGCCGAACGGGTGTCAACGATTTAGTAGACAATTTCTTCGATGTGTTCACAGCGCCTGATCAGGCTTCATGCGCAGGTTTCCCCACCGCGCGCATACTCGGCGAGGTGACCGAGTTTCAGCGCTACATCGCCGAAGAGATCGCCACCGACCATGTCGACGGCCTGCTGAGCCGTCGTGAAGCGGTGCGGCGCCTGGCACTGCTGGGGATGGGCACCGCCGCAGCCAGCGCGTTGATCGCCGCCTGCGGCCAGACCAGGCCCGCTACCCCGGCGGCGTCGACGTCGGCGTCGGCACCCACGACACCCGCACCCGGGATGGACACCGCCGTCCCCACCACGGCGGCACGCTGGGCCGGCCCCCGCGGGCAGCTGCTGGGCCGGTGGGCACCGGCGGCCACCCCGCGCGGTGCCGTTCTGGTCATCCACGAGAACAAGGGACTCAACGACTGGGTCGGTTCGGTGGCCGGCCGGCTGGCGGGCGTGGGCTACTCGGCGCTGGCGATCGATCTGCTCTCCGAGGAGGGCGGCACCGCGACATTCAGCGACCCGGCCGGGGCGACGGCCGCGCTGGGCAGCATCGCACCGGAGCGGTTCGTCGCCGACCTCAGATCCGGCCTCGACGAACTGCAGCGCCGGGTGCCCGGCCAGAAGCTGGCCGCTGTCGGGTTCTGCTTCGGCGGCGGCCTGGTGTGGCGCCTGCTGGCCGCGGGGGAGCCGAGGCTGTCGGCGGCGGTGCCGTTCTACGGGCCGCTGCCCGACAAGCCGGACTTCGCCGGGTCCAAGAATGCGGCGGTGCTGGGCTTCTACGGTGCACTCGACCAGCGGGTGACCTCCTCGGAGCCCGCCGCCGCAGCGGCCCTGCAGCAGGCCGGCCTGGTGCACGACCTCGTGGTCGAACCCGATGCCGACCACGCGTTCTTCAACGACACCGGGCAGCGCTACAACGCCGCGGCCGCCGCCGACGCGTGGCGGCGGGTGCAGGACTGGTTCGGCCGTTACCTGACCTGAGGGAGTTCACCCCTCGTTCAGCGCCACGCAGCCCCCGGGTTGGCACCTCAACATCGGCGCGCGATCGGATAACACCATGATGCGCGTCGCGCAGGTCGCCAACTTCTACGGCCCGCGCTCGGGAGGCCTGCGCACCGCGGTGGACCGGTTGGGCGCTGAATACGTCGCCGCGGGCCACGAGGTGTTCCTCGTGGTGCCCGGCGCCGAGTCGACCACAGCGCGACTGCCGACGGGCGTTGTGCGAATCACAGTGCCCGCCAAGCAGATTCCATTCACCGGTGGCTACCGTGCCGTCATGCCCGCACCGGTCGTCGGCGTCCTGGACCGCCTGGGCCCCGATGCGATCGAGGTGTCGGACCGTTTCACGCTGCGATCACTGGGCCGGTGGGGCAGCAGGCACGGTGTCACCACGGTGATGATCTCGCACGAGCGACTCGACCGGCTGACCAGCCAGATCATGCCCGCACCGCTGGCCCGCCGACTCGCCGACGCCGCCAACCGCCGAACCGCCGCCGACTACGACACGGTGTTGTGTACCACCGCCTTCGCCCGCGAAGAGTTCGACCGGATCGGGGCGCGCAACGTCATGACGGTGCCCCTCGGCGTCGACCTGGACACCTTTCACCCGCGACGATTCTGTGCCAGTACCCGACGGAGGTGGGCGGCCCCCGAGCAGGTGCTGCTGGTGCACTGTGGGCGCCTGTCGGTGGAGAAGCGCACCGACCGTAGCATCGATGCGCTTGCTGCACTTCGTGATTCGGGTGTCGACGCCCGCCTGGTGATCGTCGGCGACGGCCCGTTGCGTGCGCGCCTGCAACGCCAGGCGGCAGGGCTGCCGGTCGACTTCACCGGCTACGTTTCCTCCCGTAATGCCGTGGCGACCCTGCTGGCCTCGGCCGACGTGGCGCTGGCGCCCGGGCCGCACGAAACCTTCGGGTTGGCCGCACTGGAAGCCCTGGCCTGCGGAACCCCGGCCGTGGTGTCCCGGACCTCAGCACTCGCCGAAATCCTGTCCACCGACAGCGGCGCCAGCGCGGACAACGACCCGCACGCGATCGCCGGCGCGGTGGCCACCGTGATCGACCGGCCGGAGCCGCACCGGCGCTCCTGCGCACGGCGGCGCGCCGAGAACTTCACCTGGCACCGCTCGGCGGCGGGCATGCTCGTGGCGCTGAGCGGTTTGGCGCATGGCCGCGACGGGAACGCCGGTCTGTGACGGTGCCGCGCCGGCGACACCGCGCGACGAAGGAGCCCAAGATGGCCACCAACACAATCGTCTGGATCGTCATCGGCGTGATCGCTGCGGTGGTCCTCATCGGCGCCATCGCGTGGCTGGCCCGCAACAAGCAGGCCACCCGCCGCCACGCTCAGGCCGAGGAGATCCGCGAGCAGGTTCGCGAGGAACACCTCACGGTGCAGCGGCGTGAGACGATCGCCGAGGAAACCGCCGCCAAGGCGCGCGCCGCGCAGGCCGAGGCCGAAGCCAAGGCGGCCGAGGCGCGCCGACTGCAGGACACCGCCGAGAAGCACCGCACCGAGGTCGCCTCACGCCGCGACGCTCTTGATGAACGCCTCTCACACGCCGACGCGATCGACCCCCAGGCGGTCACCGACGGCGTCGAGACACCGAATAGCCCACGCTGACAAGGCAATCCGTCAGTCGCGCGAGCCGATCAGCTCCGGGGTACCGAGGCTGACGGGCAGCTCGGCCCAGCCGCGCAGCACCCGGGTGTCGCGGCGGGTGCCGAGACCGGCCAGCTGCACCTCCGGGAAATGCGTGAAGAACCGGCGCAGCCCGACCTCGCCTTCGGCGCGGGCGAGTGCGGCCCCCAGGCAGAAATGGCGTCCGCCGGAAAATGCCAGGTGCTTTCCCGCGTTCTCCCGCCGGACGTCGAATCGGTTCGGGTCGGTGAACACCGCGGGGTCCCGGTTGGCGGCGGCCAGATAGGTCACCACCAGCTCGCCTGCCCCCACCCTCGTTCCTGCGACCTCGGTGTCGTGGCGCGCCACCCGCGCCGAGAGCTGCACTGGTGACTCCAGCCGCAGGATCTCTTCGACGGCGTTCGGCCACAGTGCGGGATCCGCGGCCAGCACGGCCAGTTGGTCAGGGTGGTTGAGCAACAGCCGAATTCCGTTGCCCAGCAGGTTGACCGTGGTCTCGAACCCGGCGGCGAGCACGAGTCCGGCGGTGGCCTGAAGTTCGGTCTCGTCGAGCAGGGCGCCGTCGTCGGCGACCTGGATGAGCTGGCTCATCAGATCCTCACCGGGATGGTCGCGCAGCGTGCGCAGATGAGCGGCCAGCCACGAGTTGAACCCGGCGATACCGCGCTGCACCCGCTGGTACTGCTGCCACGACAGGCCCACGTCGAGGCTGGGAGCGGCCAGCTCGCCGAACTCCAGGATCAGGGGCCGGTCACGTTCGGGCACACCCAGGATGTCGCTGATCACCGCTACGGGCAGCTGGGCACAGTACCGGGCCACGATGTCGACGACGCCGAGGCCGTCGAGCCCGTCGAGCAGCTGCCCTGCGGCGTCCTCGACCCCGTCACGCAACGCGGCCACCGCCCGGCTGGTGAACACCGAGGACACCGTCTTGCGGTAGCGGGTGTGGGCCGGCGGCTCGACGGCCAGCAGCGACGGCGGCCGCAGCGGGTGCAACAGGTCGTCGCGGGTACGCCGTTCCAGCCAGCGCAGGGGCGCAGGCAGATTGCTGCCCAGCGAGATCACCCGGAAGTCGTCCGACCGCAGCACCTCGTTGGCGATCGCATGGTCGACGGTCAGATAACTGACCCGGGACCGCACCAGCGGACCCAGCGCGCGCAGCTCCTCGTAGAACGGGACCGGGTCGGCGCGGACCGCGGGGTCGGCGACGAGCCGGGCCTGCGGGTCACCGCGGCGCGCCGACCGCCCCGCCACGGCCCGCACCACACCGTGCATGGCGAACCAGTGCAGCCGCTGTTTCATCGCGGTGGCGTCCAGCTGACCGGCAGCCGCTTGATCCCGTGGATGAACGCCGAGAGCAGCATGGCCGGTTCCTCGGTGACCTCGATGTCGGGGATGTTGTTGTGCAGCTCCTCGAACAGCACCGCGATCTCGCGGCGGGCCAGGTTGGCGCCCAGACAGAAATGTGCTCCGCCGCCGCCGAATCCGACATGGTGGTTCGGGGTGCGGGTGACGTCGAAGAGCCAGGGGTTGTCGAACTTGTCCTCGTCGCGGTTGGCCGAGGCGTACCACATGGTGACCTTGTCGCCCTCGGCCATCTTGACGCCGCTCAACTCGACGTCGCGGGTCACGGTGCGCCGCATGTAGATCACCGGGGAGGCCCAGCGCACGATCTCCTCGACCGCGCTGGGCGTGGTGGCTTCGAAGTCGGCCCACCAGGTCCGGCGCTGATCGGGGTAGCGGGTAAGCGCCAGCACACCGTGGCTGATCGCGTTGCGGGTGGTCTCGTTGCCGGCGACCGCCAACAGGATGAAGAACGACGCGATCTCCGCGGAGGTCAGCCGCTCCCCGTCGACCTCGGCGGCCACCAGCGCGGTGGTCAGGTCCTCGCGCGGATTGCTGCGGCGGTCGTCGGCCAGTGCGGTGGCATAGGCCCCGATGTCGATGGCGACCTTCATGAACTCGTCGAAATCGGTGGTCAGGTCGGGGTCGCCGAAGCCGAGAATGATGTTGGTCCAACCGAAGATCTGCTGATGGTCGGACTCCGGGATTCCCATCATGTCGCAGATCACCTGCAGCGGCAGCGGCCCGGACAGCTCAGCCACCAGTTCGCCGGAGCCGTCGGGGTGGTTCTCGATCATCGACGCCACCAGGCTGCGGGCACGGTCGCGCACCGAGGCCTCGGTGCGGGCGACCACCTTGGGGGTGAAGGCGCTGCGCACGATATTGCGCAGCCGGGCATGCCGCGGGTCGTCCAGGGCGATCATCGACCCGAAGTATTCGGCGACCTCGGGTATCTGGTCGCCGATGGTGATGTTGGGGTAGGAGCTGAAGATGTCCGGGTGGCGGCTGGCGTAGAAGACGTCGTCGAGTTTGGTCAACGCCCAATGGCCGGGGCCCGCCGGTACGCCCTCGTATTCGACCTCGTGGAAGAACGTGATGGGGGCCTCGCGGCGCAATGTCGCGAACGCGCCGTCACGCACGCTGTCGTCGAGTTGCCAGAACTCGAAGGTGCCCAGATCGATGTCGCCCAGAGCGACCTCCGGTGGCGCCTGACCGTTGACTCGCGTGGCGATGCCCATGTGGATTCGTGCCCTCCTTGGTGGCTGTGGGCTCGACATTAGAGTCCGGCGCTGTGAGTCGTGATCGTTTCGGAACTAGGGCAAGCTTGCGAATCGATGACGCGCACTTCGACCACCCTTCGCTTCGCGTTGCTGCTCACCGTTGCCAACTCGTTCCTCGACGCGCACACCTATATCGCGCGCGGACACGTGTTCGCCAACGTCCAGACCGGCAATGTCATCTTCTTCGCGATCGATGCCAGTGAGCGCCACGGCACCGCCGCGCTGGCTCACGTCTGGCCGATCGTGGCCTTCGTCGCCGGGGTCGCGCTGTCGGCGTACCTGAAGTCGGGGCGCGTCGAGCGGCATCTCAAGCACCCGCTGCGCTGGACAATGCTGGTTCAGGTCATCGTGCTGGCCGTGATCGGCTTCGTGCCCGCGTCGGTGCCGAACATCTACATCACGGTGCCGATCTCGTTCGTCGCCGGAATCCAGATCGGGTTGTTCCGCAGCATCGGCGATCTCACCTACATCCCCCTGGCGACGACCGGCAACATCATGCGCTTCGTCGAGTTCGGCTATGCCGGCCTGGTCGATCGCGACGCCGAGGCTCGCGCCGCGTGCCGCACGTACGCGCTGCTGATCGTGTTCTTCGCCGCCGGCGCGGTGGTGGGCGCGTACGCGACCCGTGGGCTGGGGATCCAGGCCATCTGGCTGCCCGCCGGGCTGCTCGCGGTCACGCTGATCCTGTTCGTCGTCGACGAACGGCGTGAGATCGGGCTCAGGCGGGACGGCGGACCGGCCCGACGTTGACGACGTCGCGGCCCGGATCGAATCGGTAGCCGTGTCCGCGCACCGTGGTCAGGGCGCGGGCGTAGGGCCCGAGCTTGGCGCGGACGCGGCGCACGTGGGTGTCGACCGTGCGGTGTGAGATAGCCGCCGCGATCTGCTCGTGGTCGCCGCCCCAGACCTCACGCATCAGTTCCGAGCGGGTGACGGCCCGGCGGGGGAAGCTCGACAGGTAGGCCAGCAACTCGAATTCGCGGAAGGTCAGGTCTACCCGGCGGCCGTCTACGAGGACCTCGCGGCCGGGACGGTCGATCACCAATCCGGGCCGCTGCTGGCCGGGGCCCTCCGCGGTGCGGCGCACCGGGGTGTTGCCCACTGTGATCACCGCTTTGCGGGCCCGGACGCCGGGGATGGAGTGCGAGACGAGATTGCCGAATTCGTCGGCCAGTTGCGCTGCGCGGGTGGGAATCTCACCGTTGGCGGCGGGTACCTCCAGGACCAGCACCACCCGGACCGACGCGTCGGACGGCGGCGCGGAAGGCAGGGGCACACGAGCTTGGTACACGCGACCACTGTGCGCCGCCGGGGCGGCTGGAAACAGGGTTAGCGTCGACGTGAGCACAACTGTGCGCTCAGAACGCCGCCACCAACTGCCCGGCATAGGTGGTGGTGATGAAATCCCGGGTGCCCGGCGAGTTCAGGGCGGCCCCCAGGGCCACGATCGCGGCACTGTCGTGGTTGTCGTGGCGGGCCACCAGGTACTCGGCGTAGCGCGGATTGTCGCGGTCGCAGCACAACGCGGCGCGGGTGTCCACGCCCAGCGCCACGGCCTGGTAGCCGAACAGGAACACCAGGTCGAAGTCTTCGACGACGTCACCGAGCAGCCAGCCGCTGATCTCCTTGAGGATCAGCCGCAGTGGATTGGCGCGCACGTCGCGCACGGCCAGCGGCCGGCCCGTCACGGGCGTGCACTCGAGCAGGCCGAGGTGTTGCAGCATCGCCAGCGACCGGCCGACGTTGACCGGATCCGAAGGCAGGGCGACCTCGGCGTACTCCGGCAGTGTGTCGGGGTCGCTGACATGGCAGGAGTAGACGCCGAACGGTTCGATGTGGATCGGCACGACCGGAACCAGGCTGCCGGCGCTGCGCCGGTTGAACTCCTCGAGGAAAGGCCGGTACTGGAAGAAGTTCGCGTCCAGCCGGCCCGCGGCCAACGCGGTGTTGAGTTCGTCGAAATCCTCGAGCACCTCGATCTGCAGATCGATGTCATCCTCGAGCAGATCAGCCCGGACGTGGTCGAGAATCTCGGCGTGCGGCACCGGTGTGGCGCCCACCCGCAGCCGCTGTTTGCCTCTGGGACAGAGATTTCGGATCGAATGTGTCATCGTGGTAAGCCCGAACATCGCATGTCCCGACAGTACCCACCACCGCGGCGGCTGCAACGGGTGAATTCCGCTATGTGACGCCACGTTACGCGCCGTGCCGCACCGTGACGCCAAACCTGGTGTGACGCTGGCGCGGTCCCTAGCGTGCCTGGCATGTCCGAAACCATTGTGTCCGCGCGCGATCATGTCGACGCCGCCGGTGAGCGCCCGGAGTCCGAAGCCGAGGCCGAGCTGCTGCGCCGGTTGAACGATGGCACGCTGCGTGAGATCGAGGTGGCCTGGAGTGATCCGTTCGGCCACGCCGCCGGAAAACGCATTCCCGCCAAGCAGTTCCTGGATCGGGCCCGGCACGGATTCGCCTTCTGCGAGGCGGCATTGGGCTGGAACACCGACGGCACGGTCATCGACGGCCTGCAGCTGACGAACTGGGACGACGGCTACTCCGACGTCCACGCCATCCCGGACTTCTCGACCTACCACCCGTTGCCGTGGCGGCCCGGCGTCGGCCACGTCATCTCCGATATCAAGCGGCCCGACGGCACCCCGTCGCTGCTCGATCCGCGCGGGGTCCTGCGCCGCGTGCTGGCCCGGCTGGCCTCGCTGGGCTACACCGCAAAGGTCGGCGTCGAGTTCGAGTTCTACCTGCTCGAACGCGACGGCTCACCGGTGCAGAACGATATTCACGCCTACTCGCTGGAGAACGCCAACACCCTCGACCCGCTGCTGACCGATCTCTACGAGACCCTCGACGCCTTCACCCGGCTGGAGGGTGTGCAGACCGAGTACGGTCCCGGTCAGGTGGAGACCAACCTGGTCTACACCGACGCCCTCGACGCCGCCGACGACAGCGCCCGGCTGAAGTACGCCGCCAAGGAGGTGGCGCGCAAGCATGGCAAGATCGCCAGTTTCATGCCCAAGCCGTTCTCGGATCAGTCGGGAAGTTCTGCGCACCTGCACATCTCGCTGTGGCGTGACGGCAAGCCGGCGTTCGCCCCGGTCGACGGTGCCGAGAACGAGCTGGAGCTGTTCGCGATCGCCGGCCTGCTGGAGCACCTACCCTCCATCACGCTGTTCGGCGCACACTCGGTCAACGCCTACCGCCGCTACACCCCGGACTCCTTCGCCCCGGACACCGTGAACTGGAGCCGGGACAACCGCAGTGCGGCGATCCGTTCGCTGGTCGAATCCCCCGAGGGTACTCGCGTCGAATTGCGCACGGGCGCATCGGATTCCAACCCATACTGGTTGGTGGCCTCGGCCCTGGCCGCGGTGGTCGCCGGTATCGAGGCGCGTCGGCTGCCCCCGCCCGGCGGGGAAGGCAACCTCTATGGCAAGGGCTCTCCGCTGCCGGACTCGCTGGGCACTGCGCTGGCGCTGGCCGCCCAGGACGACACGATCCAGGAGATCCTCGGTGCCGAGTCGGTGACCGACTTCATCGCGATCGCCCGCAGCGAATGGCAGTCCTACACTAGCCACGTCAGCGACTGGGAACGCCAGCGCTACCTGACCTCCTCATGAGCGGACCACGGTTCGGGGTGTGGGCACCGGTCTACGGAAACCACGGCGCCCGCGAGCATCCGGACGACCGGCCGGATCCCAGCTACCGGCGCAACCGCGACCTGTTGTTGCGTGCCGAACGCGCCGGGTTCGATGCGACCCTGCTGGCCCAGCACGTCATCCACCCCAGCAACACCGAGAACGACGTCCTGGAAACCTGGTCCACACTGGCCGCGGTGGCCGAGGCCACCTCCCGGATCGAGCTGATCGGCGCCATCAAGCCGCTGTTGTTCAACCCGTTGGTGTTCGCCAAGATCGCGGCCAACGTCGCCGACATCGCCGGCGGCCGCCTGTCGATCAACGTGGTCACCGGATGGTTCCTGCCCGAACTGGAGGCACTGGGCATCGACCCGTTGCAGCACGACGACCGTTACGCCTACACCCGGCAGTGGCTGGACACCGTGGTGGATCTGTGGCGCGGCAAGCAGGTCTCGATCGGTGAGGGCCCCGGCCAGCAGGCACTGGTTCGCCCTGTCCCGCAGGAGCTTCCACCGATCTACGTCGGCGGCGAGTCCGAGCCCGGCCGTGCGCTCGGGGCGTCGCGCGGCGACGTGTACTTCATCAACGGCAGGCCGTTGGCCGACACCGCGGACCTCATCGAGGACCTGCGCCGCCGCCCACGCGACCGCGGGCCGCTGCGATTCGGCCTGTCGGCATTCGTGATCGCCCGCGAGACCGAGGCGGAGGCCAAAGCCGAGGAGGCGTACCTGCAGTCGCTCATCGACGCCGAGGAGCGCCCGGAGATCTCCAGCGGCACCGACCCCAACACCGCCATGTACCAGGTGCTGGCCGGTACCCGCCGCATCGGCTCCAACGGCGGGACCCTCGCCGGCCTGGTCGGCAGTTACGAGCAGGTGATCGAGCGGATCGACGCATTTCACGACGCCGGCATCGAGCTGTTCATGCTGCAGTTCCAGCCGATCGAATCCGAACTGGACCGCTTCGCCGACAACATCATCGCCCACTACCGCTGAGAAGGATTCCGAACCCTATGACCGCGATTTTCGAGGCAACGCGCCCGGTGGCACCGCGCCCGCGCTTCACCACCGAACCACTCGGCGGCTCACCGGCGCAGCGACTCGACCGGCTCACAGCCGTCGTCGACGCCCTGCGGGAGACCGACGCGGCCGCCGAGCGCGACCGGGTGCTGCAGTACGACGCCGTCGAGGCGATCCGCGGCACCGGTGTGCTCACCCTTCGGGTTCCGGCCCGCTACGGCGGCCCGGGCGGCTCGGTGCGTGACGTCCTCACCGCCGTCATCCGGATCGCGCGGGGGAGTTCCAATGTGGCCCAGGCACTTCGGCCGCATTTCGGGTTCGCCGAGCGGCTGCTGAGCAACCGGGCCACCGAAGCCGAACGTGCAGAATGGTTTCCGCGGATCAACAGCGGGATCATCGTCGGCAACGCGATCACCGACGCCAAGGGTAAGACACCGTCGGGTGCGGACACCACCCTGCTCGCCGACAGCGACGGTGTGCTGCGGCTCAACGGCTACAAGTTCTACTCCACCGGCACGCTGTTCGCCGACCTGATCGCGGTCTCGGCCAGCGACGATCAGGGCCGCGACCTGCAGGCCATCGTGCCGGTGGAGCGTGATGGCGTCGAACTGTTCGACGACTGGGAGGGTTTCGGACAGCGCACCACCGCCAGCGGGGGCACCCGCTTCACCGACGTCGAGGTCCGTCCGCATGAGGTGACCACGGTCTCCGACGGCAATCACCTCGGCCACAGCACCGCGTTCCTGCAGTTGTATCTCGCGGCCGTGGCGGCCGGGATCGCCGCGGCGGTGCGGGATGACGCCATCTGGTACGTGCAGAACAAGGCCCGGCCGGCGGCGCACTCGCTGGCAGATTCCGCCGCGGCCGACCCGTTCACCCTGCACGCCGTCGGCGAGATCTCGGCGCACGCCTCGGCCTCCCAGACCTTGGTGCTGGGCGCCGCTGACGCGATCGACACTCTGGTGGACTCCGGGCGGGTCGACGACGCCGACGAATTGGCCCGGGTGGCGATCGCGGTCGCCGAGGCTCAGCTGATCGCCGAGCGGCTCACCCTGGCTGCCGCCGAGCGGCTCTTCGACACCGGGGGAGCCTCGGCCACGGCGCGGTCACTGAACCTCGACCGGCACTGGCGCAACGTGCGGACCGTCTCGACGCATAATCCGTTGGCCTACAAGGCACATGCGGCCGGCAACTACGCCGTCAACGGCACCTGGCCGCCGGCCAACGGGTACTTCTGAGCGCCCGCTAGGAGTCCCAGCCCATCTTGCGGGCGAACGCGATCGCGTCGTCGGATGCGGTTCCCAGCTCTTTGCAGCGCTGGATGTAGCCGCGCACCATCGGCACGAAGTTCATCGGGTTGTAGGCGTCTTCCTCGTAGCTCCACAGCCCGTCGCCGGCGTACTTGAGCACCGAGATGTTGGGCTCCTCGTGGATGCTGCCGTCACCGGGATCGCGCATCCGGTTCTGGAATTCGCAGATCACCCAGCCCTTCTCCTCGTCGATCGAATGCCACGTCGACGGATAGAACGGCATCTCGCTGCCCGGGAAGGTGCTCATGGTCTTGACGATCCAGTCGCGGATCTGTTCGCGGCCCGAGAACCTCCCGTAGGAGTGTTCGACGTAGGTGGCGTCCTCGGTGAACTGGTCGGCGAAGCGCGCCCAATTCCACGTCTCGCCGATTCCCACGACAACCTGCTTGTGTGCGGCGAAAGCCGATTCCAACTCGTTACGCGACCACTGACCCATGAAGGGGTTCTACCAAACCCGCGGCGGGCGCGACCTAGCTTTCCTCGACAACCTTCTTGATCCGCTCCAGCGTCTTGCGCATATCACGCACGTTGCGCCGCCCGCGCAGGTATCCGGCGAACACCCAGAACACCCGCATCACCGGTGAGCTGTTGAGCCGGAACGATTCGGTGACGTCGGTGCCGTCGCCGCTGGGTTCCAGGAGGTAGTGCCAGTTGTTGAGGGCGCGGTCGCCGGCCAGCACGGCGAAGCCAAACTCGCGGCCGGGTTCGCACGCGGTGACCCGGCAGGTGGTCCAGTACACCGGGCCGATCTCGTTGCGGCGGACGTGGCCACGGAACTTCGCGCCCAGGGCCGGGCCGGTGGCACCGTCGAGCCACTCGGCCTCGAACACCTCCGGTGAGAATCGTCCGGTGTTGCGGACGTCGGCGATCAGATTCCAGATCCTGTCGGCCGGTGCGGCCATGTGCACTGTGACGGAGCCATCCATTGGCTGATCGTAGGCGCACCCCCGCAGTCGGCGTAGCGTCGGAGGGCGTGGGCATCGGATTTCCGCACCGGGTCGGCGTCGACCGGTACGTCGCCGCCCCCGCACCCGTGGTGTGGCAGATCCTTGTCGACACCGACTATTGGCCGCGATGGGGACCGTCGGTCAGCGGCGCCACCCTCGATGACGGGCAGCGGCAGTTGCACGCCGGATCCACCGGTCGGGTCCGGACCGCGGTCGGCGTCGAATTGCCGTTCCGGGTAACGGAATTCGAGTCCGGAAGGCACTGGTCCTGGGCGGTATCCGGCGTCGAAGCCACCACCCACGATCTCACCCCTGAAGGCGACGGGTGCCGGGTGCGGTTCGAGGCACCGTGGTGGGCCGCACCCTATCTGGCGGTGTGCGCAGTGGCCCTGGCGCGAATCGACCGGCTGGCCCGGGCTAAGGCGATGTGACGTAAGGGATTTCGGGCTTCAGGAACACATCGTTGAGGGTGACGGTGCGCAGGTTGCGCGACCGGATGATGTCCACCAGTGCCGGATAGACATGGGTGACGGGCGGATGGTTGAGGTGCCCGATGACGATGTTCTGCTGGATGAAGTACTGGTCTGCCATCTTCACGATGTAGTCCTCGGTCACCGGGGCCGAGTCGGCCAGCGAACCCGACCACAGGGTGGGTACCCGGTAGCCGAGGTCGGCGGCGATACCGTCGACGATGTCGTTGTGGTTTCCGTACGGCGGCCGGAAGTACGGGGTGGCATCGGCGCCGTAGGTGTTGCGCAGGAACTGGTCGTTGCGCCGCAGCTGATCCTTGATGTCGTCGGCGTTGAGCGTCGTCAGGTCGGGGTGTGACCAGGTGTGGTTGCCCAGCTGAATCTGCCCGGAGTCGACCAGTGGGCGCAGCAGGTCGGCGTTGTCTCGCCACGAGTCGTACACGCCGTTGACGAAGAAGGTCAGCCGGATACCGGTGTCCTTGGCGAGCTGGGTGTAGGCACGGACCACTTCGCTATCGACCCCGTCGTCGACGGTGAGCGCGAGCAGATCGCCGTCCCCGGGCAGCTTGGCTAGTTCACCGCCACCGGGCAGCGCCACCCGGTTGGCGAACGGCGGCGGCGGCAGCACCCGGCTCGATCCGATGGGTGGCGGCGGCGGGGCCTGGGCGGCCGCCTGCGAGGCGGTGCCCGATATGCCGATCGTGCGTGAGGCCCCGACCAGGGCCGCCGATGCCAGCAGGCCGACGACGAACTGGCGCCGGGTCACCTCAGGCACGAGTCCCACCCGTCACACCAGTCACAGGTCTAGGGTAAGCACGCGCACCGCCCAAACCGGGTAACCGGGCAGCTGTGTCGCCACCGTGCATTGGCTAACGTGGGCTGATGAAGATCCGGTTCGGCGTCAGCCTGGGCACCGGCACCGCCGTCCACGAACTGCCCGCCGTGGCCGACCGGCTGGAAGCCGCCGGCGTCGACTCGCTGTGGTTCTCCGAGCTGGTGTACACCTCCGCCGTCGATCCCTTCGCCGGGATGGGCTTCACCCTCGGGCGTACCACCCGGCTCAAAGTCGGCACGTCGGTGGCGGTGCTGCCTGGCCGAAACCCCGTTCTGGTCGCCAAACAGCTGGCCTCGCTGGCCGCACTGGGACCCAAACGCGTACTGCCGGTGTTCGGTCTGCGTCCCGCCTCGGCGGCCGAACGCGGCCTGTTCCCGGTACCCGACGGGCAGCGCGCCGCGGTGTTCGACGAGGCACTCGAACTCATCCGTGAACTGCTGACCGGCGAGGAGGTCAGCTTCAGCGGCCGGTACTTCGACGTCGCAGGCGCAACCCTCGGTATCCGCCCACAAACACCGGTCGACATCTGGCTGGGCGGCTCCGCGCCTGCGGCGTTTCGCCGGATCGGCCGCTTCGCCGACGGCTGGCTCGGCAGCTTCCTGACGCCGGCTGAAGCCCGCGACGCCCGGATCAGCATCGAGCGCGAAGCCGCCGCAGCGGGACGCGAGATCGAACCCGACCACTTCGGTTTGAGCCTGGCCGTCGGCGACGGCGAGTTGCCCGCAGCGGTGATCGACGCCGTCCGCGCACGTCGGCCCGACGCCGACCCCGCCGATCTGCTGGCCGCCGACTGGCCGGCACTGCATCGCCAACTCGACGGGCTGATCGCCGCCGGGCTGACGAAGTTCGTGATCCGCCCCTTCGGGGCCACCCCCACCGAAGAGTTCATCGACCGTTTCGTCGTGGAGCTGTTGCCCCGCCAGAACTGACACCGATAACGCGGTAGGTTTGATTGACACCGATAACAGCGTCAAGGAGTTCCGATGTCCAATCACTTCACCGGTCTAAGCCTGGGTCCGCCACTGGGAGACCAGCGCCTGGATCTGTGCGATCTGTACGCCTTTGTCTCCCCGGCCGATTCGAGCCGTACGGTGCTGATCCTCAACGCCAACCCGAACGCCGACGCCCTGCACCCCGAGGCGATCTACCGCCTCGCCATCGACAACGACGGGGACCTGCGCAACGACATCGCGTTCAGCTTCGTCTTCTCGGTACCTGAGGACGGCAAGCAGACCGTCGACGTGTTCCTGGCCGTCGGCGACGAGGCGGAGTCACCAGAGGCCGTGGGGGAGAAGATCTTCGAGGCCGTCGAGGTGTCACTCGGGCACGAGCCCAACGTGGTGCAGTCCGGCAGCTTCACCTTCTTCGCCGGCGCGCGAAGCGATGCCTTCTTCTTCGACTTCGACGGCATCAAGAACCTGTTCGACATCACCGGCGGCCGCAACTTCACCGCGCCGCACCTGGGCGGAACCTCACCGTGGACCGGCGTGGACTCCAACACCGAGGCCAACGTGTTCTCCATCGCGATCGAATTGCCCACCGCCGAGCTGGGCGCCGACCCCGACATCCGCATCTGGGGCCGGTGCAGCCTGCGCCGTGACGGCGAACTGATCCACGTCGACCGGGCCGGTCATCCGTCGGTCAGCAGCTTCTTCAACACCGATGACACCAAAGAGGAGTACAACGCCAGCGAGCCGGTCCACGACCGGGAACGCTGGATCGAGCAGTTCATTCACCTGATGGGGCACACCGGCGACTACAGCCGCGACGAGGCCATCGCCGCCATCGACGCCGAAGGCACGCTGCCCGACATGCTGACGTTCAACCCGTCGAAGCCGGCCAAGTACCCCAACGGCCGGGTGTTCACCGATGACGTCATCGACTACCGCCTGGCGTTCCTCACCAAGGGGGACTGCCCGCCCACCGGGTTGTCACCACATACCGACACCATCGAAGTGTTCCCCTATCTGGGGCATCCGCACCCCGCCGGTTAGCCCGCGGGGCAGTACGAGCGGCTCGCCACGTCGAGTGCGGCTCGGTAGAGGTCGTCGAAACCTCGCTGCGCGGTGACGACGGCTTTGGCGTCGGCCAGATCGGTGGCGCATTCCGGTGAGTGCAGGACCGGCCACTGGACACCGATCTGGTCGACCATGCGGTGGTTGAGGGTGTCGATCACCGACCGCGACGCGGAAAGGTCCGGCGCGACCACCGGGGCCGTCGCAGAGTCGAACTTCCATCCGGCGAAGCGGCTGTACTGGATGCCTTCGGTGGCGTTGATCTGGTCGGTGAACACGGTGGTGACGTAATCCCTTGGAACTCCACCGGTTTCAGCCTCCGACGACACCTGGGCAAGAACCTGAGCGACCCTGGCCGGGTCGGTGATCGGCCCGCCGCTCAGCCATTTCGAGGCTGCCACGGGATCCGCGGTCTGCAGCCGCTGGGCCGCCGCGTCGACCAGGTCGTACAGCGGTTCGCCGGGGTCGGCAGCAGCAGGAGCGGCACCGGCCAGCGCGGCCAGCACCATCGCCGCCGCGATCAGTCGAAAAGTCATGGCATACATATTGCACGCCATTGCTCCCGGTGCTGACCTTGACGTTAACTGTGTCGGTGACGGACTGGAGCGGCGAGGACTACGAGCGGGTCAGCGCACTGCAACGCTCGGTGGCCACCGAAACGCTGGCCGAACTCGTGCTCGACGGCAGCGAATGGGTACTCGATATCGGCTGCGGCGACGGATTTCTCACCCGCGAGATCGCCGCTGCCGCACCGACCGGCTTCGTCGTCGGTATCGACGCCTCGCCCCGGATGGTCGCCACCGCGCACCGCGCCCACCCGAGTGGAGCCGCCTGGCCCCGATTCGTCCGCGCCGACGCCCGCCGGCTACCGTTCGCGCGCTGCTTCGACATGGCCGTTTCGTTCAATGCCCTGCACTGGGTTCCCGAACTCGACAAGGCGCTGAGCGGCATCGCCGCCGTGCTGCGCCCCGGCGGTCGCGGCGTCATCCAGATGGTGTGCGCGGGCGAGCGGCCGAGCATCGAATCCACCGCGATGCAAATCGCCGGGCACCCACGCTGGTCGAGGTATTTCACCGATTTCAGCGCACCGTTTCGCCACCTCGACCCGGCGGTGTTCGCCGACCTGGCCAACGGATGCGGGCTGCACGTCACCTCGCTGACCGTCCGGGACCGGGAGTGGGACTTCGGATCCCGCCAGCAGTTCACCGCGTGGTGCGCCGTGGGAACCACGGCCTGGACCGACCGGCTGCCTGACGGGCAGCGCAGCGCCTTCGTCGAGGACCTGGTGAGCGCCTACGAACCGGTGACCGGACGTCCCGGCCTGATCAGATTCATGCAGATGCGCGCCGAGCTGCACACCTGAGCCTGCTCAGCCGACCGGCCCGCTTGCCAGCACGATCGGCGCACTGCGCGGTGCGCCGGCGCGATCCACCCAACTCAGCGTCACGGTGTCGCCGGGGTGACGGGAGTCCATGACGTCGGAAAGGTTCGACGCCGAGTTGATCGGGACGCCGTCCACCGCCGTGATCACGTCCCCGCTTATCAGTCCGGCGCGCCGGGCCGGGGTGTCGGGAAGCACCTGACGGACCACCGCACCCGGACCGCCGTTGGCGTCGGCGATCCCAACCCCGATGAAGGCGGTGTCGCCGAGGTGGATCCCCGGTGCCGGTGTGCCGCTGCGGATCTGGTTGGCCACACCCAGTGCCCGGTCGATCGGAATCGCGAAGCCCTCGCCGCCGCGCACTCCGCCCATCCGGTAGGTCAGCGTCGCCGCGACGTTGACCCCGACCACCTGACCGGCGCTGTTGACCAACGGCCCGCCGGAGTCACCGGGGCGAACATCGGCCGCAACCCGGATCAGGTCATTGAGTTGCCTTGAGCCACCGCCTGATTCATCGGAGGCACGCACCGACGCGCCGATTTCGGTGACGGATCCCGGCGCAAAACTCGGTGCGCCGCCCGCGCCGCCGGCATTCCCGATCGCCGCGATGGGGTCACCGACCGCCACCGAGGAGGAGGTACCCAGGGCGGCGACCGGTAGATCGGCGGCACCGCGCAGCCGCACCAGGGCGATGTCGTTGGTCCGGTCGTAGCCGATCACGTCGACGGGGTAGGTCCGTCCGTTGGCCAGGCTGGTGGCGGTGATCTCGGTGGCGCCTTCGATGACGTGGTTGTTGGTGAGCACTTCGCCGTAGGGGTCGAGCACGATGCCGGTACCCGCGCCGACCGCCCCCTGGTAGTCCAGTGTGGTGTTGATGTCGACCAGGCCGGGGCTGACCTGGCCCATGACGGCCGACTGATCCAGCGGCGCCTGCGGCGCGACCGGGGGCAGCGGGAAGGGTGTGGCGTGGGCCGGGGCCGCGAGCAACCCTGGCGCCAGAACAAGCGCGGCCAGAATTGCCGGGATCCGGCGACCGCGACGTAGTGGCTGCTGTGCGTCCATCTCTCAACTCTGCCTGAAAAATCACGCGCGTGGCAGCAAGCGGCCCGGATCGTTGCTGAGCGTTTTGCCGTTGTTTTGTCGGTCACACTTTCGGGCAATCCACTACAGCGTCACCCCGTGGCGCACCCAGCACGGCAGAACGGATGAGGAATGTGAGCACCCCGGAAGGATCCGGACCGGCGCCCGACGCGACCTCCGAACTCGACGCCCCGGCCGGCAGACCCGAACCGAACGACGAGGCCAAGGCTAAAGCCAGGGAGATGGCGAAGGCCTACGAGGAACGTCCGACCGCGGTCCTGCCGGGCTCGAACGGTACCGTCACCGGCACCGCGGTCAACGATTGGCTCGATGACGACGGAAATCCAATTTACGGCCGCGACAACAATATCGATGATCGCCAACAAAGCTGACAAGACACTGACAAGCGCTTTGCTCGGGTGGGGAGAGGCGACGTCTTCACGTAGCATTCCTGCGGTACGACACGAGGGGAGTGCGGCCGGTCTCGCGGGGGTGGGTCGGTACGAGTCGCAAGAACAGGACAGACCATTGTCGAAAACGCCCGCAAACATCACCCATATGGAGCCGCACTTCGACGACGTGCAGCACCATTACGACCTGTCTGATGACTTCTATCGGCTGTTCTTGGACAGGACCCAGACCTACAGCTGCGCCTATTTCGAGCGCGAGGACATGAGCTTGGAAGAGGCTCAGATCGCCAAAATCGACCTCGCATTGGGCAAGTTGGGCCTGCAGCCCGGGATGACGCTGCTCGACGTCGGCTGCGGCTGGGGCGCGACGATGATGCGCGCGCTGGAGAAATACGACGTCAACGTCGTGGGCCTGACGCTGAGCAAGAACCAGGCCCTGCACGTCCAGCAGCTCTTCGACGACTCCGACTCGGGCCGGTCCAAGCAGGTCCTGCTCGAGGGCTGGGAGCAGTTCCACGAGCCCGTGGACCGCATCGTGTCGATCGGCGCGTTCGAGCACTTCGGTTACGACCGCTACGACGCCTTCTTCAACCGCGCCCACAACCTGCTGCCCGATGACGGAATCATGTTGTTGCACACCATCGTTCAGCCCAGTTCAGAGGAATTCAAGGAACGCGGCCTGCCCATCACCATGCGCCACCTGAAGTTCTTCAAGTTCATCGTGGACGAGATCTTCCCGGGCGGCCGGCTGCCCAGCGTCTCGGTGGTCGAGGAACACGCGACCCGGGCTGGATTCGCGGTCAACAGGGTTCACCCGCTGCGCCTGCACTACGCCAAGACGCTGGGTATCTGGGCCGGCGCTCTGCAGGCCAACGAGGAAGAGGCCGTGGCCCTGCAGTCCCGCGAGGTCTACGACCGATACATGAAGTATCTGACCGGCTGCGCCGAGCTGTTCCGCGACGGCTACACCGACATCTGCCAGTTCACCCTGGCCAAGGGCTGATGTGGTCGCAGCAGGCCCTTGGCCCCCCACCGCGGGCGACCCAACCGGACACGTCTCCAGCGCATCCCCCAGGTGCGCCGTGACACTGTGTCCGTCTTGACGCTATGCCCGTGACGCGCCCCCGGTCCCGGGCCGAAAGGCGCAAGCCCTAGGGCCGTAGGTCCCCGGTGTTAGCATGCGCGCGTTGCCATGGTGGCCGAGGAGGGCGGGATGGTCCGAATGATCCGCGCAGTGGCAGTGCTGGCGGCGGTGCCGGTGATGGCGTTCACCGCGTCGGCTCCCGCGACCGCCGAGGGCACCCACTACATGCTGCCCAGCTGCTATGACCCCAGCCAGCCGACTCAGGAGAAGCCCCAGCGGGTGGTCTACGGCTGTGATTCGACCAATGTCATGGAGAACATGAGGTGGACGTCGTGGGGCGCCGACGGCGCGCGGGGGACAGGTACCGACAACGCCGTGCTGTGCCAGCCGAACTGCGCACAGGGACCGCATCTGGTGAATCCGATCGTCGTGCACGCCTGGAATCCCGTGCCGGCCGACAAGCCGGGCTGCCCTGACAACGTGCTGTTCTACGGCGACATCACCGTCGCCTACCCCGCGGGAGTCCCACCGTGGGTGGTGCCGGGGACGACGTGGGGTCCCGATGTCGAGTACACCTACGTCGACGGCATGCCCGCGGTGCACTTCTTCGACCAGCATCCGTACAGCTGCACGCCCTTGACCTGATGCCAGCAGCGAGCTCCCTTCGCTCTCGCCCCGTCATCCTGCTGATCGCGGCGGCGCTGACACTGTCGCTGGTGCTGGGCGCGAGTTACCTTGCGCTGCACACATTTCGGGAGACACGCGGCGCCGCCGTCGAACCCGTCGCGCATCCGATGACCGACGAACAGTCGAAGGTGCAGGTGCTCGAGCCGGCCAGGGACATCGTGGCCGCCGGCGGCCTGAAGGGCGTATCGGGGACCTACATCCTGATGTCCTGCCAGAGCGAAGCCGACCCGCCCTACCAGGGGGCGATCTACCTGAACTTTGATGTCCCCGGGGTGATGGCGACGCCGTCGTTCTTCCGCTCCATCGCCTCGGCGATGCGCGCCAGGGGCTGGGCCGAGGCCGTGGCACCCAATCGCCATCCCGGCGGCCACGCCCTGAGCAAGGACGGCGTCGCCGTCCTCTACTACCGCAATGACGACAACTCCACCCGCGGCACCATGCAGATCTACGGGGAGTGCCGCAATGTCACCGACCATCGGCGGGACGCCACCGGCTGGGTGGACATCACCACCGCCCTGCAGCGCCGACCCGGCTGAGCTGGCAGAACAACTTCCGTCCCCGGGAATTGGGGACTTTAGTCCCCGGCGTGCCGGGCCTTCTATCCGTGTCTGCTACGCAGAGTTACAGATACGCTGCCAGGCATGACCTACGTGATCACCAGTGCGTGCGTGGACGTCAAGCACAAGGCATGCATGCAGGAATGCCCCGTCGACTGCATCTACGAGGGCGACCGGACCATGTACATCAACCCCGAGGAATGCGTCGAGTGCGGCGCCTGCAAGATCCTCTGCGAGGTCGATGCCATCTACTTCGAGTCCGACCTGCCGGAAGAGGAGAAGAAGTTCCTCGCCGACAACGCGGCGTTCTTCAACGAGGTCCTGCCCGGGCGCCAGGCCCCGATCGGCAACCCCGGAAGCGCGAGCGATGTGGGCCCGATCGGCGTCGACACCCCGATGGTTGCGGCGCTGCCGCACAACGAGCACGCCGCCGCTCAGGTCTGATCCGGCTCAGGTCGACGTCGGCGATGCCGCGTCGACGAATTCGCTTAACGCCTCGAAGGCCCGCGCTCCGTACACCGTGGCTGGGCCGCCGTGCATCAGTATCGCCACGCCGATGGCTTCGGCGGCCTCCTCCTTGCTCGCCCCGGCGCGGACTGCGGCCTTGGCATGCGAGGCGATGCAGCCGTCGCAGCCATGCACCACGCCGATGACCATGGCCATCAGATGCTGCGTACGAAGATCGTCGAGGACTTGGTGGTAATGGCCGTGTTCCAAACGGCGACCGTATACCCCTATAGGTATTCTAACTGCGCATTCCCGTGACCGGTTCGAGCCCCTTCCGTAGCCCAATCGCACTCGTTCGCCGGTATACGCCGCTGCGGGTAGGCTCCACGGAGGTCCAAACGCCCATCGAGACGCCCATCGTCACAGTTCGGCGTTCGCGACGCTCTGCGCGAAGTATCGCAATCGGCCCCGAGAGGAGTGCTTCTTGGACACCGTCCTGGGTCTGTCGATGACGCCGACCACCGTCGGGCTGGTCCTGGTCGAAGGCGACGGAGCCGATGGTGCGACCAAGAACCACGACGCGTTCGAGGTTCGCCGCGGCGGATACAGCCCCGTCACGACCTCGGAGTTCGTGGCCGAAGCGCTCTCGCGGACCCAGGCCATCGCCGGCGGGCAGCACCTGCAGTCGATCGGGGTGACCTGGAGCGATGACGCCGCGGTCGAAGCATCAATGTTCCTGGATTCACTGGCCGACTCCGGCTTCCACAATGTCGTGCCCATCCGGCTGCCGGAGGCCACCGAAGCCTTCGCCCGCGGCATCGGCGAGGTGATCGAATCCCGGGTCACCGCCGTCTGCGTCGTCGAGCCCGACGCCGTCGTCGCACTCGTCGTCGACACCGTCACGGACGCGACCGACAGCGTCGTCAGCTACGACCTGGAATCCGAGTCGGATCTGATCGGCTGGCTGGCCGACGTCCTGGCTCGCGACGGCTGGCAGCCCGACAGCCTGGTGGTGCTGGGCTCCGGGGAAGAACTCGACCAGATCGCCAGGGAGCTCGAACAGGTTCTGGGCATCCCGGTGTTCGCCCCCGCCGAAGCCGAACTCGCGTTGGCCCGCGGCGCCGCCCTGGCCTCGGTCAACAGCATCGGCCTGTTCGACGACCCACTGTTCGTCGCGCCGCCCCGGCCACCACGCCGCCGCCCCCTGTCACACAGTGCACCGGTGGCGATGGTCGTCGGCGGCGTGCTGACGTTCGTGGTGTCGGCGTCGGTCGCGGTCGGCCTCGCGGTCCTGCCCGACGGCGACTCGGCGAACGCCGCGCGCGCATTCGTCACCTCGGCCGAGACACCCGCGGTCCGTCCGGTCACCGCGCCGCTGGCCCCGGTGCCGCCGCCGCAGCTGGCGCCGCCCGCTCCCGAGCAGGCACCGATTCCCGCTCCACCACCGGACGTTGCGCCCGCCCCGGCGCCCGAAGCTGCGCTCACCGAGGAGTCGGTGTCCGACGCCCCGGCGCCGGCGCCGGTCGAGGCTCCGCCGTCCGCCGCGCCGGTCGAGGCGATGGCGCCGCCGCCGGAGGCTATCCAGCCCACGGTGCCGCCGGTACCCACGTCCAAGCCCTCGCTGCGCACCCGCATTCTGGAGCGCTTGTCCGGCCTGCGTGACGGTAACGGGTAACACCGACCGTTGTTTCGCTGATAGACCAGCGTGGTACATCTGCAGCGACTGCATCTCACCGTCGTGGCACGTGCCGCGCGTGTTCCCGGGCGGACTTCCTGCCAGGAATTAGACTGTGACTTTGCTGATCTCCACGAGGACGGGAGCTAATGGTCAGAGCAGTTCGACGGGCCCTTGCCGCCGCGGGTATCGCGGTCCTGGCCATGTCAGTCTCCGCACCCACCAGTAACGCCTCGATCGCACCGTCGTTCGGCGGCGCCACCGTGGCCTCGGTCCAGCCGACCAACGGCCAGACCGTCGGCGTGGCACACCCGATCATCGTCACGTTCACCAAGCCGGTGCTCGATCGATCGGCGGCCGAACGCTCGATCACTGTGACCGCGCCGGCCGGCCTGTCAGGCCGGTTCGACTGGGTGCAGGACAACGTCGTGCAGTGGGTTCCGGACCAGTACTGGCCCGCCCATTCGCAGATCACCATGATGGCGGGCGGCATCCCGCGTAGCTTCGGCACCGGTGCCACCGTGCTGGGCGTCGCCAACATCTCCGCGCACACGTTCACGGTCAGCATCGACGGTCAGGTGGTCCGCCAGATGCCGGCCTCGATGGGCAAGCCCAAGCACCCGACCCCCGTCGGCTCGTTCACCGTGCTCGAGAAGCAGTCCTCGGTGGTCATGGACTCCCGCACCATCGGCATCCCGCTGAGCGATCCGGAGGGCTACAAGCTCACCGTCGCCGACGCGGTCCGCATCACCTGGGGCGGGGTGTACGTGCACTCGGCTCCGTGGTCGGTGGGATCACAGGGCTATGCCAATGTCAGCCACGGCTGCATCAACCTCAGCCCGGACAATGCCGCGTGGTACTACGACCAGGTCAACATCGGCGACCCGGTCGTCATCAACGCCTAGCTGGCCTGCGCCGTGGCGTGCAGGTTCCTTGCGGTCGGTGACGTCGGCACGGCGGCGGGGTCCGGGTAGGTGCGCAATACCCGGTCGGCGGTGCCCGGTGTCGTCACGCCGAACCAGTAGTGCTCGTTCTTGAAGTGATGTAGCCGATGGTCATGCCAGATAGCCCGGTAGACAACGCTTTTCGGCTTGTAATCGGTGTGGATCAGGTAGTGGCACCACTCGTAGAGCAGTCCGAACGTCAGGACCGTCACCAGGAACGTCAGGCCCATGGCCGTTCTCGGGAACGCCAGCAGTGCGATGAGCGCGGCGGAGACCAGCGCGCCGATCAGTGACTGCAGCGGAATGAACACGAGTGGGATGTCGCGGGGAGCGACGTGATGCTCGCGGTGTTTGCGGGCCAGAATCGGGTCGATGACGAGCCGTCCGAGCCGGCGTGGCCGCCAGTGCAGGACGACGACGTGGATCATCCACTCGACGAACGGGAACACCGCCGCGAGCGCCAGTGGGACGAGCGCATCGGTGAGCTGCCAGTCGCCGACGGCGACCCGGGCGATCGCCGCCGCGACCAACGCGCCCCCGAGTAGCCAGGGCGTGAGATGGCGCACGAATTCGCGCGCCGCATCGGCCAGTGTCATACCGCGCATGGCATCAGCATGGCCCGCCGAGCGGCATTGGTCAAGTGGTCAGACCAGTACTACTTCGGGTGTCGGGCGGTGAAGCGCACGGTCACCTCATCGGCAACCTTCATCGTGCCCATCAACAGCGAGTATGGCTTCACCCCGAACGCGGACTGAACCACCGGCACCTGCGCCGACATCACCCAGACACCGCCGTCGTCACGCACCTCGAGCTCGACTACCTGGGCTTGCGTGGTGCCGTGGATCTCCACCTCGCCGGTCATCCGATAGCCGGCTTTGGTCTTGGCGACGCCGTCGGCGTGGAACCGGATCTGCGGGTGCTTCTTGACGTCCAGGGACTTCAATGCGTTACCGCGCACCACGACCTTCTCCGGACCAGACAGCGGCGTCACCCCACCCTCACCCTTGAGCACCTGCAACGAGTCGACGTCGACGACCAGCTCCGCCGACACCGGCTTGCCGGCCCGCCAGTCCACCGACGCCTGCCACGAGGCCATGGCGATGGTGAGGCGGTGGCCCATCTTGGCCGCCGGCCCGCCGACATCGGTGTGTATCTGCAGCTCGCCGTCAGCAGCGGTCAGCGTCCACGAGTCGGTCACACCCCGACAGTATCGCCTTGTGCGCCAGCGGCCTTGCCCGTGTAGTCGACCTGCCAGTGCTTGATGCCGTTGAGCCAGCCCGACCGCAGCCGCTCCGGCTTGGCCAGCGGGGTCAGGTCGGGCATGTGGTCGGCGATCGCGTTGAACATCAAGTCGATCGTCATCCTGGCCAGATTGGCACCGAGACAGTAGTGCGCGCCCGTGCCGCCGAAGCCGACGTGCGGGTTGGGGTCGCGGAAGATGTTGAATGCGAAGGGATCTTCGAACACTTCCTCGTCGAAGTTGGCCGAGCGGTAGGACATCACCACCCGCTGGCCCTTCTTGATCTGCACCCCACTGAGCTCGGTGTCCACCAGTGCGGTGCGCTGAAATGACGTCACGGGGGTGGCCCACCGGACGATCTCGTCGACCGCGGTCACCGGGCGCTGCGCCTTGTACAGCTCCCACTGATCGGGGAAATCGGTGAAGCCCGTCATGCCGTGGGTGATCGAGTTGCGGGTGGTCTCGTTGCCGGCCACCGCCAGCAGAATCACGAAGAAACCGAACTCGTCGTCGGAGAGCTTGTGCCCGTCGACGTCGGCCTGCACCAGCTTGGTCACCAGATCGTCGCCGGGGTTGGCCGTCCGGTCGGCGGCCATCTGCATCCCGTACATGATCAGCTCGCCGGCCGCGCCCTGCGGATCGTTGCGGGCGAACTCGGGGTCGGCTTCGCCGACCATCTGATTTGACCAGTCGAACAGTTTCTTGCGCTCGTCCTGCGGGACCCCCATCAGGTCGGCGATGGCCTGCAGCGGCAGCTCACAGGAGACCTGTTCGACGAAGTCGCCGGAACCCTCGGTGGCAGCGGCCTTGGCGATCGCCTGCGCTCGCTCCCGCAAGTTTTCCCGCAACGTCTCGACGGCCCGCGGGGTAAACGCCCGGGAGACGATCTGGCGCAGATGGGTGTGCCGCGGGGCGTCCATGTTCAGCAGGATGAACTGGCCGGTGTCCTTATGTGACACCGCCGCATTGTCGGGGTAGCGCGGCAGTGCGGTGTTCTCCAGGCTGGAGAAGACGTCGCTGCGCCGCGAGATCTCCTTGACGTCCTTGTGCTTGGTGACCACCCAGTAGCCCTCGTCGTCGAAACCGCCGACGTTCCTGGGCTGCTCGTTCCACCAGATCGGGGCGACCCGGCGCAGTTCGGCGAGCTCCTCGACGGGCAGCCGCTCGTTGTTCAGATCGGGGTCGGTGAAGTCGAAACCCGGGGGGAGATTGGGACCGGTTTGGGGCATTGAAATGCGCACCTCCATACGACGTCTTCTAGTGCCCGACATCCATGCCTACACCACAGACGGGAGGCACCGTGGCGGGTTGCCCGAAACTGCCAACTGAAACCTGTTCTATGTCCGGCGATCAGGACGACCGCAGCGCATCCGCGGTCTGCTCGTCGGCGGGCAGGAACGCCTCGAATCCGAGTTCGGCTGCCGTCAGATCCAGGGCTGTACCGAACGTGGTGACCAGGCTCAGGAAGCTCAGCAGCACGCCGTCGCGCCGATAGAGCTCGAACGGGACGGCCACCGCGCCCAGATCGGCCGAGTCGTCGGTGCCACCGGGGTAGGACTCGATATCGGCCAGCAGGGCCACCGTCGCCGGATCAGCCGCCGCGGCGGCTTCCCGGCGCACCCGGCTCACCACGTGGTGGCGCCACTGGGCCAGATTGCGGATGCGCGGCGCCAGGCCGTCCGGGTGCAGTGCGATCCGCAGGGCGTTGGGCGTGTCCAACAGGTGTGGTGCGACACCGTCGAGCAGCACGGCGGTGCCCGAATTCACCTGTACGACATTCCAATTGCGGTCGACGACCAGGCAGGGGTAGGGCTCATAGGCGGTCAGTACCCGTTCGATGCCGGCGCGGACCGCCGCCATGCCCGGGTGGTCGAGTGGGCGTTCGGGGTAGATCGGGGCCAGCCCGGCGGCCATCAGCAGGTGGTTGCGTTCGCGCGGGGGCACGGCCAGCACCTCGGCCAGGCGCAGCACCATGGTCCGGCTGGGTGCAGAGCGACCGGTTTCGACGAAGCTGACGTGGCGGGCTGAGACGCCTGGCCTCCAGGGCCAGGTCGAGCTGACTGAACCGCCGGCGCTGCCGCCAGTCCCGCAACAGCTCGCCGAATACCGGAGTGCGACCCATCACCCCAGCATGGCCCGCTGCCGCCGGTGCGGCCATTACCTGTCAGGTAATTGCGCTCATTACCTTTCGGGCAGACCGTGAAGGTATGACGCCGACACCACGGACCCGACCGGTTCCGCGCTGGCTGCACCTGGTGATGAAGGCCGACCGCGCCGGCTCGGCGTGGTACGTGGGTACCGGCTTCTTCTTCGCGCCGTTACTCGCCGTGGCCGCGCCCTGGCCCGCGGTGCGCGGCGCGCTCTGGCTTGCCGTCGGACTGGCCGGACTCTGGCTGGGCCTGCTCGGCATCGCGATGGCGGCCGGCCTGGCGATGGCGCTTCGGTCGAATACCGAGATCCCCGAGGACTATTGGCGCTCGATCGTCGACTACCGCACCTAGTCGAAGGTGATGGCGTTCTCCGGGCAGGCCGCGGCGGCCTCGCGTGCGCTGTCGGCGAGGTCGTCGGGTACCGCATCGACGATCACCTCGGCGTAGCCGTCGTCGGTGAGGGCGAAGACCTGCGGGCAGACCGTGGTGCACACGCCGTGACCACGGCAGCGGCTGTCATCGACATGGGCTTTCATGGCAGGTCGAACTCCAGATGCAACTCGGTGAGGCCACGCAGGATGTAGGTGGGCACGTATTTGTAGGTGCGGGCGCCCGCGGGTCCGTGGTGTGCCTCGCTGATCCGGATGTCGGTGGTGCGGTCCAGCAGCCGCTCGATGGCGACGCGGGTCTCGGCGCGGGCCAGCGGTGCGCCCGGGCAGGTGTGGATGCCGCGGCCGAACGCGATGTGCTGGCGGGCATTTGATCGCGTGGGGTCGAAGGTGTCCGGATCGGTGAAGCGGCGCGGGTCGCGGTTGGCCGCACCGTTGACGACCATGAGTGTGGACCCGGCAGGTATCTCCACACCGCCGAGGGTAACCGCCTGCTTGGACATCCGGAAGTCGCCTTTGACCGGGCTTTCGTAACGCAGCGCCTCCTCGATGAAGTTGCCCACCTTGGACCGGTCGGCCCGCAGCAGCTGTTGCACGTCGGGCCGGTCACCCAGGATCTGCAGGGCGGCGCTGAGCAGCCGCACCGTGGTCTCCTGGCCTGCGGTGTAGAGATTCGCCGCCACTTTGGCGACGTCGCCGGGATCGGGAATCGAACCGTCCGGGAACGTCGCGGCGGCCATCTCGGACAGCACGTCGCCACTGGGATTGGCGCGCCGGTCGACGATGTAGGCGCTGAACTTGTCGTAGAGATACTCCAGTGGCGACTGGGCCAGGCTTTCGCCCTTGACGCTGCCGATGCCGCCGCCGTGATGGCCACCGCGCTGCATCTCGGCGAGGAACTCGTCACGATCGGCGTCCGGCACACCGAGCAGGTCGGCGATCACCATCAGGGTGAACGGCTGCCCGAAACCCGCGATGAACTCCGCACCCGAGCCGGTCAGGTAGTCGTCGAGCGCCCGGTCGACCATGGTCCACATGGCGTCTTCGTTCTCTTTGAGGCGCTTGGGTGTGATCAGCCGCATCAGGAGCGCGCGATGGTCGGTGTGCACCGGCGGGTCCAGCGTGGGTAACTGGTCGTTGAACGGCAGCTCGTCGCGGTGTGCCGCAATGAGTTCGGTGACATCGTCGCGTCCTTCCACCGGAACCGGGAAACCGGGGAATGGTCCGGTGACCGAGATGCACGACGAGAACCGGTCGGCGTCGCCGGCCACCTCGCTGGCCTCTTCCCAGCCCGTCACCATCCACACACCGTGGTGTGGTTCGCGAACCACCGGGCAACGCGCCTGCAGGGCTTCGAGATAGGGGTAGGGATCAGCGACCACGTCGCGGTCCATGAAGAAGTCCAGCTTGTCGACGTCAGTCATCAACTGTCCCTTACTGCCGGGCGACCGCCCATACGATCGGCTAGGGCGATGCTAGCCGATCGTATGGTAGATTACTAGTCGATCGTAAAGGGACTACCTCGTCGATCGGCAAGCCGAACAGGGAGGTGTCGACATGATCGCCACAGCTGTCGCCAGTAGTCCCCAGACCGACACCAGGCAGCGGCTCATCGACGCCGCGATCGCGTTGTTCATCCGCCACAGCTTCGCGGGGACCTCGCTGCAGATGATCGCCGACGAGCTCGGCATCACCAAAGCCGCTATCTACCATCACTTTCGGACTCGTGAGCAGCTACTGACCGCGGTGCTCGAGCCGATCTTTGCCAGCATCACCGCCGTCGTCGAGGACGCGGAGAAGCTCCGCGGCACCCACGCCAGAGCCGAGCGGATGCTGACCGGATACGCACGCGTCGCCGTCGACAACCCGATGCTCGTCGCGGTGCTGGCCAACGACCCCGGCGTCCACAGCGTGGTCAAGTCCAACCGGACGTGGACGGACGTGATCGCGCGCCAACTCGCGTTGTTCGCCGATCTCGACCCCGGCCCGGAAGGGCTGATGCGGGCCCGCTTCACCTACGCCGGCCTGGCCGGATCGGCCGACCCCCGACGCCGCGGCGACCGCCAATGGCTGCAGCAGCAGCTGGTGGAAGCCGGCAGACGCACACTCGGCCTGCGCACTCCGCGCCGAACTCAATAGCCCGACAAGATAATTCGCGTACACGGCGGCCATGTCGCCGGAAGGGAGACAATCGTGTCCAAGACAGCAGTGGTGACCGGGGGAGGCTCCGGCATCGGCGCGGCGGTCGTCGACCGGTTACGCGCCGACGGATACAACGTGGCCGTCCTCGACCTCACCCCGTCGGAGAGCGAATTCTCCTACGTTGCCGACGTGACCGACCGCGCCCAGCTCGACGCGGCCCTGACCGAGATCCGCGGCGCACTGGGGCCGGTGACGATCCTGGTCAACGCCGCGGGCAAGGACAGCTTCCGCCGGTTCACCGACATCAGCTTCGACGAGTGGCAGCGGATCATCGACATCAACCTGCACGGAGTGTTCCACAGCATCCAGGCCGTGCTGCCCGACATGATCGAGGCCGGCTGGGGCCGCATCGTCAACATCTCGTCATCGAGCACCCACTCCGGTGTCCCGTACATGTCCGCGTATGTGGCCGCCAAGTCCGGCGTCAACGGACTGACGAAAAGCCTTGCGCTGGAATACGGCCCGGCCGGGATCACCGTCAACGCCGTGCCACCCGGCTTCATCGATACCCCGATGCTGCGCAACGCCGAGGCGCGCGGCAATCTCGGCGACATCCAGGCCAACATCAACGCCACCCCGGTTCGCCGGATGGGCAGGCCCGAAGACATCGCCGCCGCCTGCGCGTTCTTCATCTCCGAGGAAGCCGGCTATATCACCGGGCAGATCCTCGGCGTCAACGGCGGGCGCAACACCTAGTTCTCAGGACTTCGGCCCCGCCGTGACCGAGGTGGTGATGGTGACAGTCGTGGTGCTCACGGTCGGCGCCGCACTGCCCGATGTCGTCGCCGACGTGGTGCTCCCCCCAGAGAAGCCCGGCTGCTGGAACTCCAGCCACGAGTCGCGGTAAAGCACGTTGTCACCCTCGGAGACGAGGAACACCGTGGGGGAGATGGAGTAGGTGACGCCGTCGTTGTTGGCCACCACGGTGCCGTCGGCCCCACGGCTGGCCGACACCTGGATGGCGGCGTTGTCGCGCAGCCGTACCCCGCGGTACTCCAATGTCCCGTCGGGGCTTACGCAGATCACCGCGAGTGACCGCTCGGTGCGCCCGTAGGCCATCACGGTCTGGCGTTCGTCGCAGCGCGCCTTGGTGTCGACGTAGCCCTTGCTGTCGGCCTTGTACGTCGCCGGACCGGAGGTGGTGGTGGTCGTGGCCGTTCCGCTGCTGCTGGGCGCGGTGGTGGCGGTGGTCGTCGTCGTGGTCGAGGGCGCTGCCTGGGCGGCCGGCAGGGTGTCGGGGGAACCGGCCGTCACCGTCACGCCGATCACCAGACCGGCGGCAGCCAGCACCGCACCAGCACCGGTCAGCGCCCACACCGTTGCGGCGCGCGCAGTTCGCGCGTCCTGATCGAGCGGGTCATGGACCGACATGGACGTTCCTCCGGCGGCAGTGGTGTGTGCACTAAGCGAACCACCTCCGTCGCAGATTTCGACGCTGGCCTGACGGCGTTTCGCATGTCAGTTGGCCCGGCTCCCGCACCACCCGGTGATCGCTACGCTCGATGGGGTGAATGGGCAACGTTTCATCTTCACCGGACACATCGCCGGGCTGGGCACCGCCGCCGGAGTGCGCCTGGTCGTCGGCCGGTGGCCGGTCTCGCCCTTCGGATCGTTCGCCGATGTGATGGTCCAGACCGCCGTCGACGAGCGGATTCTGCTGGCCCCCAGCGCCGAGGTCGCCGACTTTGTCGCCTCGACCTACGAGTTCGACCGCATCGAGCTCGGCGAGGTGACCGCGGACCTCACCGAAGACCAGTTGACGGTCGGGGCGCCCGACTTGCAGGTCACCCTCACCCTTGGCGGTGCCGCGCCGGTCGACCGGCTGCTGCGGCTGGTGCCGGCCCGGCTGGCGACCGAGCCGCGTTGGCTTGCCGCGATCAACCCGGTCGCCGGCCTGATCGTGCCCGGCGTACGCACCGCGGGCAGCGCGGGCAACGGCCGCCGCGAGTACTACGGGGTGCGACGCTCCCGACGCGTCGTGGCTGCCACCGGCAGCTTCTGCGGCCGTGACCTCGGCGGACTGGCGCCGCTGCTCCCCGCGGTGAGCTTCGGGTTCTCCTCGGCACCGCCGGATCCCCAAATCGTCTCGGTGACCACGACAATCGACGTGCCGGCCTCAGCGGCCGGCTGACCCCGGCTTGGGTGCGTGCGTCAGCACCGCCCACAGCAGGCGGGCGGCCTGGCGGGCCGAGGCGTCGGGGACGATCGGCGCGCCGACCGCGGGTTGTTCGGCGGGTGAGCCGCTGATCTGTTCCATCAAGGCCACCGCGAGCACCCGCAGCTTGACGTTGGATTCATGGCTGGCCCGGCGCAGAGTCGTCCACGCTGTTTCGGCGTCGCAGCCCAGCGCGCCCATGATGGCCCCTTTGGCCTGTTCGATGGCGCCCCGGGACTGCAGCACAGCCATCATGTCCGCGACCGCCGTCCCGTCCTGGGCGCCGACAGTGAGCATGGCCGCCGAGACCAGCTGCTCGTAGCCGACCAGGGTGTTGACCGTCGCTGCTGTCGAGGGCCGGTCCGAGGTGCACGACAAGACGACGGTTCCGTCGCCCTCCCACACGCCGGGGACAGCCACCGAGCCGGCGGCCCGCCGCCAGACCTCGCTGCGGTCAGGCGCGCGATCGAGCATGGCCTGAAGAGTCAGCTCCGGCCAGCGGTCATCGGCCAGCAGATCCAGACTGAGCACCGGCACCTGGTGGGTGAACGCGTCCACCACCGGCCCGCCGAGGCCGGCCAATTGCGCCTGCACAATCTCCTGCCCGACACCCCATGCCGCGACGACGGCGAGCTCGTCGTCCAGACGGCGGTCGTGAACGGTGATCGCCATGCCCACAGCCTCGGGCAGGTCGCGGTGGATGCGTTCCAGGATCCGCTCGAAAAGCGCTGCGGGACGGGCGTCGTCGCGCGGCTGGAAGCTCGGTACAGGCATTGCTGAGTATCACTCCCTGACGACGACGGTGGCGACTCGGTCCAGTCCGGAAATTCCCAGGAGCGTCGTGATGGGTCCGGCGGCGGACACGATCATGGTCAGGTCGGTGGCGGCGGCGACGGCGAACAAGGCGCGGACTGCCGCGCTGTCGCAATAGTTGACCTCGGTCAGGTCCACGGTCAGCACCGTCGAACCGGCAGCGGCCCGGCTCATCTCGTCCTGAAACTGCGCGACGTTGGCCAGGTCGATGTCACCGAGGGCGGCCACGACAGGCGTCGTACCATCGGCGTCCACCCCCACCCGGAACTGGGCCTCTGTCATCGGGTCAGCTCCTCGGTCGTCTCGACGATGGTGCGGAAGGCCCGGCGGGCGGTCGTCGGCAGGCATCGTCGGACACCGTACGGCTGGGCTGCGGCGTTCCCATCCACCCCGTTCTCCCGTCGAGACATTCCCCCGCCGACGCAATCGCCGCAGCTTATCAACGCCGCAGACGGCCGGCCTCGGCTGCGCCGGAAATAGACGTCACCGTCATCCTCCCGTATCCCCGAGCGCCTTTGCGGTTTCGCCAGAAGTCAGCGCGCCCCAGCCACTAGGCTCACCTGCGAAGGGCCTCGGGGCACTGGGCCCGGTAGCGCACGATCGATGAGGGTGAATGATGTTCCGCGAGCTCGTTACCGCAGCAGCTGTCGCCGGCACCGCACTGTGTGTCGCCCCGTCCGCGGGAGCCGACGAGCCCCACGGCCCGTTCCCCGGTGACCCGCCCGGCACCAACTACGAGGCCTACCTGTACGCCCCGTGCTACAACTTCGACCGCTTCATCTTCGGCCGGGGTCCCGGCGGGGAGCCGTTGGCCTGCCACTGGATTCCCAACCAGTCGACGATCGGGATGGATCGCTCGCCCGCTGACGCCGGCGCGTGGGTCATCTCCTACAAGCTGTACGGCGTGCAGACCGTCGGCTCGCCGTGCCCGGGCCCGCAGGCCGCCGCCCAGTCGCCCGACGGCCTGCCCATGTTGTGCCTGGGGGCACAGGGCTGGCAGCCGGGCTACCTGACATCGGGCGAATGGGGCAACGGAAGCTCGTTCAACCCGGCGGGCTGAACGGCTGGCGTCAGACGGCGGCTGCCGCCTCGTTGAGCTCCTCGAGCCGACCGGTGGATTCCAGGTATTCCTGAACCCAGCGTTCGATCACCGTCGCGGTCTTGTCGACCTTGGTGAACTGGCCGACGACCTGGCCCACCGGGTTGAACGCGACGTCGACGGTCTCGTTGGGGTACTTGTTGGTCGCGGCGACCGCCATTCCGGACACCATGTACTGCAACGGCATTCCGAGCGGCTCGGGATTGCCCGGGGTCTGCCATGCCTCGGTCCAGTCATTCTTGAGCATCCGGCAGGGCTTGCCGGTGAACGAACGGCTGCGGACGGTGTCGCGGCTGGTGGCCTTGACGTAGGCAGCCTGCTGCACCGGGGTGTTGTGGGCCTCCTCGACCATCAGCCACTGCGAGCCGGACCAGGCGCCCTGGCAGCCCAGCGCCAGCGCCGCGGCGATCTGCTGACCGCTGCCGATGCCGCCGGCGGCGAGCACCGGGCGGGGTGCCACCTCCTTGACCACCTGCGGCCACAACACGATCGAGCCGACCTCGCCGCAGTGCCCGCCACCCTCGCCGCCCTGGGCGATGATGATGTCGACGTCGGCCTCGGCGTGCTTACGCGCCTGCGCTGGGGAGCCGCACAACGCGGCGACCTTGCGGCCGGATTCGTGGATGTGCTTGATCATGTCGACCGGCGGGGTGCCAAGGGCATTGGCGATCAGGGTCACCTTGGGGTGCTGCAGCGCGACCTCGACCTGCGGGGTGGCGGTGGCTTCGGTCCAGCCGAGCAGCTGCAGGGCGTTCGAGTCGGCGTCCGACGTCGGGACCCCGTGGTCGGCCAGGAGCTTCTTGGCGAAGTCGAGATGCTGCTGAGGCACCATCTTCTTGAGCATCTCGGCGAGCTCGTCGCCGGACATGTCGGCGTTCATGCCCTCGTACTTGTTGGGGATGACGATGTCGACGCCGTACGGGTGGTCGCCGATGTGCTCGTCGATCCAATTGAGTTCGATCTCAAGCTCTTCGGGGGTGAAGCCGACCGCACCGAGGACACCGAAGCCGCCGGCCTTGCTGACGGCCACGACGACATCGCGACAGTGGGTGAAGGCGAAAATCGGGAACTCGATACCGAGCTCATCGCAAAGGGGAGTGTGCATGACCGGCTCCTTAAAGCGGGCGGTTATCGACTGGAACGTGTTCTAGTTTAGTACGTCGCCACCCCGCCAAGTCCAGGTGTTCCCCGCATCGACCGCACGAATGCCTATCGGGCCAGGTGGATCCCCGGGTCAGTCAACAACGGCGCCCGCAGGAGTACCGTTAGTTGTGTGCTCGACGTAGAGCACGGATCAACGAATGGGGCCATCATGGTTCTTCGACAGAGAACCCGCCGGATCCTGACAGCCGCCGCAGCCGCCGCCGCGCTGAGCGTGCCTCTGGTGCCCGCTGCCACCGCAACGCTCACCCCGCCGGAGGCGGTCGCCAGCGCCGGGCCGCAGGGCTGCGTCAACGGAATCGTCCCGCTCAACCCGTACGTCGTGAACTGCAACCTGCCACCTCGCGGCAATCAGGTGATCGGCGCCGCGCCCGACGCCGGGGCGATCATCGCCTGCCGGCACGTCCCGATCTGCATCTCGTACTACGTGAACTACCCGGGCACCGTGTTGATCCCCGGTTATCGGCCCTAAGTCGCCGAGCCGACGCCGGTTCGGCCGCCGACCAGCAATGCACCGGCGCCGACCAAAAGACCGATCACGGTGACCGGGATCGACCAGGCGCGCCGCGACGACACCTCCGACTGGCACTGCGCCACGTAGTCGGCGTGCGGGACGACCTGGTTGAGGATCGGCACGTTCGCCACCGTCTTGCTGTTAGCTTCCCGGGCGGCGGACAAATCCGCCGAAATGGCGTTGCCGCAGCCGATGCTGCCGCCGTTGCCGTCCGAGGTCGAGACCGGCACCAGCAGCGCTATGACGCCGACGACGAAAAGCACCGCACCAACCAGCAGGATCAACCGCTTCACCGTCACGTCTTCTCTCCTCGGGGCATGTTCGACGAATCGCAGCGGTGTCTACCCAACCGCTCGAAGCGCCAAACGCCGCCCACCGGGGAGCGCGCCGTTCCCGCCTACGGCGCGGTGAACAACTCGACGTCAGACACCAGCGGCAGGTTCAGCGTGGTGCGCAGGCCGGGCGGCGCGGCGACCACGGCCGGGATCGCGTTGACGACGCGAGCCGCGCCCGCGGCGATGGCCGCGTGATTGTGGTCGCCCTTGGTGCTCGTCGGGCAGATGTCCACGACGTAGGACGGCTCGCCGGTGATCTCGACCCGGTAGGAGCCGCCCTCCTGCGCGGGCTGCGCCCAGTCCGGCCGGAGGTCACCGCGCACCCTGGTGACGTGCTCGACGACGATCGCGGGATGGTCATCGACCATGCCCTTGATCTCGAAGCGGACCGCAGCGACCCCGCCCTTGGGGATGTGGCCGGCCGCGATGTCGAACGCCTCGGGAGCGGGCTCGCGTTCGTAACTCTCGGTGATCGAGTCCAATTCGATGTTGAGGCCGGCGGCCAGCTGACGAATCGCGCAACCCCACGCGACGCTGAGCACGCCCGGCTGGAACAGCATGGGCACCTCGTCGAGCGGCTGACCGAAACCCATCACGTCGAACATCACCGTCGCACCGTCGTAGGTTGCGTAGTCGGCGATCTCCATACAGCGCACCTGCTGGATGCTTGCGCAGGTGCTGGCGAAGGCCAGCGGGATCAGGTCGGTGATGAAACCCGGATCCACTCCGTTGATGTAGATGCTCGAATTGCCCTGCCGCGCAGCCTCTTCCAGCGGCGCGATGTATTTGTCGGGCATCACCCCCCAGGGGTACTGCAGGACGCCGGGGGAGGTGCCGACCACGTTGATGCCCGCGGCGGCGATCTTGTACACGTCGGCCATCGCCTGCGGCATGCGGTTGTCGCCCATGGCGCAGTACACCGCGCAGTCGGGCTTGGCGGCCAGCACGGCGTCGAGGTCCTTGGTCGCCAGAATCCCGGTCGTCACATCGAGCCCGGCGAGTTCGCCTGCGTCCTTGCCGACTTTCTCGTCGGCCGATACACACAGTCCGGTCAACTCGAACCCCGGATTGCTGATCAGTTCGGACAGGGCCAGACGCCCGACGTTTCCGGTGCCGATGTGGGCGACGCGGATAGCCATTCGTTCTCCTCGCGACGGTGAAGGTGTCGACCCAGTATGCGCACTCGGCCGCGAAACTGGAACAGGTTCTATTTCGGGAGCTGGCGCCTGAGGTAGCCTGTCGCGTCATGGGACGCGTAGCGGACAAAGTGGCAATCATCACCGGTGGAGCGCAGGGGATGGGCGCGGCCGACGCGCGGATGCTCGTCGCCGAAGGCGCCAAGGTCGTCATCGGCGACATCCTCGACGAGAAGGGCCAGGAGCTGGCCGATGAGCTCGGCGACGCCGCGCGCTACGTACACCTCGACGTGACGGAAGTCGACGAGTGGCAGGCCGCCGTCGAAACCGCACTGAGCGCCTTCGGCAAGATCAACGTCCTGGTGAACAACGCGGGCATCGTGCAGGTTTCACCGCTGAAGTCGATCGATGTCGACAAGTGGAACCGCGTGCTGGCCGTCAACCTCACCGGCGCGATGCTCGGCATCAAAGCCGTACTGGAGCCCATGAAGGCCGCCGGCGGCGGGTCCATCATCAACGTCTCCTCGATCGAAGGGATGCGCGGCGCGTCCTGGGTGCACAGCTACGTCGCCTCCAAGTGGGCCCTGCGCGGCCTGACCAAGTCTGCCGCGCTGGAACTGGCCTCCGACAACATCCGGGTCAACTCGGTCCACCCGGGCTTCATCCGCACCCCGATGACCAAGCACTTCCCTGACGACATGGTCGGTGCCCCGCTCGGCCGTCCCGGCAGGCCCGAAGAGGTCGCCACCTTCATCGTCTTCCTGGCCAGCGACGAGTCGTCCTTCTCGACCGGTTCGGAGTACGTGGTGGACGGTGGTTTGATCACCGACGTGCCGCACCGCGCGCTGCCCTGAGTCAGCCCCTGGGGTTGCGGCGGGTCCGCAGCGCCAGCGAGCTGAACGCCGCCCCGATAGCGGCCCGGCCCAGCGCGGGAAGGTGTCCCAGCGCATTGGCCGTCGCACCAGGCCGGCCGGGAATCGACAGTCGCAGCACCGGCCAGTCGTTCGCGGCGGCCTTGGCCGCCAGGCCCGGGCGCGGGTTGACCGGCCGGGGATACCCGACCAGCGCCATCAGGTGGGCGTCCTCGTCGCCGTCTGCGTAGAAATAGCTGGCCGCCAGGTCCACCTGGTTGGTTTCGCAAAACCGTTGCACGGCAGCCGCTTTCTGCCGGCCCCACACGATCGGTTTGCTCACCTGCCCGGTGAGTAGCCCGGCCTCGTCGAGCTCGAAGGTGTTGCACACGACGTTGGCGATGCCCAGCGCGCGGGCCACCGGCTCGGCGTGGATGGTCAGCGCCGAGGAACTGAGTGCCACGGTGTGGCCGCGGGCCTTATGGGCAGCGACGATCTCGCGCATCAGCGGATAGACCCGGTGGGCCACCTGCTCGACATAGAGGCGCTCGCCGATCTCGTCAAGGTCGCTCAGCGACTCGCCGCGCAGATAACCCGCCGCCCGCACCAGGAGCCGCTCGAACTGCATGCGGCCCAGCTTGTAGCGCAGCGAGGCTTCCAGGACGCCGAGCACCTCGCCGGCGCGGGCCTGCCCACGGCGGATGCGGTCGCTGGCATGTGCCGTCGCGGTGAAGCCGGCCACCAGGGTGCCGTCCAGGTCGAAAAAGGCCCCGACTGACGGCCCCTGCGGACCGCCGGCGATCTGCGTGACGGGGTCTGCTGACGTCATCACCCCACCATCATGGCCGAGCTTCAGGCCAGCGACAGGATCACCGGGTCGCCGCCCGGCCTCGCCCCGGCCACCACGCCGGCCGGGATACGGACGATCCGTCCCGGCGAAGCCGGCCATCCCAGGCGCCGCCTGCCTACTTCGATAACGCCCTGACGTGCGATGACGGTGGGAAAACGCACCAGCGTGTCGGTCCAGGCCAGCAACCGGTCGCGCGCCGGTGCGATGTCGTCGGGGCGCATCAGTCCCGGGCTGATCCAGCGCAGCGGTGCCTCGGCGAGCAAACGCGTGGCGACGCTCGACGGCGCACGGCCGTCGAGGAAGGCGTGCACCTGGGCGGCCACATGCCTGCCGTCGAGCGCGGCGCCGTCGGCGGTGTCGACCGGGTGCACGAGGTTCCCGATGGCGAACACGCCCGCCCGGCTGGTGCGCAGCGCAGTGTCGACCAGCGGGCCGCGGCTTGCCTCGTCGAGGGCCAGGCCGGCTGCCCGGGCCAGCTCGTGGTCGGGAACCCAGTCACCGGTCAGGATCACGGTGTCGCAGTCGACGAGTTGCCGGGCCCCGGTGTCGATGTTCTCGATCTCGACCGCCCGCACGGTGGCCGAGCCGACGATCCGGGTGACGCGGGTGCGGGTGGCGACCTTGAGCCCCAGCCCGATCCGGGCCGCCACGGTGAACGCGCCATAGGACTCGGGACGGGGATGCAGCGTGGTCATCAGCGCGGTGCGGCAGCCGGCGTGACGCAGGGTGAGCACCGCCGAATAGCTGACCAGTTCAGCGCCCACGACGACGGCGCGCCGTCCGACGGAGCCGCCCTGGATGGTGACGAGATTCTGCAGATGCCCCGTTGTGTAGACCCCGGCGGGGCGGTCACCGGCGATCAGCCGGGCGGGCCGTGGCCGTTCGCGGGCGCCGGTGGCCAGCACCACCGCCCGGGCCTCGAGCGTCTCGCGCCCGCGCGGTGCGGTGGTGTGGACCGCGTGATCACCGGCCCAGTCGGTGACCGTAGTCTCGGTCCGGATCTCAGCGCCGGCCTCGATTGCCTGCGCGACCAGTCGCCGCGCATACTGCGGACCGGTGATGACCTTACGCAGATCGCGGATGCCGTAACCCAGATGGTCACTGTGCCGGGGAATGCCGCCAGCCACCGATTCTCGTTCCAGGACAACCACTTTCAGTCCGCTACCGGCCATCTCGGCGGCAGCGGTCAGCCCGGACGGGCCGGCGCCGATGACGGCGACGTCGACGCTCACAGCGACTCCTCGAACCACCGGGCGACCTGGGCGCCGCAGAAGAATCCTTGACAGCGGCCGTTGAGCACCCGGGTGCGCCGGCGCAGGCCGTCGAGGTCCACCGGCGGGATGACCGAGCACCGGGCATCGCGAAGCTCACCTTCGGTGACCCGCTCGCAGAAGCAGACGATCCTGCCGTAGGCGGGGTCGGCGCTGATCGCCGCCGCGTCCTGATAGGGCCGCGGGAACGCTTCGCCGAGATTCGGCATCCGGGGTGCGGGCGGCAGGTCGGCCCGTGGTTGCAGGGCCAACCCGGCCTGCTCGAGCAGGCCCGCCGAATACTCGGCGATGGCCATGCCCGCGGTGAGCCCGGTCGAGCGGATACCGCCGACGAGCAGGTAGCGCTGGACCGGGTCCGCCTCGATGAGATAGTCGCCGGCGTCGATGGCCGCCCGCAATCCCGCATAGGTTGCGGTGATCTCCTCTTCGAGCAGGCTGGGCATCAGCCGGCTTCCCTTGTCCAGCAGGGATTCCAGGCCGGTCTCACTGGTCGCGGTGGCGCTGCGGTCGGTGAGGTCTTCCGACGTCGGGCCGAGCATCACGTTGCCGTAGATGGTCGGGCTGATCAGGACGCCCTTGCCCCGCGAGGTCGGCACCGGCAGCACGATCACATCGACGAGGCGGCGGGCGAGCTTGTCGTAGACGATGAGCTCACCGCGCCGCGGCGTGACGGTGAAGCGCGCATAGCCGAACTGGGCGTCGAGCAGGTCGGCGCCGAGTCCGGCCGCGTTGACCACCCATCGGGTGCTGACCGGGCCTGCGGTGGTGTGCAGGGTGGTGTGCTCGGATCCGGCGGTGACCGATTCGACGCGGTGGCCCCGGTGCAGTATCGCACCACGGTTCACCGCGTCGGTGGCCAGCGCGAGGTTGACCGTCCAGGTGCAGATGATCGACTCGCCGGGCACGCTCAGACCACCCAGCGCCCCGGGGCCGAGGTCCGGGACGCGACGGTAGACCGTTGCGGCGTCGACGAGTTCGCACTCGGTGTACTCGTTGGCCTCGGCCTGCTCCTTGAGTGAGGGCAGGGTGGCGAGCTGTTCGTCGTCCCAGGCGACCAGCAAGGCGCCGGTGCGTTCGATCGGGATTCCGGTCGGCTCGGCATACTGCGAGAGCAGGTGATAGCCGCGCCGCACCAGCCGCGACTCCAGGGTGCCCGGTTTGGCGTCGAAGCCGGTGTGCAGGATCGCCGTGTTGGCCTTGCTGGTGCCGTCACCGACGTCGTCGCGGGCATCGAGCAGTGCGACCGAGAGACGGTGGCCGGCCAGTTCGCGGGCGATCGCCGAGCCGACGATGCCGGCGCCGATGACGGCGACGTCGTAGACCCGGGTCATGCCGGCTCCCCGAAGGTGGTGTCGGCGAGTTCACGCCAGCGGCAACGGAATTCGTCGGCGCGGTCCTGCGGCCATCGCGGTTCAAAGGCGGCCGGCGGGGTCCAGGGGGCGACGACGGTGTCCAGCCCCCGTGTCGGGTCCAGGCTCAATCGGGCCAGCGCCGCCGCTCCCAGCGCGGTCGCGTGCGGCGACGGGTAGACGTCCACGGGCACCTGCAGGATGTCGGCGGTCGCCTGCATGAGCACCGTCGACTGGGTAAGACCGCCGTCGACCCGCAGCCGGGTCAGCGCCGCGCCGGTATCGGTTCCGATGGCCGACACCAGCTCCGCGATCTGGGCGGCAATGCCCTGCAGCACCGCGAGCACGAGTTGTCCGCGGCCGCTGGCAAGGGTGAGCCCGGAAATCGTTGCGGTGGCTCCTGATTGCCACCACGGAGCGGCGAGCCCGGCCAGCGCCGGCACGCAGAGCACGCCCTGGTTATCGGTCGCGGCGACGGCGTCGAGCTCCTCGGCTCCGGCGATCACTCCCAGCGAGGCCAGCCAGCGGACCGCCGAGGCGGCGGTATAGACCTGCCCGTCGATGCAGAAGGTGTCGATACCGCCGACCCGCCACGCCACCGAGGTGGTCAGCCCCGAGGTCGAACGCACCGGATCTGATCCCGTATTGGCCAGCAGAAACGCTCCGGTGCCGAAGGTGCACTTGGCCATCCCGGGTTGCAGGCAGGCCTGTGCGAGCAGGGCGGCCTGCTGATCAACGACGATTCCGCCGACCGGCACCTCACTACCGAAAGATGTTGTGGTGCCGACTATTTCGTCGTTGCCGACGATGCGGGGCAGGGCCTCCCCGGCAAGGCCGAACAGATTCAGCAGATCCGCATCGAAGTGCTGGGCGCCCAGTTCGACAAGCAGTGAGCGGCTGGCGGTGGTGGCGTCGGTGACGAACTCGCCGGTGAGCTGGTGCAGCAGCCAGGAATCCGACGTCGTCACCACCCCGGCGGTCTCCCGGTGGCGGCGCAGCCACGCCATCTTGGGTGCCGAGAAGTACGGGTCCAGCACCAGTCCGGTGCGTGCCGCGATCTCGTCGGCATGCCCGGCCAGTTCGGCGCACACCCCCTCCGACCGGCGGTCCTGCCAGACCACCGCCGGAGTCAGCGCCCGTCCGGTGCCGGGGTCCCAGGCCAGCACCGTCTCACCCTGATTGGCAAGGGAGACAACCTCGATGGGCCGGCCGGCCTCGGCGATCGCGGCCCGCCCGGCCGCCAGGACCGACTCCAGCAGCTCATCGGGATCCTGCTCGACACCGCCGCCGTCGAGGTAACGCGGGTGGACGGCGACCTCCGCCAGACCCACCACCCCGGCCTCGGAGTCGACGACGATCGCCTTGGTGCCCGACGTCCCCTGGTCGATCGCAAGGACGGTCACGTCAGACATACAACCACGCCCGCCGGGAATTACTCGCGGCGGCAAGCGTTGGACCCAGACATGTTGCTCAATGAGGCCGCCCGTGCGCTGATCGGGTCGGGCGCCGACGCCACCCTGGTGACCCTGAACCCGGACGGAAGCCCCCAGGTCTCACTGGTGTGGGTGGCGCTGCAGTCCGGCGAGGACGGCGACGAACTCGTCGTCGCGCACCTGTCGGAGCACAAGAAGGTTCGCAACGTGCGCCACGACGGCCGCGTCGCGCTGACGATCGTCTCCCGTGAGCCCGGTGCCGTCATGACGCCGTATCTGTGGGTCGCCGGTACCGCCCGCATCGTCGAAGGCGGGGCACCGGAACTGCTCACGGAACTGGCCGCGGCGCTGGTCACCGCGAAAGACGTCGAATTCCCGCCCAAGGATGCCCCGCCCGGATACCTGACCCGAATCCGCATCGACGCCATCGGCGGCGTCGGCCCCTGGGTCTAGCCGGCCTTCGCTGCTTCGAGCTCGTCTTCCCAAGCGCCCTCGTCGCGGCCCAGTGCGATGGTGGCCGCGGCCATGGTGCCCGCCGCGAACAGCAGCGCGACGGCGACCGGCTTGCTCACGGCGAGGTGCTCGCCGAGCACCACCTCACCGAGCAGGACCGCCACCACGGGTTCGAGCACCAGCATGGCCGGCACTGAGGCGCGCAACGAACCGGCGTGGAAGGCCGATTGCTGCAGCAGCGTCGCGATCACGCCGACGACGATCAACAGGTAGAGCACCGGGGACGCCAGTACCCGCGACAGGTTGCCTTCGGTGACGAGGTGCATCACCAGCTTGGTGAGCACAGCCACCACACCGAAGAGCACGCCGACCCCGACGGCCAGCATCAGCGCCCGGCGCCAGTCCGACAGCCGCAGCGCCACCAGCAGGCAGCCGGCCACGAAGAGCAGACAGATCCCGGCGGCGATCACCGCGGTCAGCGCCGAGCGCTCGTAGTCACCGGGCTTGGTGCGGGCCAGTGCGACGAACACACCGAGCGACACGGTCAGCAGTACCGCCCAGCCCCACTCGGCGCGGGTGACGCGGCGGTGCGCCAGCCGTGCGCTGAGCGGCAGCGCGAACAACAACGCCGACACCAGCAGCGGAGCGACCAGCAGGATCGAGCCGTACGCCAGCGCCACGGCCTGGAACCCATAGCCGGTGACCGCTGCGGCCGTTCCGGCCCACCACAACCGGCGGCGCAGCAGCGTGGTCACCATGACGGTGCTGACACCCTGGTCGGCCGGGACGTCCATGGTGGCGCGCTGCCGCACGACGATGCCGATGGCGGCGAACACCGCGCCGGCGAGGGCAGCTGCCACAACCAGGGCGTGCTGCAGCAATGTCCTCAATCCCTTCCACGACACTGGCGGTGGAACCCCGACCCTAGGGCACACTGCCGCATTGCGAGCCTCAGCGCACTTGCACGACGACCGGAGCGCTGTTGTATCCGGTCACTCTGACCCATTGTGCCGGGGGACCGGAGTCGGGCACGGTCCCGGTGATGTCGACGGTCTCGCCGGGGAAGACGGTGACGTAGTTGTCGTCGTACTGAATCGGCAGGATCTCCTCGGACAGCGGACCGGTCAGCAGTTCGGCCCGTTCGAAGAACGCGATCTTGGGCGTCGGGTTGTGCAGCGACACGGTGACCTCGCGGGCCCCGTCGCCGGCCCTGGCACTGATGTCCAGCGGCACCTTGGGCAGGTAGTTCAGCGCGGTCATGTCGGCCCAGCTGACCTGCTTGGAGTCGAAGGCGGCGTCGTTGGCCGGCGGCCCGACGTCGTCGACCCGCTGGGACTGCCAGTAGACGTTCTGCGCGACGACCGCCCCGGATGAGTCGAGCAGTTCACATCGGACGAAGAACACCGGCGAGTCGGCGGGCCCGGGCGGCAGCGTCATCGCCGCGACGGCCCCGCCGGAGTCGACGGTGACATCGTCGGCGGCGCGGTCGTCGCGAAGTTTGCCCGTCAGGTCGTAGGTGCGCACCCGCACCCGCAGGTGGTCGCGCTTCTGGGGTGTCTGGTTGACGACGGTCACCCGGGCCTGGCGGTGATTGCCGGTGGCGTAGGAGTCGAACACCACCGAGAGCGGTTGCAAGCCCTTCTTCGCGCCGTAGTAGGCCCCGCCGGGGCGCAGGTAGTAGTCGAAGATGTTGCCGAAGAACGACGGCCAGTGGCTGTTGAGCATCCAGTAGATCGTCATCTTGTGGCCGTCCCAGCCGTTGGCGGCGAAGGACTCGAACTGCGCCCGGGTGGCCTCGTAGTGGGCCAGTTGCGCTTTGTCGGCGAACATCTCGGCGTTGACCGACGGACCGTAGCGGCGGTCGATGACGCGACGGACGTTGACCAGTTGCGAGTTCTGCGGCCCGGACCCGGCGTGAAAGAACCAGGTGTCGTTGATCGGCCACATCTTGTCCGGCGGGATGAACTTGCGCAGGCTGGCGTACGGCGGGATGTGCTCGTTGTCACCCTGCTCGGCCGAGGATCCGCGAGCCGCGCCGTAGCGGCCGCTGAACCAGTAGGACGGCGGGCGCCAGCTGTAGGGGCCGGCCATCTGGATGCCGTCCCACTGTGGCCGGCCGCCGGCGTCGCGGGCGAACGACGACACGGTGTCGACGGTCGCGTTCTGCCAGTGCAGGTCGTCGAGGATGCGGTGGTAGTCGGCCAGCACACCGGCGGGCGGCCGCCCGTCGCTGCCGTTGGCCCAGATGAACACCGACGGGTGCGAGCGCAGCCAGTCGATCTGGGAGTGCATGCTCTCCTGGGCGACGCGGCGGTCCTCGTCGTCCCACTGCTGCCATTTCTCCCACTGGTTGCAGCACATCCAGCCGTACATCAACGGGATGCCCATCTCGTCGGCCAACTCGACGAACCGGGTCGAGGAGATCTTGGACTCCAGCCGCAGCATGTTCAGGCCGAGATCCTTGACGTAGCGCAGGATCGCCGCATCGCGGTCTGGGTCGTACTTGAACAGCAGATCGGGGGTGTAGGTGGCCCCGCGCACCAGGAAGTCCCTGCCGTTGACCTTGAGGTAGAAGTTGCCGCCGGTGCCCAGGTCGGCGAAGGAGTCGTCGCTGTCGCGGCTCTGGGTGATGCTGCGGATGCCGAACTTCGAGGTGGTGACGTCGGTGGTGACGCTGTTCTGGACGAACTCCAGCCGCAGGTCGTACAGGTTGGGCGGGCCCATCGTGTAGGGCCACCACAGATCGGGGTTGGCGACGTTGAGTGCGGCGAATCGATCAGGGGTGAAGGAGATTTCACGGTCTTCGCCGGGTTGCAGCGACACCGGTTGGTCGACGTGGATGGGCGCCTTGCCGTCGCGGGTGATGGTGGCGCGCAACACCCCGCGCACCCGGTCGGCGGAGTAGTTGTGCACGCCCGCGTACACGGTCAGCCGGGCGCGGTCGGTGTCGGGCAGGGGCAACTCGGTGTTGACCGTGGCCGCGTCGATCTGCACGGGGCCGGATGTCTTGAGGTGCACGGGTTTCCAGATGCCCGCATTCCGGTCGGGTACGAACGAGTTGCCGTTGGCCGGGTTCTTGTCGGGGCCCTGGTAACCCAGATAGCGCCAGTTGATCCAGTCGTACCAACTGTCGGCGAGTTCGACACCGTCGACGTCCTGGATGGCTCGCTCCGGGGTGACCTTAACGGCCAGCGTGTTCGGCGCACCACGCCGGATCGCGGTGGTGACGTCGAGTTCGTGGTCGTTGTACATGCCGACGATCTGACGGTTGTCGGCCACCCGGCGGCCGTTGAGCCAGATCTCGGCGCGGTAGTTGATGCCGGGGAAGTCCAGCACGTAGGTCTGCTGATCGGCGGGTGCGTCGAAGGTGGTGCGATACCACCAGTCCTGTTTGTAGAGGTCCTGCGGAACCTCGGTGAGCAGGTTCTTGCCGTAGTACAGGTTGGGGTAGACGCCGTCGTCCTCGAGGATCTGCAGCACCGTGGCCGGCATGCGCTTGATGGGATGCCAACCGGAATCGTCGTAACCCGCCTGCGACACCGCGGCACCATCAGTATCGAGATTGCTCGCCGAGCTCAGTTTCCAGCCGGTGGCCAGCTCGATGTCCTGGGCGGCCGACGGCGGCGATCCGGCGACGACACCGTAGTCGCCGGCGCACACCAGCAGGAGTACGACGACGAGGATCGCTCCCAGCGTCTTCGCCACCGTCGTCTAACTCCTCGTATCAAGATCCGGGACCGGACACCCCAGCGCTACCGGTCATCTGCCGGCTGTTCATCTTTGCAGAGGGCACCCACGCGCACCGCATCCGCCGAAGCACCGGCGCCAACCCCACCATGATGCGCACAACAAGCCCGGCACGGCACCTTGGCGGCGTCCGCGCACGTCGGTGGCAGAGTTGGCACGGACCCCACCGAACTCAGCCCGCCGAACTACGCTTACTGCCATGACTCACCATGACCGCGCCGCCGCTCGCCGCGAGATTGCCGATGCTCTGTTGAAGGCTCTCGAACGCCGCCATGAAGTGCTCGACGTCATCGTCGACTCGGATGACCGGGCCTCGGCGGTGGAGGCCGTCTCCGCTCTGCTCGGCACCTCCCGCCTGGGCAGTGAAGCCGTCCTGGGGTTGTCCTTCGATCAGGTGACCAAGGCGTCCCGCGACCTCATCACCGACGAGATCAACGACCTCAACAGCCAGTTGTCGTTCACTCTGGGGGAGCGCCCGGCGAGTACGGACGAGAGCCTGCAGCTGCGGCCCTTCTCCGACGAGTCCGACCGAGACATCTTCGCCACCCGTACCCAGGAGATCGGCGCCGCCGGCGACGGTTCCGGTTCGCCCGCAGGAGACCTCGACGACGAAATCCGTTCGGCGCGTGATCGTTTGAATGCCGAGGAGGCGGCGTGGTTCGTGGCCATCGACGGTGACGAGAAGGTCGGCCTGGTGTTCGGCGAGCTGGTCGGCGGCGAGGTCAACGTCCGCATCTGGATTCATCCCGACCACCGGAAGAAGGGCTACGGCACCTCGGCGTTGCGTAAGTCGCGCGCGGAACTCGCCGCCGCTTTCCCCGCCGTACCGCTGGTGGTGCGCGCTCCCGGCGCTGCGCTGCGCTGACCGGGGACGGCCGAGATGAGCATCGCGGTACATGTGCTCCTGCTGGTCATCGGCATCGCCGCCGTACTGGCGCTGATCGCCTTGCCGATCGTGCTCATCTTCCGCGGCAAATACCGTGCAGCCGCCGGTGAACTCGACACCGAATTGGCGGCCGAGACCATCATCCGGCCGCTGGAGAAGGGCAATTACCAAGGTGCGACCGCGCCGGGCTTTCCTGCGGTCAAGAACAGTGGGCGCATCGCGCTGACCCGCCGTCGGCTGGTATTCGTGACGCTAACCGGGACGAGGATCGAGATCCCTGTGGACGCGATCACCGGGCTGCGGCTGGCCAAGGTGTTCAAGGGCAACGTCGTCGGCAGCTGGACGCATCTCGTGATCCGCACCGCAGCCGGCGAAATCGGCTTCTTCGTCAAGGACACCAACGCCTGGCTGCAGGCGCTCGGGCAAGTGACCGGGCTGACGCCCGACCCGGTGTGACCGCGAGCGTGCGAGTCGGCACGGCGACACGCGGTGTTCGCGTGCATTCACCGCGCGCTCGTTGTCGGTGCGGCGGCGCTGCGTAATCTCGCACCTATGAGCGCACGCGCGGGAATCGTGGTGACCGGAACCGAGGTGCTGACCGGGCGGGTGGCCGACCGCAACGGTCCCTGGGTCGCCGACCGCCTGCTGGAGCTGGGTGTCGAGCTGGCCCACATCACGATCTGCGGTGACCGGGCCGCCGATATCGAAGCCCAATTGCGGTTCCTGGCCGCTGAAGGCGTCGACCTGATCGTCACCACCGGCGGGCTGGGCCCGACCGCCGACGACATGACGGTGGAGACGGTGGCGCGATTCTGCGGACGGGAACTGATCCTCGACGCCGCACTCGAAGCCAAGATCGCGGCGATCCTGAAGTCGCTGATGGCCCGCTACACCGGGGTCGACTTCGACGCCGTCATGGCCGCCAACCGCAAGCAGGCGATGGTGCCTGCGGGGGCTGAGGTCATCGACCCGGTGGGCACCGCACCTGGGGTGGTGGTGCCCGGCACGCCTGTGGTGCTCGTGCTTCCCGGGCCGCCGCGTGAACTGCAGGCGATGTGGCCGAATGCGGTGGCGAGCGGGATCGTGCAGACGGCCATCGCGGGACGGACGGTGTACCACCAGGACACCGTCCGCATGTTCGGGCTGGCCGAATCCGGCCTCGCCGAAACACTGCGGGAGGCCGAGCGCACCATCGCAGACTTCACCGAGCTGGAGATCACCACCTGCCTGCGCCGCGGCGAGGTCGAGATGGTCACCCGCTACGAACCGCACAGCGCGGCGGTCTACGACCGGCTGATGACGCTGCTCCGCGAGCGGCACGGCGCGATGGTCTTCTCCGAGGACGGGTCGCTGGTCGACGACCAGGTGGCGGCGCTGCTGGCCCGCCGGCGCATCGCCACGGCCGAGTCGTGCACCGCCGGGATGCTGGCCGCCCGCCTCACCGACCGCCCGGGCTCCTCGGACTACGTCGCAGGCGGAGTCGTCGCTTATGCCAACGAAGCCAAGACCGCCCTGCTGGGCGTCGACGCCGGCCTCATCGAAGCCCACGGGGCGGTGTCGCAGGAAGTCGCCGAGGCGATGGCCGCAGGTGCTTTGGACCGCTTCGGCGCCGACACCGCAGTCTCGATCACCGGCATCGCGGGCCCAGGGGGCGGAACACCAGACAAACCGGTGGGCACGGTGTGGTTCTGCGTGCGGCTCTCCGACGGCACGACGGTGAGCCGGTCGGTGCGTCTGCCCGGGGAACGCTCGGATATCCGGGAGCGCTCGACGACCGTGGCGATGCACATGCTGCGCCGGACGCTTCTGGGCGAGACCGGCCCGACGTTCAGTTGAGGCAGATCGCGGCGTCGTCGACGTCGCCGTCGCGGTTCACGGTGGAATCCAGATCGCACAGTGCGAAGAACCGGCCGCCGAGATGGGCCAGCTCTACGACGATCTCGGCCCGATCCAGGCCCGCGTCCAGTGCGGCGTCGAGCAGTTCCACGATCTGGTCGCGGCAGACGTGGGCGCCGTCGGTCCGGATGTCGGCGGCCTGCGCACGGCGAGCCGCGCGGATCATCCGCCAGGCGTAGTCCCTCTCGTCAGCGAACTCGGTCATCCGGGGAGCCTTTCGACGGCGGTGCGACGTGAACGCCGTCAATGCACCGGTTGCTTCAGTACGGGCCTCACACTGCCGCGGTGCGACGGCCCACGACCAGAGACTTGTGGCCCACTTTAGGCGGGACGTTCGCCATGACAAACCGACGAAAGGTCGGATTCGTAGGCGCTCAACGGATTCCGGCTAACGCGGACGGATCCACCGGAAAGTCGAAATAGGTGTCGGGGTAGGGCTCCGGCTGGTAGGTGAAGTGCCACCACTCCTGGTCGTAGTTGACGAAGCCCTGGTGTTCGAGCCCTTCTTTGAGCAGCAGTCGGTTCTTGAGCTCGTCACCGCCCACCCGCTGGCCGAGGGTGTGGGCGAGAGTGTCGAAGCAGTCGAATCCGGTCCCCATGTCGATGGAGTTGTCGGGAAACCGGACATCTTGTGGCGCAGCGCAATCCACCAATGGCTGGCCAGCGGCATAGGGCGCCTCGACAGCCGCGGGCAGCGCTACCAGCGTGAGGTCCACTGTGCTTCCTCTGCTGTGCCCGGACTTCTCCGCGATGTAGCCGTCCGCGAAGAGCGCAGACTTGTCCACCCGCGGATAGAACTCCGGTTTCATCCGCTGATCGGCGAGATCCCGCGCCCACGCGACGAAGTCGTTGACAGCGCGTTGCGGCCGATAGCAGTCGTAGACCTTGAGGCTGTAGCCGCGCTCGAGGAAGTCCTGCTGGGCGCGGTGCAGCGCGTCGGCGGCCTGGCGGGTCAGGATGCACGTCGGGCTGCGGTAACCATCGACCGGATCGCCGGTGAAATTGTGCGCGGTGACGTAGCGCATCTCCTGCAGGATCGACGGGTCGACGTCCAGTAGTGCCACGAAGTCGGCGGGCGCGGCCGGATCAGGTTGGGCCACTGCAGGCGCCGAGCCTGCGACGGCCACCGCCGTTGCGGCCGCGATCAGCCAAAGACGCCTGTGCTCAGCGCTTTTCGTCACGATCCCAGAAGTCGAGCATGGTACCCAGAATGTCCTCGGCGCGCCCGAGGCCGGCGAGGTGGCTTTCCCCGGGAAGCCGGTGGAGTTCGGCGTCGGGCAGCGCACTGACGACGTGGCGGCCGTGGTCGAACGGCACTATGTGGTCGCGGTCGCCGTGCCACCACCGGACCGGCACCTTGACCTCGTCGAGACGGAAGCCCCAGTCGCGGGCGAAGACCACGATGTCGGCGAACGGCGCCGCCAGCTGCTTTCGGCTCCCGTTGAGAAGATCGTCGAGGAACATCGCCTTGAACTCGGGGCGAACCAGCATCTTGCGGTCGGCCTCGGGGGAGATGGCGGCGTAGATGTAGAGGGCCGGTCCGGCCACCGGACGGACCAGCCGGATGAAGGTACTGGCGGCCAGCCGGATGGGTCCGCCGGCCACCTCGATGAGCGGAGCCACGACCGAGCCGAGCGCCATCAGCCCCCCGCCGATCGCATCGGGCCCCACCGTCGGGGCCACCCCGCCCAGGACGCCGACAGCGACGATCCGCTCGGGCAGGGCGGCCGCGCAGCCCAGGGTGTAGGGGCCGCCACCGGACAGCCCGACGACGGCCATCGTGTCGACGCCGAGGGTGTCGGCGATGGTGGTGAAGTCGCTGGAGAAGGACAGCACGTTGTCGTACTGGAACGGTGTCGAGGACCCGATCCCGGGCCGGTCGATACCGATGAGCCGGATGCCGCGTTGCTCGGCGAAGACCCGGGCCTCCATCGGGATCTGGCGGCGCGCACCGGGAGTGCCGTGCAACCAGAACACGGCGCGGCCCTGCGGATCACCAAACTCCGCGAAGCCGATCTGGCGTCCCTCGCCGACGGCGATATTGCCTTCCAGCTTCGGGCGGGCGATAGAGACAGCCATGGCCTCAGTCTCGCACGGGCATCACACGGCTCCGTACGAGTTCACCGGATGGCAGAACTCAGTCCCGGCCCAGCCAGCCCGGAGGCCGCCGGGCCGCCCATGGCAGCACGGTCTCGAGCTGGGCGGCCAGCTGGAGCAGCACCGTTTCCTCGGGTGCGGTCAGCAGAACCCCGATCGGCAGGCCGTCGGGGGTGGCGGCCAGCGGCAGCGAGATCGACGCCCACCCGGTGACGTTGGCCATCGTCGTCCATCCGGTGTGAGCGAACTCGACGTCGAAGAACGCCCGGGTGGTGCCGCGCGGTTGGTCGAGCACCCGATAGGGCGGCGGCGGCGCGAGCAGCGTCGGCGTCAGAAGCACGTCATGCCCGGCCATCCCGGCCGCGAAGAATCGGGTCTGGCCGTGCAGCGTGTCGATGGCATCGGCGTAGGCCACACCGGTGGTGTCAACGCCCTCGCGCATCATCACCCAGCTGCTCGGCTCGAACTCGTCCTCGCGCGGCTCGCGGCCGAGATGGTCCGTGGCGAAGTTGTACAGCTGCACGTTGCTCACGTTGTGCAGGACAGCGATAGCGTCGGCCACCGCGTCGGCGTCGAAGACCGGGGCGCCGGGGGCGATCCGGTGGCCCAGGCTCTCCAGCGCCCGTGCGGCCGACTCCACGGCGGCGACCACCAGCGGGTCGGTGCCAGGGCCCGGGAACGGCGACTGCGTGGTAACCAAAATCCGCTGGGTGGCCGGCGTGTCGTGTATTGCGCGGGCGAATGGCTGGGCGGGCGGGGCCGCGTTGTACGGGTCGCCCGGCGCGGATCCGGTGACCGCGTCCAGCAGGGCCGCGCTGTCGCGTACAGTCCGGGTGAGCGCGTGTTCGACGGCCAGCCCTTCCAGAAGGTGCCCGCCCGGGGCGAATGAGGTGCGCGCGCGTCGTGGCTTGAGCCCGACCAGCCCGCAACACGACGCGGGCACCCGGATCGAGCCGGTACCGTCGCCGCCGGACGCGGCCGGTACCACCCCGGCGGCCACGGCCGACGCCGATCCGCCGGACGAGCCGCCCGGTGTGATCGCCGGTGACCACGGATTGACGGTCGGACCGAACAGTGACGGCTCGGTGGTGCAGTGGTTTCCCCACTCCGGGGTGTTGGTCTTGCCGAACACCACCAGACCTGCGTCCAGATAGCGCTCGACGATCCAGGCGGTCTGGCCGGCGACGTGGGTGCGCAGTGCCCGGCTGCCCATCGCTTCGGGCGCGCCTGCCAGAGAGGCGCCAAGATCCTTGAGCAGGAAGGGAACTCCGGCCAGCGGACCGGCCGCGCCGCTTCGCAACGACCCGGACGCGTCGAGGGCGGCGGCCTGCTCCCGGCCCCGGTCGAAGAGATCGGTGATGACGGCGTTGAGACGGCGCGCTGCTTCCAGCCGCCAGATCGCGGCATCGAGAAGTTCTACCGCCGATACCCCACCGGCCGCAGCCAGCGCGGCCTGTCCGAGGGCGTCGAGGTCCGCCAGTTCGGCGGCGAATGTGGCATCCATTGCCCGCGATCCTTGCCGCAGCAGAGCGCGGCGGCAAGCCGAGCGGTCAGTTGCCGCCGGGGGAGAGCAGTTGGGTCGCCTCGTTCTGCTGGGCGGCGGCCTGCTGGGCGGCTTCCTGGTCCTTGGCGGCCTGGGCGTCCTCGCTGGCCTTCTCGGCCTGACCCTCCGGGCTGGCCAGGGAGTTGCCCGGCTTACCGGCCGATGCCAGCTTGGCGTTGCAGTTCAAGAACAGCAGCACGGTGTCGGTGACCGCGCTGAAGTTGTCGCCCTTGAGCCAGGGCGCCTTCTGCGAGCGCGTCACCACGCAGTCGGCCTGCGAGACGGCGTCACCGACCGATGAGGCGATCACCGCCTTCTGCCCAGCTCCGCTGATGGCCGAGGACGCATCCGAGTAGGACTTGCCCGCGTAGTCGTCGGCGTTCGCCACACCGGTTCCGACGAATGTGACAGATACCGCAGTGAGGGCAAAGGCCCTGAGTCCAAGCCCGATGACCTTGTTCACGTTTGCCTCCCGCGCCCATCTCCATACAGCTGCGTCACAGTCATCTGGACGAGAAGTCACAGGATAGAGTGATTTTCTGCGAATTAGCTGCATGGAGACTGCGAGCCGGCTGCGAGCCGGCTGGGTCCGGCGGTACCGACGGGTCGTCGCACACAGGCACGACACCGGACACCTGCACGACAACACCGGTTCGCCCGAATGCGGTTCACTGGGGTTATGACATCAACACGGCGGCACCGGGTATCCCGGATGCGCGACCCGCTGTCGGTGGGATTCGAGGCACATCGCGGGCTGTTGATTCTGCGGTTGCGCTGGCATGAACGGGCGGCCCGCCGGGCGGGATCCTCACATGCCGGTGGTGTTGACCCGGGATCGGTATGACGACGGCGTCTCGCCGCAGAACTGGGTGAATGCCCGGGTGAACGACCCGACGCTGTCGAAGCCCACGGCCGAGGCGGTTTGCGCCACCCGCTGGCCGGGGGCAGCGAGCAGAGCCATGGCACGCAGCATCCTCGCATGCAGAAGATAAGTGCGCCAAGACAATCCGACCTCACCTTGAAACTGGCGCCGCAACGTGCGCTCGGAGACGGCGACGGCACGGCACACCTGTTCGAGGCTGACCGACTGCAGGTTCTCCTTGGTGTAGGCCATGGCCGCGGCGACGACCGGATCCTCGGAAGTCGGAAGGCTCAGTGGCGCTTCATGATCCAGCGCCTCGGCCACCAGGTTGGCCAGGGTGGTGAAGAACGAGTCGGAGACCCTGTCCTCTTCGGCGGCACCTCCGCCCCGGGCGATGGGCCAGCGCATCGCATAGAGCAGCATCTCGCGCAGCAACGGGGACACCGCCAGGATGCGCGCGCGGTCCCCGGGGTTGGGCAGCACCGACGGGTCGAACATCACCGCGAGCGTCTTGACCGACGGGTTCATCGTCGCCTGGTGCTGCAGACCGGCCGGAATCCAGGCCGCCTGTTGCGGCGGCAGAAGATAGTGGGCGGCGGCCGTCTCCACTTCAACGACGCCGCCGATGGCGTACTCGATCTGGTGAACGTCGTGCACGTGCCAGCCGGTGACCAGCAGGTCACCCTCGTACAGATAACTGCCGGCCAGGACCCGGCCACCGCGCCGCAGTTCGATCTGGGCAACGTTGGCCGGTTCGGCGTGCGGCCTGGTTTTGGCCGTTTGGGCCAAGTCTCTGGCCGAATGCGCGGAGACGGTCACGAATATCGAGGGTACAACTGACCGCATGAACGTTGACGACCTGATCCTGGTGAGCATCGACGACCACGTGGTCGAACCGCCCGACATGTTCCTGCGCCATGTCCCGGCCAGGTACCGCGACGACGCTCCCATCGTGGTGACCGACGACAAAGGCGTCGACCAGTGGATGTATCAGGGTCGTCCGCAGGGCGTCAGCGGACTCAACGCCGTGGTGTCCTGGCCCGCCGAGGAGTGGGGCCGTGACCCGGCCGGCTTCGCCGAGATGCGCCCCGGGGTCTACGACGTCCACGAGCGCGTCCGAGACATGAACCGCAACGGCATCCTGGCCTCGATGTGCTTCCCGACATTCACCGGTTTCTCCGCGCGTCACCTCAACATGACACGCGAAGACGTCACCCTGGTCATGGTGTCGGCATACAACGACTGGCACATCGACGAGTGGGCTGGTTCCTACCCGGACCGCTTCATCCCGATCGCGATCCTGCCGACGTGGACGCCCGAGGGGATGTGTAACGAGATCCGCCGGGTGGCCGCCAAGGGCTGCCGGGCGGTGACGATGCCGGAACTGCCGCACCTGGAAGGACTTCCGAGTTACCACGACGAGGACTACTGGGGCCCGGTGTTCCGGACGCTCTCTGAGGAGAACGTGGTGATGTGCCTGCACATCGGCACCGGCTTCGGGGCGATCAGCATGGCGCCCAACGCGCCGATCGACAACATGATCATCCTGGCCACCCAGGTGTCGGCGATGTGCGCCCAGGACCTGCTGTGGGGCCCGGCGATGCGCAACTATCCGGACCTGAAGTTCGCGTTCTCCGAGGGCGGCATCGGATGGATTCCGTTCTACCTCGACCGCAGCGACCGGCACTACACCAACCAGAAGTGGCTGCGCCGCGACTTCGGCGACAAACTGCCCAGCGATGTCTTCCGCGAGCACTCGCTGGCCTGCTACGTCACCGACAAGACGTCACTGAAACTGCGTCACGAGATCGGCATCGACATCATCGCCTGGGAGTGCGACTACCCGCACTCGGACTGCTTCTGGCCGGACGCCCCGGAGAAGGTGCTCGCCGAGCTGAACGCCGCGGGCGCATCGGACTCCGACATCGACAAGATCACCTGGGCGAACTCCTGCCGGTTCTTCAGCTGGGATCCCTTCGCCCGCACGCCGAAAGAGCAGGCCGCCGTCGGCGCACTGCGCGCCAAGGCCACCGACGTCGACACCTCGATCCGCTCGCGGGCCGAGTGGGCGCGACTGTTCGACGCCAAGCAGTTCGCCAAGGCCTGAGCAGGTCTTCCGCCGAAACCGACGGATGGCCGCGGAAGTGCGAGTAATCCGCGCCATTACGTCGATCTCGGCGGCGAAGAAGTTGGTATCGGTAGCCGGGGACCGCACCTGTACTTGCTCATGACGGCGCCACCTGGGCGACGCACATGAGCGAAGGGAAAACCCGTGAAACGAGTTCTCGCGGTCGGTATCGGCGTGATCGGCTGCAGCATGCTGCTGATGGCGTGCTCCGACAACAACAGCAGCGGCAAGAGCACCGCATCGGCAACCGGTTCAGCGCCGACCAGCGCCACCGTTGCAAGCGGGGGAACCACCTCGGTCAAGGTCGACGGGAACGACCTGCCGGGTTTGGACCTCAGCACGGTGACGTGCGTGAAGCAGGGCGGCAACATCAACATCGCCAGTGGCGCAGTCGGCGGTCAGCAGGGTCTCGGTGTGGTCATGACCGACGAACCCACACCGAAGGTGACCTCCCTTGGCATGGTCGTGGATGGCAACGCACTCGCGGTCAGCGACAACATGGGAGTCAAGACCGGTTCTGCCGACGTGAAGGTGGACGGCAGCACCTACACCATCAGCGGTGAGGCCGCCGGCGCGGACATGAAGAACCCGATGGCCGGGATGATCACCAAGAAGTTCGAGATCACCGTCAGCTGCAAGTGAGTTGAGCCAGCATGGGGAGGGATGGCGGACGTGTCATGCACGTCCGCCATCCCGGCGTTTGTCCGGACTGACGACGCGGCCGATTTATGATGCAGCCGTGTCGATCCCCGGCGAGCTGGAGCGCGCTCGCCAGCTCATCCTGGCCGCCAAGGAAGAAGCGGCCAAAGATCTTCTGTTGTCGGTGCTGCCCGAGATCGAGCGCGAGGACCGCGACGATCTGGCTCTGGAGGTGTTCGCCTTACTCGGCGAGCTGTACCTGAACCGGACCGCCTACGACGGCACCGAAGAGTGCATACAGCGCATCGACGATTGCCTGGCGGCCTATGCCGACGCCGCACCGGGATCCGAGGAAGACCACATGCGCTCGCGCTACCGGCTACGGGCCCAGTTCCTGAGGGTGGGTCTGGCCGCGGCGTACGGGGAGCACGAAGCGGCCGCCACCGAACTGGTGGCCCTGCAGGACGACGACTGTGTGCAGCGATTCCCCGACCTGGCCGCCGACCGCCAACACCTCGGCGCCCTGGCCGGGGTGCTGTGCGCGACGGCGCTTTCCGACGACGACCTGCACCCCCGCGCGGCAGCGTTGTGGCGCAAGATCATTCCGGTCATCGACGACCTCACCGAGCCCTCGGACGCCGTCGACCAGTTGCTCGTCACCGGCGGTCTGGCCTATGGCCGGTTCTGTGTGGAGACCGGCCGGCTGGCCGAGGGCGAGCAGTGGCTGCACCGGGCAGGCGCGCGAGCGCAGCGCCGGGACTGGAAATTGTATTGCGCGCGAGCAGAACTCGAGACCGCGGCCGCCAGCTGGATGCGAGGTGACCACCAGACCACCGAGCGCCTCGTCGGCGGGGCCTACCCGGTGATCGCCGAGGGCAACCGCGCCCATGACGTCTCGCGGTCGTGGCTGTACTTCGGGCTCACCCGGCTGGGCGTGGGAATGGTGGAAGCCGCCGACGAATCGTGGTCGCATGCCGAGCGGCACTGGCGCGAGCTCGGCAAGCCGTTGCATATCCATCGGATCCTGGTGCAGCGCAGCTGGATATCGGTGTTCCGTGGTCGGTTCGCCGAGGCCCTCGAACTGGTGGCACAGGCTCGCGAACTGCTGGATCAGTGGCCCCGCTCGAGCTGGCTGCAGTACGCCCGGCTCGACGATCACCTCGGCAACATCTGGCGAGCGGATGCGCTGGCGGACATGGGCTTCGACGGGATCAGTGAGCCGACCGACGACTTCAAGGCGACGGAGGCCCGACAGGCGGCATCGCTGGGTGTCACCCGGGTCGAGCTGGGAAGCGACGCGCACCGCAGCGCGATGGCGAAACTGGAACGCGCCGCCGAGTTCAAGATCCCGGCCGCCCTCGCCGTCGACTCGGTGCGGTACTCGATGATGGACGCGGAGTCCCGCTGGCGCTGGGGAGCCCACGTGTCGGGGCGGATGCTGGCCGGCGCTTTCTCGGTGGCCTGGGAGTGGGAGAACACCGAGCTGCTTAGCGAACTCATCGAATACCACAGCGCCCGAGGGACGTTCGCCCACGAGCCGCTCGGCGAGGCATCGGTGTGGGATAGCGGTGTCAGCACGGCGGTGGTCGCCGACACCGCGGCAGAAGAGGCACTGGCCGCGGGCGGGGGATCGGTCGACGGCCTCACCCTGACCACGCTGGGCCCACTGCCGCGACTGCAGATGGATCCTGCCCGCGCACCGATTCTCGAGCACTACCGCCAGCTGGCGGCCAGCCGCTATGGGCAGACCGTGACCGCTGACGGCCCGGCGTGGTCGACATGGCCATGACCGCCACCACACTCGTGCTGCGGTTCGCCGACCTCGGCGTCGCGACCTACGGCAGCCTGCGGGTGGTCGGCCGGCCCGAGCGCACGGTGACCTGGGTGGTGGAGGAACCGATCCTGCTTGCCGCCATCGAGGAACTGCAGGGCGCACTGCCCGACCCCGAAGGTGCCGAGACACTGGCCGAAGCGCTGGAGCGGGCGCTGACCACCGGCCCGTTCGCCACCGCCGAACGCGAGCTGACGCTGGCCTACATCCTCGGGGTGCTGCTGATCTCCGCGCCGGCCTGGCAGCTGCTGGCCGAATGCGCCTCCGATCCGCTTCCGCTGCTGTACATCTCGCCGAGTGCCCGGCTGGCCCGCATCCCATGGGGTCTGCTGGCCCTGCCGCTGGCGGGCCCCAGCCGCGAAGAGCTGGTCGCAGCCCGGGCAGCCGCGATCACCACCAGGGGCACCACGGCCGCCCGCATCCTCTGGCAGCTAGCCGATATCTCCGCCCTGACCGAGGGCCGTCGGCTGATTGAACTGGCCGATGTGCTGATGGCCGTGCCACCCAATATCGCGCACGCCCCGCGCACCCCGGCCAGCTGGCCCGAAAGGCACAGTGCAGCAGCACTTCTGGTGCTCGACCCGCGGGTGCCCGGTCAACGCCCCGACTCGCCGCTGGGATCGGTGCTGGGCCGGCCGTCGCCCGACACCCGGCTGTCCCGGCATTTCGCCGAGGTCATGGCAGCCCACCCGGTTCTGCCAAGTGCGGCATCGGCGGTCGAGCTGTTTCGCCGTACCGACGCCGACCGGGCGTGGCTGGCCACCCAGTTGCAACACCAACCGAGCCGGCTGCTCTACGTCGGGCACGCCAGCGCCGCCGAGCGCGCCCACGGCTACGCCGACCGCGCCGCGATTCACCTGGCGTGCACCTCCGCTCAGCCCGGCGCCGCCGAGCCGGTCGGCGATCACCGGCCGCTGCTGGCCGCCGACCTGATGTCCGCGCAACTGCCGATGCCGCCGCGGGTGGCGCTGCTGGCCTGCGGTTCGGGTGGGGACTACCAGTTCGACGAGGCGACCGGACTGGTGGCCGCGATGGTGCTGTGCGGCAGCCAGCTGGTCACCGCGACGTTGTGGTCGCTGCCCACCACCGCCGGCTACCGCCGGTTCACCTCGTCGATCGGCGATCCGATGGCTGAGGTCGTTATCGCCGTCGACGACGCCCACCGGTCCGACGACGCCGCACTGGCCCTCAACGCCTGGCAGCGCACGCAGATGCGGCACTGGCGCAACGGCGACACCAGCGCCTGCCCGCTGTACTGGGCCGCGCTGGTGACGTTCTCGGTGGACGGTGCGCGGTGAGCCCGTCACGCCTGGGGCACGCACACCGCGATCGCCGACTCATTGTCGGGCCGGTAGTAGGCGTCGACGATGCTGCCGGGCTCGACCTTGGGCAGCTCCGAGGCCGGGACGACGGTGGTCTCGCGGGCCGGGAACTGGCCGCCGCCGCGCCTGCGCACCATCACGTCGAGTTCCACCTCGCGCAGGTCGTCACCGGCGTAGCCGGTGGCCCGCATCCCGGTCACCACACCCGAGGACCGGGTGCCGTGCCGGATGAGGTCCACCTGGCTGTCGGTGAACGGCCCGCGGCTCCCCAGCGCGTGACCCGCCGCGGCGCGCACCGCGGTCACTTCGTCAGCCAGCGACAGCCGGTGGCGGGCCTGCGGGTCGAACGAGACCAGCAGGATCATTCCGGGTCGCAACGCCGAGGTGTCCGGGTCGCCCTGGCGATGGCAGAGCCGTCCGGCGAAACGCTGGCCGTCGACACTCTCGACCTCGATGACCACGAGCGGATCGGCGGAGTCGGCGACGGCCCACACCGTTCCGAGTGCGACAGAGCGGGAGACCGTGGGCTTGCGCCGCGGTGGCCGGGGCGGCTGGCCACACAGGCCGGCCGCGACGATGATGGTGGCGAGTGCGATGGCGGAGACGACGGCGATGGCGCCCAGCAGTGTGTCAGACATGCCGGCAAGGCTGTCGCGGCAGCCGGGCTACCGAACCCAACTTTGCCCGGCCCTTATCCTGACGGAGTGGACGCCGGGCCAGGCACGGTGATGACCGCCGGCGCGACGCATCCGCGCCGGGCGGTGATCGACCGTGCGTGGCGGGCGATCGGACCCGGCGTGGAGGTGCTCAGCGGCGACGACGGCGGGCCACTGCGGCGGACCGTCAAGCGCATTCTCGACCCACTGGTGCTGCGACTGCGGGCCAACGCCGCCTACTCCGCCCCGTTCGTCAGCACCGAGGTGGCCGGGGAGATGACGCGCCTGATCGCCGAGCACGCCGAGACATTGCGTTGCACCGCAGCGTGGTTCGCCCTGATGAAGGCCCAACGCCGCCGGCTGCGGGTGACCACGGGCAACGCCCAGGATCTGTACTTCCCGGTGTGCTTCGAACTGGCGGTGACCAAGGGCGGTCCGGCGCGCGACGGCGCGGACGTGGCTGCAGCGACACTTCGGGCCGTCCACGACGACCGCGACCGCACCGACGTCGAGGTACTCAACCGCCACCTGTCCAACCCGCAGGTCCTGACCAGGCTGTCCCGCCAGTTGCAGGGGAGCTGGGCAGACGTCCGGCCGGGCGACACCATCTCCGGCCCGTTCTTCGCCGGCCTCACCACGGTGCTCGGCCCGGCTGATTCGCACCGTGAAACGGTTGCCCGACAACGTGTTTGGTCTGCTCTGATCGCCGATGCCACACCGTACAACCTGGGCGCGTCGGCACGTATCGCCGGCGCGCGGCTGCCGTGGTCGATCGTCGCGCTGGGACTCACCTCGCAGCTTCCGTTACGGCCGCCGCCGGTAGTTGCCGACACCGACGGCGACCGCCCCCTGGACCGCGGGGTCGTCGACCGGGTGCGAGCCACCTTGCGCCGCGCGCTGGACCGCGACGAGTTGCCCGACGTTCCGCTGCTGTGCGCCGAAGAGGTGGACCGGGCCTGCGCGCCGTGGGGATTCCTCGGCGAGGACAAGCAGGCCACCCTGGTCGCCGGCATCAAGGTCGCCGGCGAACTGGCACCGCTCGACGAACACGCCGTGGCCCGCTATCAGCTGGCCGCCACCATCCAGGCCCGCCTCCGCAAGGAGGCCTACGTGCTGCATGCGCGGCGCGCGCTGGCGGCGGGGGAAGCCATCCATCCGCGCCAGCGCCACGTCGTCGACGACCTTGCCGTGTTCGCGCGCCCCTACCTGAGCCGGCTGTGGGCCCGGCTGCACGGCCGGGACGTGTGGCAGGAGCCCTGCGACGACGTCGAGGACATCAGGGCGCTGCTCGACGGTGTGGCGCGCTCAGTGAGCCTCGATCACCGGCAGCGCATCAAAGCGATGCTGGAAGTGCAGGTCGCCCAATGAGATTGGTCGTCGACGAGGGACTGTGGAGCACCGGTCCGGCACCGGCGCCGGTGCCGCTGGCCGCAGTGGTCGAACTCGACGGTGCGGTGCTGTCGTGGACGGTGGACGAGTCTCGCGACAGCCCGCCGCAGATCACCCTCACCGATCCGGCGCGCGCGGACTGGTTGTGGCGCATCGTCGGCGAAGCCGGGCACCGTGTTCTCGCCGCAGCAACCCAGAGCCCCCCGCCGGGGCATACAACCGAAGTCGAGCTGGCCGGCCTGGAGTTGGTGCCAGGGTCGGTGGACCAGCTGCGCCGTCTGGCGCTGGGGCACTGGCTGCGCAGGTTCTGGCCGGCCAGTGTGCCGGACGCGATCGCCGGTCTGGACGCCGCCGTCCTCGACGCCGAGATCGCGGTGGCCACCGCCGAGGCCGACGACTTCTTCGGTGACGCGACGCTGGATTCCGATGTCGCAGCCCTTCTGGCCCCGCACGCCGAGGCGCTGCGACGTCACGTGACCGCCGGGGACCCGCGGGTTGTGGAATTGGTCCGCCGCTGTGTGGATCTCGTCGACGACCTGGGACTGGAGGCGCCGGGCTGGCTGGAGGTCGCCGACGCTCTCGACGAACTCGCCGGGACGCCGGCGGGCACCCGGGACGACTACGCGCTGGCCGCCGGCCGTGGTGCCGGATCCGAACCGGCCACGGTGATCGCCAGAGGAGTGACGTCGATGGCCTGGACCGCGGTTCCCGGCTCGGTCTTCGACGCCGCCGACGACACCGTCGAATGGATCGTCGCCGCCGAAGGCGGGCAGGCCGTCGCGACGATCACCACCACGACCCTCGGGTCCGGGTCGCCGGCCGGGATCCCGGTTGACTTGCACTGCAACATGTTCCGCGCCAACGGGGTGCTCGATGCCGACGGCCGGGCGAGCCTGGACCTACTCGGGGATCGCGACGAGCCCGTCACGGCTGCCCAAGCCTGGGACACCGACTGGTCGGCGACGTCGGTGACGATCGGCGTCGCTGTCGACGAACCGGCCCAGGTGCGCGACCGCGTCCGGCGGTTCGCCAGGCAGCGGTTGGCCCAGTCCCAGCCGGACGCGTTCCTGGCCGAAATCCTGGCCGCGGAGTCCGACTACTAGGTGGCCAGTGGGGACGGCGGGCCAGGCTTGGCGTTGGCGGCGTCGCGGCGGCGGGCCGCCATCCCGGCGAGCGCCTCGAACACCACCCGGTGGGCGGCGTTGACCGTCAGTTCGGCGTGATCGTAGGCCGGCGCCACCTCGACGACGTCCACCCCGACCACGTCGTGCTCGTAGCACAACTGGCGCACCATTCGCAGCAGGTCGGCGCTGGTGATGCCACCCGGCTCCGGAGTCCCGGTACCGGGAGCGTGAGCCGGGTCCAGGACATCGATATCGACTGAGACGTAAAGCTTTTCGGCCTTCGCGAGAGCTTCGCTCACCGCTTTGGCCATCACCGACTTGAAACCGTGATCCCAGATCTCCTGCATGGTGTGCCAAACCATGCCCTGTTCCTGCATCCACTCGAAGGTGTCCTGCGGCGGCCAGTACCCCCGCAGACCGACCTGCACGAAATGGGTTCCCGGCACCGCACCCGATTCGATGAGCCGGCGCATGGGTGTGCCGTGGCTGGCCAGGTTCCCGTCGATGATGTCGGCGGTGTCGGCGTGGGCGTCGAAGTGCACGATCCCGACGTTGCCGTAGCCGTGCACGTCGGCGACGGCGGTAGCTGCCGGCCAAGTGATGGAGTGGTCACCGCCGAGAATCACCGGGACGATGCCGCGCGAGGCCACGGTGTGCACCCGCTCGCGGATGTTGGCATGCGACTGCTCGGTCAATCCGTGCGGACACCAGGCATCGCCGAAGTCGACGACCTCGAGCCAGTCGAAGATCTCCAGCCCGAGATCCATGTGGTAGGTGCCGGGCTCATAGGCGGTGGAGCGGATGGCGCGCGGCCCGAAGCGGGCTCCGGGCCGGTTGGTGGTGGCCACGTCGAACGGCGCGCCGACGATCGCGACATCCGGCTGCCACGAGTCGAGTTGCTCGGGTTCGGTGAGGAACGGACGGTTGCCGAATGAGGCCACGCCGGCGTACGGCAGATCCAGCTGCTCTGCCATGCCGGGGGGCAGCTCACGGTTGGGCTTGTGGTCATGGCCGGAACTCATTGGGCAGACAATACCGCTGGGCGCTGCGATCAGCGGTGCCGTTTGCCCCATCGGGTACAGGACCTAGTGCCCTTGGCCTGCGGCGCAGGGAGCGGGACAGTGGAAGAGGGCGGGCGCAAGGGGGAGGAAACGATATGTTCTTCATACGCAGGCGTGCCCGCACTCGGCTACCGACACAGCGAATGAAGCTGCTGCACAGCACCTTTCGATTGTCTCCGCGGCCCCCACGGGGCCACCACCACCACGACCCAGCGCCGGCCTTTCGGCTCACCGATCGGCTCCATGAGGGGCGCACAGTCACTGTGACGGTCAACGAGATCTCCGCGACACTGTCGGGCTGGCTGTCCGAACTCGGGGTGCACAGCCCGCTGGCTGATGATCTCGCCTCGGCGCTACGCGGTGGCGACTGGGCCGCCGCGCACGCCATTGCCGAGAACCTGTCGGTGGAAGTCACGGCCGCGCCATGAGGCCGGGTACCGGCGCGCTACGGTCGTAGCGGCGCGCCGTGGCGCCCCCTGGCGAGAGGCAGCAGATGAGCGGATCTTTCGATCGTGTCGAGATCGCGCGCGCCTTCTCCCAGCACCGTTTCCAGGACGCCCTGCCCCATCTGGCCGCCGACGTGCGCTGGACGATCGTGGGTTACTCCGTGCTCGAAGGCGCCGACGCGGTGGCCCGAACGTGCCGGGATACCGCGGGAAGCCTCGGTGAGACCGTCGCCGACTGGGACCACTGCCTGGTCGTCGAGCAGGGCGACACCGTGGTGGTCGAGGTACACGGCCGCTACACCGGGCAGCAGACGGTGACGTCAGTGGCCACCTGCTATCTGTATACGTTCACCGATGACCGCATCGCCGCCATCACGTCGTACGCGGTTGAGGTCGACCCCGAGTCGGTGGGCTCACCACCCAACGCGATCCAGCGCTGAAATCCGGTCAGAACAGGGGAGTTTCGGGCTCGTCGTCGTCGTCGAGGACGCTGAGCGTCGGGCGTACCACGTAGCGGGCCTGGTTGCCGCCGGCGCGGCGCGCCTCGTACATCGCCGTCGTCGCCAGCGCGACGATCTCGTCGAGGACCTCGTGCGGCGGATGCTCGGCCAGCGGCCGAAGGGGCGTGCTGACCACGCCGATGCTCGCCGTCATTCCGGTCGGGGTGGCGGCGATGGCGCCACGCACCCGCTCGACCAGTGGTGACGGGTCGGTAGTGGTGAATGTGTCGGCGATGAGGTATTCGGCGTCGCCGATGTGGGCGACGATCGCGTTGCGGCGCACCGTCTCGCGCAGGGCCTGGCCCGCCGCGATCCGGGCCCGGTTACCGCCGCGGTTGCCGAGCACACTGACCATCGCCGCGAAACTGTCGATGGTGACGACGGCGACCACCAGGTAGCGGTCGTCGTCGCGGTTGCGGGAGGCCATCAGCGTGGCGGTCTGCTCGTCGAACGCCTCCCGGTTCAGCAGGCCCGTCAGCGGCTCGAAACCGTCAGGGCCGACGGCGGTCCCGGTCAGCCTGACCACGAGGCGGCACGAGAACGCGGCGAAGGCGAACAGCAGCAGCAGCATCGTGGCGGACACCACGGCCAGTAGCGGCGCGCGGCCGGCGAGTGACACCGCCAGGAAGATCACCGTCGCGACGGCCACCGTGATGATGGCGCTCAGCAGCCGCATCCCGTGCAGGAGAGCGACGTATCCGATCATCAGGGCAAACGACGTGGCGCCGACAAGGCCGTACGCGGGGTCGACCGGGACGAGGCAGGCAATGGGCACTGCGACCATCGACCCGATGGCCAGCAAGGCCGATTCGGTGCGGGTCGGCCAGCGGTGCCGCAACCAAATCGCGGCGGTGGCGAAGCAGGAGACCACGACGGCAGCCAACAGGCCGGCGCCGCCCGGGTGCCGCAACGGCAGCGGGCTGATCAGCAGCAACAGCAGCAAGAGACCCAATGTGAACAGAAAGGATGCGATGACGCGCGAGGTGAACGTCTGCGCTCCGCGAGCGGCGAGCATCGCGGTGAGCGTGTAGTACTGGTTGAGGCTGCGACCCGCCCACGGCAACCTCATGCACCATTCCCCTCGATGATCACGTCGGCTCGTCGGTGTGCCCAGCAATCCCGAACACCCTGTCAGCCTTGGCCGGAAACCGAGCCTAGCAAACACTCGCGATGCTGGCCACCCTCCAATGGCGAAATCCCGGTGCCGGGACGAAGTCCTGCTCAGGCGTGAGGTGAGCCGGGGCCGCGGTGTACCGACACCGCGTAGTCACCACCGCTGAATGGCTGGCCGTCCCAGGTGGCCCACCGCGACACCGGCGTCAGCCCCGCCTGCTCGGTGAGCCGGTCGTACTGTTCGATCGGCAGCCGGTCGGGTCGCAGGCTGAACCCTGCCACCAGTAAACCGCCCGGCGCCAGCCGCGCGACCAGCCCGGCCAGCACCTGTTCCTCGGTGCCCGGCTCGAGGAAGATCATCACGTTGCCGGCGAGCAGGACCAGGTCGAACGGGCCGCCGACAGCGGACCCCAGGTCAGCGAGATCGCCCTGGACCCACGGCAGGTCGGGAGCTTTCCGGCGCGCCGCCGACAGCATTGGCGCATCGGCGTCGACGCCGGTGACCGACAGGCCGCGGTGGGCGAGCTCGATCGCTACCCGACCCGTTCCGCAGCCGGCGTCCAGTATCGACCGGCCGCCCGATTCGCGCAGCAGCCCCTCGACGAAATCGGCCTCACCGTGGATGTTGTGCCCGGCAGCGGCCAGCGATTGCCATCGTGCGTCATAGTCCGCTCCACGCGGCGCCGTGGATTTCTGCCACCGGTTGCTCATCACACCATCGTCGCAGAACCGCGGGATCAGGCCGGCACCACGATGGTGAGCTCATTGCCGTCGCGCTCGACCCTCATCTTGGCCCGCCTGGCCACCGCGGCCACCGCCGCGGCGTCGTCCGGCTCGGATCTGGTGGCGGCCAGGACACGGGCCAGTCGCCCTTTGTGGGCTTTGTTGAAGTGGGTGACGACAGTGCGCCGGCCGTCGGGGTGTTCGGCCAGAACGTCGACGCGAACCGCGCCCGGCACCTTGCCGAGCCCGGCGTAGGACCCCGATCGCAGGTCGACGACGAGCTCGGCCGCGGCCACCTCGGCGAGCACCGGTTCCAGGACCGGCCGCCACCTCGCGGCCAGCGTCGGGCGACCGGGAAGTTTCGACGAGGCCGACAGCCGGTAGGCCGGCACTAGGTCGTCGGCCCGCAGTAGACCGAACAGCGCTGAGCCCACGGCGAGCCGGGCCCGGGCCCGCGTGGACTCGGCGGCACGCAGCGAACCGACGTCGAGCGCGTCGTAGAGCACGCCGGTGTAGCGCGCGACGGCAGGCAGGGTGGGAGAGCTCAACAGTGCGGCGTTGCGTTCGACCTCGGCGTCCTGGGCAGCCGACAGTCCCAGGGCGCGCCGGCTGGCCTCGACGTCCGAGGCCAGCTCGACCAGTTCGTCGACGAGCGTTGTGCGCAGCGGCGTGAGGTCCGGCGAACTCAGGGCGTCCAGGCGCAGCGCAGGTCCGTTACCTCCGACTTGTTTGGTCTCCGAGGGCGGCAGCAGCACGATCACGACGCAGACCTTAACCGCCGGCGCGGGAGCACTCAGCGATAAGCCAACAGCAACGGCACCCGCTGCTCGGCAATGGTCAGCGATCCGTGATGGCCGACAAGGGCCGACTCACCGGGTTCGACCGTGCGGCGCAGCATCGCGGCGTCTCCTCGCGCCGCCGCGACAACATCGCCGATACGCGGTCGGACATGGTCGGCCACCGCCGCCCCGAACCAGCCCGCGTCGATCGCATCATCCCTGGTCGCCACCCACGCCCGGGAACCGAGCGTCTCACTCCAGGCGGTGCGAACGTCTGCCGTCGCACCGACTGCGGTGTAGACATGGCGGGCCCGCGGCTCACCGCCCAGTGCGGTGACCCCCTCGAGAAGTGTTGGGGTGCTGTCGATATCGATCGATTCCGAGCTGTCGACGCTCACCATCCCGTGGTCGGCCACCACGGCGAGCAGCCCGCCGGGGGCGAGACCTTCGACCACCGATTCCACCAGCCGGTCGACCTGTTGCAGCTGCATCCGCCAGGCCGCCGAGCCCGGCCCGTACAGGTGGCCCAGTAGGTCCAACTCGCTGTGGTAGCCGTAGCAGAAACCACCCGAGGCGACCGCGGAATTCACGTGGGCGGCCAAGTCACCCAGCGCATGTACGCCGATGTAGCGCCCACCCCGCAGCACCGCACGGGTCAGGCCGGAGCCGGTGAACTCCGCACCGGACACCACACTGACGGCGACGCCCGCAGAGTGCGCCCGCTCGAACGTCGTCGGCATCGGCTGCACTGTCTCGGGAACCGCGACCTCGCGCAGGTCATCACCCCAGGGGTGCGGACGCCAGCGCAACGCGTTGATCACCCCGACGTCGGGCAGAAGGAAGGAGTAGCCGACCATCCCGTGCGCACCGGACGTGCAACCTGTACCGATGGCCGCGAGCCCCGCAGCGGTGGTGGACGGGAATCCCACGTCCACCGTCAGCCCGCGCAGTTCAGCCATGACCGGGGCATCGGCGCGGTAGGTGTCGAGGAGCTCAGCGCCGAGTCCGTCGATGAGCAGTACGCAGGCGCCGCGGACCGGGCCCGGCAGTGCCAGTCGACCCTCGAAGCCCGCCACCCCCATCGCCGCCAGCACGGCGGGCACCACGTCGGCGAGGTGCGGCGCGGCCGGGTCGGGGCGGGGCAGGTCCACTCTCGAGAGCCTGCCACATCGCCTGCCGACCGGGACGGTGTCAGGGGGTCCCGAAACCCGCCTTGGCGAGGATCTGCTGACCAGCCGGGCCGGTGACCAGATCGACGAATTTCTTTGCCAGGTCCGGCTTTTGGGCCTGCTTGAGGGTCGCGATCGGATAGGTGTTGACCGCCCCGGAAGCTTCTGGGAACGGTACCGCGGTGACCTTGTCGCCGGCCGCGGCGGCGTCAGTGACGTAGACGAGGCCGGCGTCAGCCTGCCCGCTGGTCACCTTGCCCAACACGTCGGTCACCGACGACTCCTCGCTCGCCGGGGTGAGCTCGACGCCGGTGGCGGTCTCGACCTTCTGGGCCGCCGAGCCGCACGGCACCTGTGGCGCGCAGACGACGACGCTGATCCCGGGCTTGGCAAGATCCCGAAAAGTGCTGATCTGCTTGGGGTTTCCCGGCGCCACCGCGATCGTCAGGGTGTTGGATGCGAAGTTGACGGGAGCACCGCCAAGCAGGCCGGCCGCCGCAGCCTTGTCCATGTTCTTGGTGTCGGCGGACGCGAAGACGTCGGCGTGGGCGCCCTGGGTCAGCTGGGTGACGAGATCGGAGGACCCCGCGAAGGAGAACTCGACCGACGATCCGGGATTGTCCTTGCTGAACTGGTCACCGATCGCGGTGAAGGTCTTCTTCAACGACGCCGCGGCGAACACCACGATCTTCTCACCGGCGGGCGCCGACGAGTTCTGTCCCGACCCGCAGGCGGGGAGGGTGGCCAGCAGCAGCGCCGTGGCCAGTGCGGGCCACCGCCGGGTCACGACTGACCGCCCGGGGTCTCGACGATGACCGTGGTCGCCTTGACCACCGCGACGGCGATGCTGCCCGGCTCGAGCTGGAGCTCGCGCACGGCCTCACTGCTCATCAGCGAGACCACGGTGAACGGGCCGCACTGCATCTCGACTTGGGCCATCACAGTGTCGGTGACCACTCGGGTCACCAGACCGGCGAACCGGTTGCGCGCCGAGCTGGCGACCGCCAGTGGGTCTTTCGGTGCGGTTGCGGCGTGGTCTCGGGCATAGGCGGCCAGCGCGGCACCGTCGATGGTTTTGCGCCCGGCCGCGTCGTTGCTGACCGGCAGGGCGCCGTCGTCGATCCATCGCCGAACGGTGTCGTCGCTGACGCCGAGCAGTTCGGCGGCCTCGCGGACTCTGATGGTGGGCATGCCCGCAGAGTATCCGATCTAGCCGCATATGCGGATAGATAGCGATTACTAGTCCGCTTATGCGGGTTGATCGCGGATCGGCATCTCGATGTGTATGCGGGCGGTGCCCTGCGCCTCAGCGGCCGCCAGCTGCCCGCCACTGACTTCGATCCGTGCCCGTTGCGCTGCGAGTCCGGCGTCCTCCGCCGCCGACCCTGCCCGCGGGCAGTCGAAGGTTATGTCGAGGGAAATGCCGTCATCGACCACCCGGAGCGTGATGTCGGCCTGCGTTGCCTGCGCAGAGGGAACCACGCTGCAGAGCACTTCACGCACGGCACCCAGCACGATCGGTTGGGCAGAGCTTCGCGCTCCGGCATCGTCAACGTCGGTCACAATGGCGATTCCGGATCGCAGCTCCGTCTGTCGCGCTATCAGTTCGATCGCGTCGGCGAGGCCGATCCTCTCGATCACAACGGGATTCAGGTCGAACACCGCCTCACGCAGTTGCGTCGACGCCACGTCCAGACTCGCTACGGCACGATCGATTCCGGCGCGGTCCGAGCTTCCCGAAAGCTCGACCAGTTCCTGTCGAGCGACCAGGAGGTCCTGCAGCGCACCGTCCTGGATCCGGCGGGCGACATGTTGTCTGAGGCTGTCGGCACGCTGCAGCACCGCGGCCAGTAGTTCGTTCGCCGGATACGAACCGGGGGGAGCGTCACTCTGGTGCTGACATACCTCGATCTGCGGCCCCGCAGCCATGTGTCTGCCCACCTTCTAGGTCTCTTGGACCACTGGGATGCTGCGCATCCAAGCATCGATGCCGGGCAGTCAGGATCGCCGACTCCCAGTCGAAACACAGAAGAACTTTTCCACGGTGGCGTATGCCGCGGTATCGGTCAAATGTCCGGAACTTCTGTCCACCGAATGGGGGACACCGGCCTGCCCCGGTGGCGGTGCCCGGCCATTCTCGTGCCGACTGGCGCGGAACGCTGAATAAATTGCGGAACAGCGCATTTCGGTGTGACTGTCCTCCAAATTGGGGAAGATGGTGTCATCAACTTCGAGATCCCTTTTGCCGATACAGCCCAACCAATCCCGCTGCAATAGTTCATTTCAGGCCAGGAACACCCGGCCAACAGAACAAAAACCGGCATCGCCCTTACCCAGGAGAATCTCATGAACGCAGCGACCCAGAAACTCACCACCTATCTCGCCGGCTCGGTCATGGCCCTCGGCCTGCTCGGCGCAGCGACCGGCATCGCCAACGCCACCATCGGCGACCTCAGCGGCCTGACCTCGGCCGGCGCTGTCGACACCATCACTGCCAACGTTGTGAACCGCACGCCGCCGAAGCCGCGGGTTCCGTCCGTGCCCAAGGCGCCCACCAGCACCGGCGCGAACCCGGCCCCGCCGACCGCCCCCTGAACGCGGACCCTGCAGTCCGACAACAACAGTGGTGTGACGTATCCCGATCGGGGTAGGCCACACCACTGTTGGCAGTTGCGCGACGGCTACTCCACGAGACCCTGGCGCATGGCTTCGGCCACCGCCGAGGCGCGATCGCTGACTCCGAGCTTGTCGTACAGGCGCTGAACGTGAGTCTTGACTGTCGAGGGAGCCAGGAACAACTCGTCGGCAATCACGACAACGGTCTGTCCCTTGGCAATTCGCTTGAGCACCTCGAGTTCCCGAGCACTCAGCGTTGCGGTGGGCGGCCTTTCCCCGCGACGCCGGACCTCGAGGGCAAGTCCGGCCGCCAGCGCAGGCGAGAGCACCTCCTGTCCGTCGGCGCACTGCAGCACTGCGGCAACGATCTCAGAGCGCGCCGATTCCTTCGGCAAGAATCCAGCCGCGCCCCGCTGCAACGCGTGGTACACCAGTGTCGAATCTCTATTCGCCGACACCAGAAGAACTCTCGTCGGCAGACCCTCCTGCCGTACCGCGGCGGCGATCTCCGACCCATTCAGGCCCGGCATCTGATAGTCCAGCAGCGCCACGTCGGGTTGGTGCTCACGAATGAGGGCCAGCGCCGCATCGCCAGTGTCGGCCTCTGCCACGACGGTGGTGTGGTCGCATTCCTGCAATGCCCGCACCAGGCCCTCCCGATATACGGGATGGTCATCGGCGACGATTACCTGTACCGGTGCCGCGCTGTTCATGATTGGCAGCTTCGCATAACGGCACCGATTTTGGGGTGGGGATTCGGCGTTCGCTACTTCGGTGGCCGGATATGCCACTTGGGCAAACTCGCTGGGGCGGTACAGAACTGAGAGCCGGAAAACATGCAATAGGTTCATATTGCAAATAGGAACGCGTCGGCACGAACGCAGAGCGAATCGTGTCCGTCGTTTTACGGACACAGCTGTCCCCACTTTCGAGGCCCGTCTTCCCGATAGAACTCCCCGCTCCGCGACTGCCACGCTGGCAGCCATGACCACGCTCCCAAAGCCTTCAGTGCCCTCGTTCGCAAGCAGCCTCATGGCGGCAGCGGTCGTCGCCGGCGCATTCGGCGCACTGACCGTCGCACCCGCAGCCAACGCCAGCTGTGCCTCCTTCTTCGGGATGAGCACGAGCGCCGAGTGCACCAGCGGGCCCACCGGCATTGCGATCGCCATCGGTACCGGCGCCAGCGCACAGGCCAACGGACTGTTCGCAGTGGCCATTGCGGCGGGCATCAGCACCTCGGCAACAGTCGATACCGGCGCCTTGTTCAGCAGTGCCGCGGCGATCGGCGACGACACCCACGCCGACGTTCGAACCGGCGCCTTCGATGTGGCCTCACGACTGGGCAACGCCGGTGGGGCGACCGCAGCGGGCTACTTCAGCCTGGCCGCCGCCTGGGGCGAGAACGTCTCAGCTCGCGCGGGCAAGCTCAGCACAGGCACACCTGTCGGCAACATTGCCCTCAACCTGGCCAACAGCACACTGACCAACAACGCGGTGACGGCCGACGGGGCGTTCAGCCTGGCCGTCAACGTGTTCGGCGATCGCACCGCGCAGACCGTTCAACACGTCGCCGCCTATGGAGTCGGTGAGGTTGCGGTCAATGTCGCCGGCACCAACAACGACGTCGCAGCCGGGGGAGCACGCACCACCGCTTACGCAGGTCTGGCATTCAGCGCATTCGGCTCCAACAACGTCGTCAGATCTGGCCAGGGTCCGGTCGCGCTCGCCGGGTCGATCAACCAGAACTCGGCCGTCGTCTCCCAGTCGGCACCCGGAGTGAACATCAACCATTCCGCCACCGCCTCGCCCGCGGCGACTGTCGCGCGGCGCGGCACGCCGGCCGCCGACACCAAGCCGGGGACGTCCGCTTCAGTGGGCAGCGCCCGGTACCGCGGACACAAGCGGTGACAGTGCCGGCCAAACGTCGGCACTGCCCGCCGAGTTCTCGCAAAATCGGCATATGCCGACGGCCCCAGTGCTAAGACAATTCGCATTGTCAGATCGATTTCCGTCCCCGGAGCCCAATACATGAGTGCCGTTCCCGCCTCGCCCACGACGGACGACAACCCGTTTGGGATCAGGGCAGCATTGAGATCGGCTTTCCTGCGCGGCCGGCCGCCCTCTGCTGCACTGGGATTCGCGATCGCGGCGGGCCTCATCGTTGTCGAGACGTTCGCCCTGGTTCTCTTCAAGAGCCAGTATGCCGAAGCGTTTGCCGCACTGTTCCTGGTCGGTGTGGTGGTGACCGCCGCGCTGTGGGGGATCGGTCTGGGCTTGTTCGCCGCGGCAGCCAGTGCAATGGCGCTGAACATTCTCCTCTCCGATCTGGCTGACACGCAAAGTGTGCAACGCATGAACGCCCTGTTGGTGTTTGTGTTCTTCGCGGTGGTGGCCGTGGTGACCTCGAAAGTCGTCGGCCGGCAGAGCTGGGAGATCAAAGACGCTGCCGCTGAGCAACGTTGGTCGAGTTTGGGTAATGTCGCACGCCAGCACCAGATCCGCCGACTGCGCGTTGCGTCGATCTTCCGTGTCGGCACAGTGGCGATTCTGATATCGACAGCGCTGCTGCAGGCCCCCTCAGCTCACCCGCTCGCACAGAAGGTGCTGCTGGGTTGCTATGCCGCTGCGGCGATTTCAGCGTTTGTGGTGGCCTTCCACCCCGGCGGACCTGCGACGCTGACACCCGAGCGACTGCTGGTGTTCGCGTTGGCCGATGTGTCGGTTGTCTTCGGCTTTCAGTTGGTATCGGCAGGAGGCCCGCTTCCACTTCTGGTGCTGGCGCTCGCTCCGTTCATCGTGGTGCCGGAGGTGTCGTGGCGTGGAGCCGCGGTGGTACTGGTCATCGTCAATGCCGCATTCGTCGTCGCGCTGCTGCGGGAAGGATCTGTCACCGAAGCCCTCGGGCCGCTGCAGACCGCACTGGTCATCAGTGTCTACACCGCGTTCTGCTTCATCGGATTCGTGGCTGCCTACCTCGCCGAGAACCATTTCGGCGAGATCGCCGAGCTCATCGGATCTCGAGAGGCACTCTTGGCGTCGACCATGACGGCGACCGACAAGCTGCAGCGCGAAGTGGCCGAGGCCATCCATGACGGCGCGCTGCAAGATATCGTCGTGGCACGGCAGGACCTGATGGAACTGGCGTCGGCATCGCCCGACCCGCGCATCGACCGCGCGTTGCGCAGCCTCGAAGACGCCACCGCAAGGCTGCGCGAGGCGGTATTCGAACTGCACCCGGTGGTCGTCGAACAGCTCGGGCTCGGACCCGCCGTCGAGAAGCTCGCCGACGACACCGCTCGCCGCTCAGACATCGAGATCGCGACATTCGTCGATCAGACTGGTCCCACGGCGGTCGACGGGATCGTCTTCGGGGTGGTGCGCGAACTGTTGTCCAACGTCGTCCGTCACTCCGGGGCGACCTCCGCTTCGGTGCACCTGGCCCTCGTCGGGGACAGCTACCGTCTCGACGTCCAGGACGACGGCGTGGGCGTGGATCCAGCTGCCGCACAGGAGAAGGTCGCCCGGGGACATATCGGACTGGCCTCACACCGCGCCCGAGTCGAAGCCTCCAACGGGGTGTTCGAATTCATCCCGGTTGCGGTGGGCACCCACGTCCGGGTCGAGGTACCGCTCCCGCGCGGCCAGCAGGCAGCCGGCCCGAGCCTGAAATCGACCTCGGCGGCCTGACAACTCGGCCGGACGGCCGTCGCCGACCTTAGGGTGTGACAATGCGCAGCAGATGCCTCGTCGTGCTGGTCGGGATGGTCGTGCTGGGCTGGCTCGCCGGTCCGGTCGGCGCCCAGGCCGACCCCAATGCGCTGTGGACGATCGTGCACGACCAGTGTGTCGCCGACGAAGGTGCGCACCACGATCCGGCACCGTGTTCCCGGGTCGATCTCAGCGCCGGCGAGCAGCGTGGCTATGCCGTCATGAAGGACATCGACGGGGCCCGGCAATACCTGCTTCTTCCCACCGCGCGGATGGCCGGTATCGAGAGCCCCGAGCTGCTCGCACCTGATGCCACGAACTACTTCGCCGAAGCCTGGCAGGCCCGGGCATTCGTCGAGCAGCGGGCCGGCGGGACGCTGCCGCGCGACTGGATGAGCCTGGCCATCAATTCGGCGGTGGCGCGGTCCCAGAACCAGCTGCACATCCACCTCGATTGTGTGCGCACCGATGTCCGCGACGCGTTGCGCGCCGACGCCGCCCTGATCGGGCCGACGTGGGCACCGTTCCCGATACCGCTCACCGGGCACTCGTACTGGGCGATCGCGGTGCCGGGCGTCGACTTGGCCGCCAACCCGTTCACGCTGCTGGCCGACGGGATCGACGGGGCTCGCGCCGAGATGGGGCTCTACACCCTGGTCGTGGTCGGCGCCGAGGACGTGGGTGGGCGTCCGGGATTCGTGGTGTTGGCCGACCGTGCGGACAGCGTGACCGGCGACATCGCTGGGGGAGAGCAGCTCCAGGACCACGATTACTGCCCGCCGCCGATTCCCGCGACCGGTTCGACGGGCAAGTAGCCCGAACTGCCCGCAGCGCTCGAATCAGGGCGATCCGATTGCTGGCCATTGTTCGCCGACCTCTCGAACATCGATGCCGTAACTGCACCACGGCGACCATGAGGTGATCACGTGACCGAACCTGACCGGCCCAGCGGGGTCGACGGCAGCCCGCAGCGGCTCCATCTCAGCGTCGACTGGTGGGCGACGATCGTCGCCGGCGTCGTCGTCGTGCTGGCGGTCCTCAACGTCCTTCCCAAGATTCCCTGGTGAGGCCATGAGCACAGTAGAGGTCGCCTCCGACACCGACGAACCGATCTTCACCAGTCGCAACCTGCTCGACTACATCCCTGGCGTGCTGCTTCTGGTCGGGATCGGACTCTTGGGCAAGTACGCCCAGGTGTGGTGGAATTCGCTTGCCAAGCACCAACATTGGACAGTCCCAGACATCGAGTATGTGCTGTGGGCAATCGTGTTCGGACTACTGGTCGCCAACACCGTCGGCGTGCACCGCATCTTTCGACCCGGTGTCCAGACCTACGAGTTCTGGCTCAAGATCGGCATCGTCGCGCTGGGGGCGAGGTTCGTCCTGGGCGACATCGTCAAGCTCGGAGGGATCTCACTCGTTCAGATCCTTCTGGACATGACGATTGCCGGCGCGATCATCCTGGCCGCGGCGCGCCTCTTCGGGCTGTCGGGCAAGCTCGGTTCGCTGCTGGCGATCGGCACGTCGATCTGCGGGGTGTCGGCGATCGTTGCATCCAAGGGGGCGATCCGCGCCCGCAACTCCGATGTGAGCTATGCCATCGCGGCCATCCTGGCCCTCGGTGCGGTGGCCCTGTTCACGCTGCCGGTGCTTGGGCACCTGCTGGGTCTCAGTGACCACGAGTTCGGATTGTGGGCCGGGCTCGCGGTGGACAACACCGCGGAGACCACCGCCACCGGCTATTTGTTTTCGGAACAAGCCGGGAAGCTGGCCGTTCTCGTCAAGTCGGTCCGCAACTCACTGATCGGATTCGTCGTCTTGGGCTTCGCGCTCTACTGGGCATCCCGCGGTGAGGCCGACCAGATCGCTCCGGGATTCGCCGCGAAGGCGCGATTCATCTGGGAGAAGTTCCCGAAGTTCGTGCTGGGCTTTTTGGCGGTATCGGCCATCGCGACCGCGGGCTTGCTGACCAAAGGCCAGAGCACGAACCTTGCGAACGTATCGAAGTGGGCGTTCCTGCTCACGTTTGCCGGGGTCGGCCTGAACACCAACTTCCGAGAACTGGCCCGCACCGGGTGGCGTCCACTGGTTGTGGCCGTCATCGGGCTTGTCGTGGTAGCCGCGGTGTCACTGGCCCTGGTGCTGGTCACCTCGCGGGTGCTGCACTGGGGTGTCGGCGCTCATTGAACAGGTCTACGACGTCGGCAGCTGACCGTTTCCTGACGCGCCGGACAGGCCGTTGATGACGTCCAGGTAGTGCTTGAGCTGCAGCTGGGACAGCCACGGCGGGTTCTGGTTGGGGGGCGGCGCGTCGGTGAGCTGCCACGGCTGGCACCCGTTGGTCTTGAACGCGGTATCCGTCGGTTCGATCTGGACGACCTGCGGCTTGCCGCTGAGCGCGTTGTCGAGGGTGGTTGCCCCGTCCGGGCCGCCGATCCGCTTCCAGTAGCACCTGTCGCCGTCGACGGGGCCCGCCGAGGCGTAGGTGCCGGCGACGATGTCGGTGCCGACCGTGTATGTGCCGTTATGAGTCATCGTCGTTTGCGGCACGCCGGGCGGGGTCGTCGGCGCCGTGGTGGACGGGGCTAGTGACAGCGCGGGTGCGGCTGACGGTGCCGTCGATGTCGACGGAATCGGTGCAGGTGAGGGATCCGGCGTCGCGGGATCAGCGCCTGCGGCGCCGGCTCCGGCGAGGACCACGGCGGCAGCCAGCGACGCAGCGGTCAGGATTGCTGATGTTCGAACCACGCTGATCAGGGTACGCGCGCCGGGTAAGCCGGCGAGCCGCGCTCAGGCCGTCTTGCTCAGCAGCGGCAGCAGGAACCGGCGGCGGTTGAGTATCGCGTCGTCGAACTCGTGCTCGGCCTCGGCCACCGAGCCCACGACCGGGAACAGGATGTCGTTGTTGCGGATGCGCAGGCGCCGGGTCACGGCATCGCTGCCGACGACAGCCCAGTCCACGCCGACCACACCGCAGCGCTCATCGACAGCAAAGAGCAGCCGAACTGCTTGCGGGGTAAAGGAATCCACCCCACTGAGATCGAGGACGAACGGCTTGTCGGCCAGCACGAACCGCGTGACGTAGTCGGTGACCTGGTCGACGTTGGAGGCATCGATGCGGCCACTGATGGCGGCTACCGTCGCCACATGCCGGAAGTGGGCGCGAACGTGAGCACCCTTGAAGTCAACAGCGGGGTTGCCGTAGCGCGAGGTGAAACTCGTCATGTGCAGCCTCATTCCGGTCAGTGTGCGGATGCGGGTACGCCTTGCGGCCTCCCCACCAATGACCCAAACGCTATGCCGCAAATCTAAGGCCGCTGGGAGCAGTGCCTAAAACTCTGTTAAGAACCCAACTTTCGCTCGAGCCCCCGAAAACGGGCAACGTCGGCCGCAATGAGGCGACCCTACCGATCAGTAAGTAATCGCCGGACGGGACTGTCAGGTCAGCGCCGGCAGGACGTGGTCGGTGAGCAGCTGCACCGACTTCCACGCCTCCTCGACGGGCATCCCGCCGACGAGCGGATGCAAGGTGATGGGGCCGTAGTCGTCGGCGCCGCGCACTTCGGCGATCAGTTCCTCAGGGGTCAGGAAGCGGTATCGCCCCGATACCCGCACCTCATCGAGGGTTTGCACACCCGGTAGGTGCATCAGCGAGCGGGTCTCCTGCGACCACTGCCCGTAGGTCACGGCCTCCCACAGGATGTGCTCACCGAGTTCGGCCCAGGCCCGGTCGGGATCGGGGTGCAAGTAGATCATCCCGCGGTTGACCTCGGCAGGCATGATGACGAACGGCCGGATCCCGGCCTGGGCACACAGCTCGTTGTAGTACTGCGCGAGGTCGGGCCGGTGGTCGGGCAGGCTCAACGGCAGACCGAAGCGGACCGCCCGGCGCACGGTCGCACGCACCCCGCCACCGACATACAGCGGCGGCCGCGGGCGCGACCACGTTCCCGACACCACGCCGGTCGTGCCCGACCAGGCCGCGAGCATGATCTCCAGGGCCTCGTCCATCAGCTCACCGCGCCGGGCGAAGTCCACACCGAGGGTGTCGTACTCGACTTCGCGATATCCCAGGCCGACGGTGGTATGCAGCCGTCCGCGGCTCATCGCGTCGACAAGGGCGATGTCCTCGGCCATCCGCACGGGATTCCACAGCGGCCCCAGGGCACAGTCGATGCTGGCGATGACGTTGGAGGTGCGGGCCAGCAGCATCCCGGCCGTCATGACCGGATTGCAGCTCCAGCCGTGGCCGGTCGCGTGGTGCTCGTCGACGCTGACCGCGGCGACACCGCGGGTGTCGACGAACTGCGCCAACTCCAGTGCCGCCGAGAGCAGTTCACCCTGGAGCTTGGGGTCGCCGCCGGGGGAGGCGAAATTGAACCGCAGCACTGCGAGAACCATCAGAGCACTGTATGGGCACGGGTCACGTTTTGGCAGACCTGGTTCGTCGGTTCCCGGTCCTGTCGGACGGCGCCGCTACGGTGACTGCGTGCGCGAGGACCCGAGGCTGACCACCGCGGTGCAGTGGCTGGGTCTGTGGCTCGGGGCGACAGCGCTGCTGGGGCTGGCAGGCCTGCTCAACAACGCGGTGTGGGTGCTGGCCGCGCTCACCGCGGTCGCCAGCGTGGTCAGTGCGTGGCGGGCCGCGCTGGCGTACCTCGACCATCGACAGAACCGGCGGCTCGACGCCCTCTACCGCGCCTCCGGCCAGGCCGCCGTCGACGCGATGACCGGTGTCGAATTCGAGCACTACGTCGCCGCGGTACTACGAGGGCGCGGCTACGACATCGAAATGACCAGGACCACAGGCGATTTCGGAGTCGACCTGATCGCGACCCGCGACGGCGTGCGCACCGCGGTGCAGTGCAAGCGGCAGGCCAAGCTGGTCAATGGCGCCGCGATCCAGCAGGTGGTCGCGGGGGCAGCGGTCTACGACTGCACCGCCACGATGGTGGTGTCCAATCACCGCTACACCAGAGCGGCCGAGCAGCTGGCCGAGGTGCACGGCTGCGCGCTCGTCGACCGGACCCGGCTCGCGCGGCTGGCACGCAACCCTGTTCAGCCGACGAAACGCTCCCGATAGCTCCGCAGCCTGGCGGCCACGTCGTCGGCATCGAGTCCGACGTCGGCGAGGTCGTAGATCACCTCGCCGTAGCGGCCGCGGGGATGCTCGGCGATGAACTGGGCCATCGCCGCGCGCACCTCGTCGTCGTAGGGCTGGTCGGCCAGCTCGTAGATCGCCGCGAGGGTGCCGGACTCGTCGGCCATGAAGTCGGTGAAGCGCACGTCGATCGATTGGTGGGCCGGCAGCACGTCACGGTCCCACACGCATCCGTTGAACAGATCCTCGGCGCGGCCCAGCCAGTACTGACCGATCTTCACCGGATCGGGGTGCGCGGTGGCCATCCGGGAGGCGTAGGCCACCATGGTGGACATCGACCGGGTCACCTCGACCGGATCGCGATGGGTGACGACGAACGTGGCGTCGGGGAAGGTCGCGTACAGCGTCGGGAACTGTTCGAGATGCTGCGGCGACTTGAGCACCCAACGAGTGCCGCCGCGCAGGAACTGCAGGGCCTTGAGGCTGCGTTTGAGGTAGGCGTACGACGGGCCCTGATCGTGGGCCTTGTAGTACTCGGCGAAAGACGGCAGATAGTAGGTGGTTTCGAACAGCATCGTGGACAAGTCGTTGGCCAGCAGCTGAATCTCTTCGTGCGCGTGGTCGACCGTCATGTCGTGCATGCGCCGAAACTCCGGCATCGAGGTGTTGACCAGATCCAGGCCCGCCGAACATCGTTCCCGCCGCGGTGTCTCGTCCTCCTCGTCGGGGGCGGGGAACGGCTCGAGGCTCTCCCAGTACGGCAGGTAGCGCAGGTTCGGGTCGGCGGCCATCAGGTTGTGCAGGTGCGTGGTCCCGGTGCGGGGCAGCCCACAGATGATGATGGGCCGTTCGATCTCGATGTCCTCGATCTGAGGATGCTCGGCGATCAGGGCCTCCAATCGCAGCCGGTTGACCAGATTGCCGACCAGCTGCTCGAAGGCCACCGCGACGCCGACGTCGGACAGGCCGGCTTCCTCACGCAGCGACGCACACAGCACGTCGAGGCGTTCGCGGAATGCCGAGTCGCCGAAGTCGTCGAGTCCGGTGCGTTCGGTCGCCGCGCCAAGCAGCGCCTGTGGGTCGAGTTCGAGGATTGCGCCGTAGCCGGCCAGCGCCTCGCGCATCGGCAGCGCCGCGTCCGGATAGACCGGGTCGGCCAGGTCGGTGAATCTGATGGGCTTGGGCCGAGCCACACCGGTCGTCACGCCGACACCTCCGCGACGTCGACCACCCGGCACACCGGGCGTTTCGGAGTTTCCTCGGGCAGGAACCAGCGCAGCCAGATCAGGCCCGTGCGGCGCCCGGCGGTGGACACCCAGTTGGGATGGCCGGGGTCGGTGTCGCTGACCACGATTCGCCACGACCCGTCCGGCTCGTAGGTGATATGCGCACCGTTGATGGTCACCCGCTCGTAGGTGTAGTCGTAGGTGTGCAACCACGGGTTCCACAGGCACAGGTTCCAGAACACGCAGGGCGGCGAGGTGCCTTCGATGATCAGGGCCTGATCCGGCGCCAACTCGTAGGCGCCCATCGCATATGCCGCGTCGCCGGCCGCCCAGCCGTAGGTCTGTTGCGGAACCGGGTAGGGCTCGGCGATCTCGTTCGGCGGCTCGACTTTGACGGGGATGAACGAAACCTGTTCGTTGAGCCAGTTTTTCGCTGCCCGCAGTCGACGGATCAGATCGGTGCGGCTCTCGACGAGGCGGGCCGGCGGGTCGACGGCCTCGATCTTCCACTGCACGCGGCGGTCGGTTTCCGGGTTGTCCAGGTAGTCGCGGGTGAGTGCGACGACGGCATCGGGTTCGAGTTTGAGCCATGCCCCGGGTTGCGGATCGGGGCTGATGGTGAACTCGAAGTTGCCCTCGTCGTCGAACTCCAGCGAGCGGTCGTTCATCGTGCCGACGATGCGGTTGCTGTAATGCCCGTCGTCGGGGCCGCCGTAGACGGTGATGGACAGATACACCGAGTCGCCGCGGTTACCGGTGACGCGGTAGGTGCGATTCGGGTCGATCGGTGCGAGTTGATAGAAGGCGTCGGAGTTGTCACCGCCCCAGCGCTGATAGGGGCCGATGACGTCGACGAAGCGGGGGTTGGCCTTGTCGCCCCATACGTAGGCGTCGACGGCGACCCGCAGCAGGCTGAACGTCAGCCGGTATCCGTCGATGACGTCGGACTCGTCCAGTGCGGGATCGGCGTCGAGAATCTTGGCCTCGATGGCCGCGACTTCGTCGAGCAGGTCCCGGAACGCCTTCGAAAGGTCCTGCGCCACAACGTCGGTCGTCATCGTTGTTCCTTGTCTTGTCGGTCGTCCTGCACGCCTCGCATCAGCAGGGCGCTCAGCTTGTCGGCGAGTTGGTCGGAGGTGTCGCGCCCGTCGACCAGCGCGGTGTAGAACGCCGCCCCGACGAGGGTGTTGAACAGTGTGTCGGTGTCGACGTCGGCGCGAACGACGCCCTGCTCGGCACCGGATCGCACCAGCGCGGCCAGCTCGGCGCGGATCATGTCGTCGAGCAGTTGCTGTGTGCGGATGTGCAATTGGGCGTCGCGGCGCCGTTCGGCGAGGATGCCCATCGTCGCGGCCTCCACCACGGGCTCGCGCCAGAACGCGAGCGCACGCGCAATGAACTCGTGCAGGTCGCGGGTGAAGTCCCCGGTGCGCACCACCATGTCGGGCTCGGCGGCGGAACCGAACGCCGCCTCGAACACCACGTGGGCTTTCGACGGCCACCGCCGGTAGATCGTCGGACGGCTGACGCCCGCGCAGCGGGCGATCGACTCCATCGACACCTGCTCGTATCCGACGTCGGTCAGCAGCTGCCGGGTCGCCGCCATGATCGCGTCATCGGTGCGTGGATCACGGGGCCGCCCGCGCGCCGGCTCGCGTCCGGATTCGGGTTCCGGGGCAGCAGTTGAGCTCACGGCGCTTTATATTTCGTTACGACACGTAAATTGTCAACGGTCGCCGCCCCGACCCGATGACGCAATTCTGACCCCTGCCCCGATGACGTAGCCGCGGTTTGGGCAGAGCAATACGGTGAACTTCTGAACAGTTCAGTTCGTGACACCACAGTGGGCCGGCTCGACACCGGCCGGCGTTACGGCGACACCCTCAACGGCCGGGAGGTCATCTCATGAAGCTTCGATTGCACCGAGTCATTCGAACGGCTGCCCTGGTTCTGGCGAGCACCGCGCTGGTGTTCAGCGTCGCCAACCCGCCGGCCGCCGTCGCCGACGACCAGCTGAACTTCACCGGGACCACCCTCAGCGGCGCCCCGTTCAACGGGGCAAGTCTGCAGGGCAAGCCCGCGGTGCTGTGGTTCTGGACGCCGTGGTGCCCGTTCTGCAACGCCGAAGCTCCCAACGTCAGCGCGGTGGCCGCGGCCAACCCGAAGGTCACCTTCGTCGGTGTCGCCGCCCGCTCCGACGTCGGTCAGATGGAGAACTTCGTCTCGAAGTACAACCTGAACTTCACCAATCTCAACGACGCCGACGGATCGATCTGGGCACGGTTCAACGTTCCGTGGCAGCCCGCCTACGTGTTCCTCCGTCCCGATGGAACCTCGACGTTCGTGAACAACCCGACCTCGGCGATGTCGCAGCAGGAGCTCACCGACCGGGTGCGCGCCCTGGCGTCCTGACGCCAGGTGGACCAGAACCTCGTCGGTCTGGCGTTCGCCGCCGGAATGGTCGCGGCGTTCAACCCCTGCGGCTTCGCGATGCTGCCGGCCTACCTCGCGCTGGTCGTCAACGGTGAGCAGTCCAGCCGTCTGACGGCGGTGGGGCGAGCGCTCGTTGCCACCCTCGCGATGGCACTGGGGTTCCTCGTGGTGTTCGGATCCTTCGGCCTGCTGACCGTGTCGATCGCCTCGACGGTGCAGCGCTATGCGCCGTACCTCACCGTCGTCGTCGGGATCTCCCTTGTTGCCCTTGGTCTTTGGCTTGCCGCCGGGCGCGAACTCGGCGGCATGGGATCGGGGGCCGCCCGGCTCGGCAGCCGGTGGACGCCCACCGCGAAGGTCGGGTCGATGTTCGGCTACGGCGTGGGATATGCGATCGCATCCCTGTCGTGCACCATCGGCCCGTTCCTCGCCGTGACCGGCAGTGCGGCCCGCGGCGGTCCGCTGCTCGACGGCCTGGCCGCCTACGTGGCCTATGCGGCCGGGCTGGCCCTCGTCGTCGGGGTGCTCGCGGTGGCGGTCGCGCTCGCCAACTCGACTCTGGTCGATCGCATGCGCCGGGTGCTTCCCTACGTCAACCGGGTCAGCGGTGTCGTCCTGGTGCTCGTCGGGCTCTACGTCGGCTACTACGGCGTCTACGAGATCCGGCTCTTCAGTGGCAGCGGCAGTGCCCAGGACCCGGTGATCGACGCCGCGGGCCGAATCCAGCGAGCGGTGGCGGGCTGGGTCTACACCCACGGCGGCTGGCCGTGGCTGCTAGCGCTCGGAGTGCTCCTCGCAGCGGCCGTGACCACCGGGGTGATGTGGCGCCGACGCCGTCGCAGCACGGTCGGCTGACGGGCCGACTGCCTGCGGCGATACGCGGATCGGTGGTGCGCACAGCGGGCGTCGATATACTCCCCAGCACGTCCGAACCCGGCTCGGCCGACGAGGAAAGGGGACCGGCTATGAAGTATTCGGTGCGAACTCTGGGGGGTGCCGCCGCGGTGGTGTTCGCCCTCGCCGGCCTCCCGCTGACGGTCACGACCATCCAGCCCAGTGGCGATGCCAACGCCGACGTCTGCGCCAGCGCAGGCCGGCGCGTCACGGTCAGCGGCTGCGCCAACCTGGCTGACGTGGTGGCCCCGTATGTGCCGCCGCCGGCCTACTACGCGCCGCTGCCCGAGGACTACCCGCCGCCTCCGCCGCCGCCACCGCCGGCGGTCACCGGGTGCGTGGGCTGGAACGGCCGTTGGGTCAACGCCGGCGCCTGCAACTAGCCACAATGACGAAACCCCGCGGACCGAGGTCCGCGGGGTTTCGCTGTTAAGGGACTGCTGTCAGGCCAGATCGAACCGGTCGTTGTCCATGACCTTCGCCCACGCCGAGACGAAGTCCTTGACGAACTTCTCCTTGGCATCGTCTTCGGCGTACACCTCGGCCAGCGCCCGCAGCTGCGAGTTCGAGCCGAAGAGCAGATCGACGCGGCTGGCGGTGTACTTGGCCGCACCGCTGGCTCGGTCCTTGCCGATGTAGGTGCCGTCGTCAGCCGGCGAGGGCTCCCACTTGGTGCTCATGTCGAGCAGGTTGACGAAGAAGTCGGTGCTCAGCACACCCGGCTTGTCCGTGAACACACCGTGCTTGGTGCCACCGAAGTTGGTACCGAGCACACGCAGCCCGCCGACCAGAACCGTCAGCTCCGGACCCGACACGCCGAGCAGGTTCGCCCGGTCGATCAGGTGGTACTCGGCGGGCAGGTTCAGACCCTTGCCCGCGTAGTTGCGGAAACCGTCGGCCTTGGGCTCCAGGTAGGCGAACGACTCGACATCGGTCTGATCCTGGGTGGCATCGCCACGGCCCGAGGTGAAGGGCACCTCGATGTCGAAACCGGCTGCGGCAGCGGCCTTCTCGACACCGACATTGCCGCCCAGCACCACCAGGTCGGCGAACGACACCGGGAAGCCGGCCGAGGACTGGATGCCCTCGAGCGCGCGGATCACCTGAGCCAGTTCGTCGGGCTCGTTGACCTCCCAGCCGAGCTGCGGCTGCAGCCGGATGCGGCCGCCGTTGGCACCACCGCGCATATCGCTGTTGCGGTAGGACGACGCCGCCTTCCATGCGGTCGACACCAGCTGGGCCACGGTCAGACCGGAGTCCGCGATGGCCGACTTGAGCGCGGCGACCTGTTCGGCTGACAGGGGAGTGCCTGCCGGGATCGGGTCCTGCCACACCCACGTCTGCTTCGGCACATCCGGGCCGAGGTAGCGCACGACCGGCCCCATGTCGCGGTGCAGCAGCTTGAACCAGGCCTTGGCGAACTCGTCGGCGAGCTCTTCGGGATGGTCCAGCCAGCGGCGGGTGATCTCGCCGTAGATCGGGTCGAACCGCATCGACAGGTCGGTGGTCAGCATCGACGGGTGCGTCTTGCCGTCACCCTGCGCCATCGGAACCGAGTTGGCCCAGCCGTCGTTCTTAGGCTTCCACTGGTTGGCACCGGCGGGGCTCTTGGTCAGCTCCCACTCGTTGCCGTAGAGGATCTCCAGGAAGCTGTTGTCCCACTTGGTCGGGGTGTGCGTCCAGGTGACCTCGAGACCACTGCTGACGGTCTCGTTGCCGACACCCGAGTTGGCCCAGCCGAAGCCCTGCAGCTCCAGCGGCGCGGCTTCGGGCTCGACGCCGTTCTCGACCGGGGTCGCACCGTGCGTCTTGCCGAAGGTGTGTCCGCCGACGATCAGCGCCGCGGTCTCCACGTCGCTCATCGCCATCCGGCCGAAGGTCTCGCGGATGTCGACCGCAGCGGCCAGCGGGTCCGGAACACCTTCCGGGCCTTCGGGATTGACGTAGATCAGGCCCATCATGGTGGCGCCCAGCGGGTTCTCCAGCTTGGTGCGGTCGCTACCGGCGTAGCGGTCCTGCGAGCCGAGCCATTCCGCCTCCGCGCCCCAGTAGACGTCCTCTTCGGGCTCCCAGTAGTCGGGACGGCCGAACGCGAATCCCGCGGTCTTGAAGCCCATGTTCTCCAGTGCCCGGTTGCCTGCGTAGACCAGCAGATCCGACCACGACAGTTTCTTGCCGTACTTCTTCTTCACCGGCCAGAGCAGCCGGCGCGCCTTGTCCAGGCTGACGTTGTCGGGCCAGCTGTTGAGCGGGGCGAACCGCTGCATGCCCTTACCGCCGCCGCCGCGACCGTCCTGCACCCGGTAGGTACCGGCGGCGTGCCAGGACATCCGGATGAAGAACGGGCCGTAGTGGCCGAAGTCGGCGGGCCACCAGTCCTGCGAGTCGGTCATGACCGCGTCGACGTCCCGTGCCAGCTCGTCGAAGTCCAGGCCGAGGACCTCCGAGCGGTAGTCGTAGTCGGGGTCCATCGGGTTGATGACCTCGGGATCCTTCTGCAGGATCTTGAGGTTGACGGCGTTCGGCCACCAGTCGCGGTTGCTGCCGCCCTCGACGGGCGGCTTGATGCGCATCGGGCAACCGCTTTCGGCGGGTTCGCTCTGTGCCGCACCGATGGGTGGGGTTTCCTCAGCCACGTTCATTCCTTTCGGGATTGGGTGTTGGTGAATCCGGCCGCGGTCACGGTTGTGCCCGCGAAATCTGTTGGGTGGAGCAGTCGGGGCACAGGCCCCAGTAGATGACCTCGGCTTCGTCGATGGCGAAGCCGAGATCGTCGGCGGCGGTCAGGCATGGCGCCTCACCGACGGCACAGTCGACGTCGCCGATCACTCCGCAGTGTCGGCAGACGATGTGGTGGTGGTTGTCGCCGACCCGCGACTCGTAGCGCGCCACCAGACCCGAGGGCTGGATGCGGCGCACCAGGCGGGCCGTGGTCAGAGCGTGCAGCACGTCGTAGACGGCTTGCCGGGAAACATCGGGCAACCCGGTGCGCACGACGCTGAAGATCGTCTCGGTGTCGGCGTGCGGATTGGCCTGCACGGCCTCGAGGACCGCCACCCGGGGCCGGGTGACCCGCAGGTCAGCTGCACGCAGCTGGTCCGCGAAATCCGCCATCGAGCTCACACGGCAGATACTTCCACCGTTTTCTGGACTGAGTCAAGACTAAGTTTCCAGCGTGTCGTGAGTCCTCGATCACGGTCACGGCGTGGCTGCACCTTGGGTCGGTACCACGGGTGTCAGCGGCGGCAGGGGTTTCGGGCTGAACGAGTTGGGACCACCATTGACCGCTTTGCTGGTGGGCTGGACCGATCCACTGGTCGTGGACTGCTGCGGCGCCTCCGCGGGCTTGGCGCATGCCGCCACGACCATGAGGGCCGCCGCGGTCAGAAGAATCGCCCAACGCCGTCCCGTCGAACGCCTCATCGGCTCACCCTCCGCACGATTCCGCCATGGCACCCGAAGCCGGGCCGCCGACACCCACCGAAGCTACCCCCCGGCCGAGTCCCGAACAGAAGTTTGCCCCATCTACCGGCAGATGTCCTGGCAGGCGGGATGTGGGCAGTCCTGAACGCCTGTCTGAAGTCCGGTCGGTATGGTGATGCATTCCCTGTCGTCTGATCAGGAGCAGCTTGGTGCCCCTCAACACGGTCGCGCTCGAACTCGTGCCACCGAATACCGACCGCGGTCCCGAGGAAATTCTGGACGAGGCTCGCAAGGTCATGCGGTACTCCGCCGAAACAGGGCTGCACGGGGCGATCCGGCACGTGATGATCCCCGGCATGATCGCCGAGGACGACGACCGTCCGGTCGAGATGAAGCCCAAGCTCGACGTGCTGGACTACTGGTCACGTATCGCGCCGGAACTTCCCGGCTTCCGCGGACTGTGCACCCAGGTCACCGCTTTCATGGACGAGACCACGCTGCGTGCCCGATTGACCGAACTGCTTACCGCCGGGATGGAGGGCATCGCGTTCGTCGGCGTTCCCCGCACGATGAGTGACGGCGAGGGCTCCGGCGTCGCTCCCACCGACGCGCTGACCATCTACCGCGACCTGGTGCCCAACCGGGGCGTCATCCTGATTCCCACCCGCGAGGGCGAGGAAGGACGGTTCGGCTTCAAGTGCGGTCAGGGCGCGACATACGGCATGACCCAACTGCTGTACTCCGATGCCATCGTGGGGTTCCTGACCGACTTCGCCCGCGAGCACGACCACCGCCCGGAGATCCTGCTCTCGTTCGGTTTCGTTCCCAAGGTCGAAACCCGTGTCGGACTGATCAATTGGCTGATCCAGGACCCCGGTAACGCGCTGGTGGCCGCCGAACAGGACTTCGTCGCGACCCTGGCCGGCAACGAACCCGACGTCAAACGCAAGATGCTCGTCGACCTCTACAAACGCATCATCGACGGGGTCGGCGACCTCGGCTTCCCGCTGAGCATCCACTTCGAGGCCACCTACGGCATGTCGAAGGCGGCGTTCGAGACGTTCGCCGAGATGCTTGCCTACTGGTCACCGTCTCCTTCGTAACCCGGCGCCCGTGCAAACCCTGATCGACTTCGACAACGCGCCGGTATTCGCGATCCCGGTCCGCGATGGCTATCCCGGTTTCGCCGGTCGCGAGGGGATGCTTCTGGAAGGCCCGCAGGGCTGGGGTGAGTTCAGCCCGCCCGCCGCTGCGACAGATCTGCACGCGGTGCGGTTCCTGACCGCGGCGGTCGAAGCGGGAACCGTCGGCTGGCCGGATCCGGTGCGCGGACGGGTGCCGGTCGCGGTCACCGTTGCGGCCGTCGACCCCGCCGAGGCCACTGCCATGGCGTCGCAGAGTGGCTGCCCGGCGGCCGACGTGCGGGTGGCCGCGCACCCGGACTCGCTGCCGGAGGACATCGCCCGGCTCGAAGCGGTGCGCGCCGCCCTCGGACCGGCGGCCGCCATCCGCTGTGACGCCGGGGGAGCGTGGGACGTCGACACCGCCGTCACCGCGATCGCGGCCCTCGACGCCGCCGCAGGCGGGCTGGAGTTCGTCGAGCAGCCGTGCGCGACGCTGGCGGAGTTGGCCGCCGTACGCAGGCGAGTCGACGTGCGCATCGCCGCCGACGAATCGATCCGCGATGCGCCCGACCCGTTCGGCCTCGACCTCGCCGACGCCGCCGACGTCGCCGTCCTCACGGTCGGGCCGCTCGGGGGTGTTCGCCGCACGCTGCGGGTCGCCGAGTCCTACGACATCCCCTGCGTCGTCTCCTCGCCGCCGGACAGCAGCATCGGCCTCGCCGGTGGGCTTGCGGTGGCGGGCGTGCTGCCCGACCTGCCCTTCGCCTGTGGCCTGGCCACCGTCATGGCGCTGGCGGGCGATCTGGTCTCGCCGGGCCGTTCACTGATCCCGGTGGACGGCCACCTGCCGGTCGCGCCGATGCCGGCCGCGCCGGACCGCGATCTCCTGCAGCGCTTCGCGGTCACCGACGCCGAGCGGGTCGCCTGGTGGCGTGAACGATTGCGGACCGTTCAGCACCTGCTCTAGCGCCTCGGCCGCCAGGCCGCGATGGCGACACCGACGCCGATCAGGGCGATGAGCGGTCCGAGCACCGACCACGTCGTCGTATTGCTCATCGGGCTGCCCTGCACCGCCCCGAAACCCTGCAGGGTGAACAGCAGGCCGAACAGCGCCACCAGAACACCGAGACCACCGACGACATTGCGCATGTCAGTTCCTTCCTCCGTTGGGGATGGCGGCGGAGAAGGCACGCATCACCATTCGTTTGACTTTCACCGCACCGGTCTCCGTATTCGCCCGCTGCGGCGGTTCCAGTTGCAGCACATCGCCTTCGGCGATCACGCCCGGTTTCGCGACGTCGCCGTACGCGCCCAGACAACGCCTCGAGTGGGTAGCGATGGCCCGGGTGACGTCGCGATCCTGCTTGAGCTCGGGCTGCTCGTGCGACGGCATGACGCAGCGGATGGTCGGGATCAGCGGCGCCAGGTCGGCGTGCGGACCGTGCAGCACTCCACCGCACCAGTCCCACTCCGGATGCGCCGAGTCCGAGGCGGCATCCACCAGGACCGTCGGCCGGAATCGCCGCACGTCGAAATCGGAATCAGGGGCCACCGCCGCCATCGCGGCCAGGCTCTGCGTGGTCAGGATGTGCACCGGGTAGGCATCGACATAGCTGCCGACCGGGGTGGCATACCGGGTGATCTCGGCGAGCTTGCGCACCGGAAACATCGACAGGTCCGGCAACGGCTCGTCGTCGGCGAGGCCGAAGATCGTCCGCAGGTCGCTCTTGGTGGCCATCGGGGTGCGGTACTGGTGACGGTCGGAAATAGGTGGCAGCGGCCGCAGTTCGACGTCGTGGTCGACGTACTCCGACAACGCCCGGTGCACACCGGGATCGGCGCTGGAGAACTCCCGGCCGTCGGGCAGCCCGACGATCACTTCCGGCGCGCGCCCCGGCCCGGCGTCGGCGGCCGGCGGCTGCGCGTAGCGGGCCGTGCACCACAGCAGTCCCGGCAGCTTCTTGGCGCTGGTCGTGGTGTCGTGTTCGACGTCGCGCACCGCCCAGGTGCGATCGGCATGCAGACCGAGCGTTCCGATCTGCGCGTTGGCGATCCGCTCGCCGGCCATCGATTTCACGGGATATCGCCAGAGCGACACGATGCGACCGGCTTTGACCATGGCGTCAGCTTATGCCTGCCACAGTCGCACCGGCCGGGCAACGACCTGCCGTCGGTGCAGCACCCCGCTGCTGCCAGGATGGTGCTGCACATTCGCGGCAGGAAAGGCGCCAGGGCAACACCATGTACGACCAGAGCAGCGGCTGGGATTCCAACGAGTCCCACGACGTCGGATTCCGCATCGACCCGGTGCTGGCCCGCAGCTGGCTGCTGGTCAACGGCGCCCACGCCGACAAGTTCGCGGCGGCGGTGCGCTCGCGTGCCGACATCGTCGTGCTCGACATCGAGGACGCCGTCGCACCGAAGGACAAGACATCGGCGCGGGACAACGTGGTGGCATGGCTGGCGGCCGGCAACAGCGACTGGGTGCGCATCAACGGCTTCGGCACGCCGTGGTGGGCCGATGACCTCGAGGCGTTGGCCACCACGTCGCTCGGTGGGGTGATGCTGGCGATGGTCGAGTCCGTCGACCATGTCACCGAGACCGCCAAGCGGCTGCCCAACACCCCGATCGTCGCCCTGGTCGAGACCGCGCGCGGACTGGAGCGGATCACCGAGATCGCGTCCGCGAAGGGAACCTTCCGGCTGGCGTTCGGCATCGGCGACTTCCGCCGCGACACCGGGTTCGGCGACAATCCGGCCACGCTGGCCTATGCGCGGTCGCGGTTCACCATCGCCGCCAAGGCGGCGCACCTGCCGGGCCCGATCGACGGCCCGACCGTGGGCTCGAGCGCACTCAAACTCAGCGAGGCCACCGCGGTCTCCGCCGAGTTCGGCATGACCGGCAAGATCTGCCTGACGCCGGATCAGTGTCCGACGGTCAACGAAGGGCTCGCGCCGTCGCAGGAAGAGATCACCTGGGCCAAGGAGTTCTTCGCCGAGTTCGAGCGCGACGGCGGCGAGATCCGCAACGGCTCGGATCTGCCGCGGATCGCGCGCGCCAACAAGATCCTCGACCTGGCCCGCGCCTACGGCATCGAGGTCTCGGAGTTCGACGATCAGGCGGTCCACGCCAGCGCGCCGTCGGACACCTACCACTACTAGGACGAGTCGATGACGCAGAACCGGGGCTCGCGACTGTTCAGCCTTGCCGGACGGCTGATGAGCCGCCCGTGGATGCGGCCGGTGACGCGCACGTTCAGCGATCTGCACGCGACGCTGTACCGGGCGACCGGTGGCGCGGCGCAGAACCCGAACTACCCGACCATGCTGCTCACCGTGACCGGCCGCAAGAGCGGCAAGCAGCGGACGGTGCCGCTGATCTACCTCCAGGACGGCGACCGGCTGGTCATCGCTGCGGCGTACGCTGGTAGCGACTCGAACCCCACGTGGTGGCTGAATCTGCAGGCGAACCCGGAAGCCGTTGCGCGGCTGCGGGATCGGGAGATTACGGTGCGCGCCGAACTGGCTCCTGCCGAACAGCGCGGCGAGCTGTGGCAGCGGTTGGTGGCGATGTATCCGTATTTCACCGAGTACCAGCAGCGCACCGGCCGGGAAATCCCCGTGGTGATCCTGACACCGACCGGATAGCTCAAGGTTTGACCGCCTGCAACGTATAGCTCAGCGGCAGCCGGTCACCGTGCTCGATCAGCCGCCATTCGCCGCCGTCCTCGCGCATCCGCCCGGGCAGTGCATCCCAGGGCACCGAGTCGTGTTCGACGAACATGGTCAGGCGCAGGCCGGCGTCGAGTATCGCGGTGACGATCTCACCCATGCCGTGGTTCCACTCCCGCGACTCGGCGTTGGTGAAGACCGCGTCGGTCTGCACATAAGTCTCCGAGGCGTCAAACCGTAACGGCTCCTCGTGTTCGAAGTACGGATATGCCAGCGCGATCACGTCCGTGCGGGTCTCGTCGACCGACCACAGCACCGGGTGACCTTCGCGCAGGAACAGCCGGCCGCCCGGCCGCAGCAAACGGGCGACCGATTCGGCCCAGCGACCGACGTCGGGCAGCCACACCAGCGCCCCGATTCCGGTGTACACGAGATCGAAAACGTTCCCGCACAACACTTCCGGTGCCGCATAGACGTCGGATTCGACGTAGTCGACGCTCACCCCCGCCGCCGAGGCGATCCCGCGGGCGATCTCCAGTGCGGCGCGGGAGAAGTCCAGCCCGGTCATCCGCGCCCCGAGACGGGCCAGCGAGATCGTGTCCGTGCCGATATGGCACTGCAGGTGAACCGCGCGCAGTCCGGACAACGCACCCAGTCGGGGAACGTCGAATCGGACGACGTCGGAGAGTCGGTTCGGATCGGCGATCAATTGTTGAACCGCATAGTCCGGCGATGCCGCATGCGCCGGGGCGCGCTCGTCCCACATCGCGCGGTTGACCTCACGGTGTTCGGTGTACACACCACCCACTGTGGCAGCCCGCTCGCGATTCAGCGCGCGTTCAACCGTCGAACATCGACCGAAGATGAGGACTGAGGCCGGGGCCCCTACAGGTCCACCGGCATCGGAGTGACGTTCCAGATGTCGTCGCAGTACTGCGCGATCGCCCGGTCCGAGCTGAACTTGCCGCTGCGGGCCGCGTTGAGGATCGACATCCGTGACCAGGTGTCGCGGTCCTGCCAGGCCGCACTGACCTTGGCCTGGCAGTCCACGTACGAGCGATAGTCGGCCAGCACCAAGAACGGGTCATGGTGAATCAGGTTGTCCACCACCGGCCGAAGGACCTCGGTGTCGCCGTGCGTGAACGCGCCCGAAAGGGTCAACTCCAGCACCTCGGCAAGTTCGGGATCGTTCTCGATGTAGCTCGCGGGCCGGTAACCCTCGGCCTTGATGCGCTCCACCTCGTCGACGGTGAGACCGAACAGGAAAAAGTTCTCGGCCCCGGCCTCTTCGCGGATCTCGACGTTGGCACCGTCGAGTGTCCCGATGGTCAGCGCGCCGTTCATCATGAACTTCATGTTGCCGGTGCCGGAAGCTTCCTTACCCGCGGTGGAAATCTGCTCGGAGAGGTTGGCGGCCGGGTAGATCAGGTGGGCGTTCTGGACGTTGAAGTTCGGCAGGAACACCACTTTCATGAAGCGGTTGACATCGGGGTCGTTGTTCACCGTGGCCCCGACCGCGGTGATCATCCTGATGATGCGCTTGGCCATGAAGTACCCGGGCGCGGCCTTGCCGCCGAAGATGAACGCCCGGGGGGCGATCGCGAAGCTCGGGTTCTGCTTGAGCCGGTTGTAGAGCGTGATGATGTGCAGGACGCTGAGATGCTGGCGCTTGTACTCGTGGATTCGTTTGACCTGGATGTCGAACATCCAGGTTGGGTCCAGCTCGATGCCGGTGGTCGAGTGGACGAACTCACCGAGTCGACTCTTGTTGGCACGCTTGACATCTCGCCAACGCTGCCGGAACTCGGGATCGTCGACGAAGTTCTCCAGCTCACGCAGCTGGTCGAGTTCGGTCAGCCAACCCTCGCCGATCGTCTCGTCGAGCAGGCTGCGCAGCCCCGGGTTGGACAGGGCCAGGAAGCGGCGCGGCGTCACGCCGTTGGTGACGTTGCCGAAACGCTCCGGCCACATCTCGTAAAAGTCTTGCAACACACTGGCTTTGAGCAGTTCTGAGTGCAGTGCGGCCACCCCGTTGATCGCGTGACTGCCGACCGTGGCCAGGTGTGCCATCCGCACGCTCTTGCCGCCGTCCTCACCGATGAGCGACATCCGGCGGATACGATCCTCGTCGCCGGGAAAACGTGCCCGCACCTCGTCAAGGAAGCGGTTGTTGATCTCGTAGATGATCTCCAGATGCCGCGGCAGCGACTCGCCGAAGATGCCCAGCGGCCACGTTTCGAGCGCCTCGGGCAGCAGCGTGTGGTTGGTGTAGCCAAAGGTTTCCAGCGTGATGGCCCACGCGTCATCCCAACTCAGATGGTGCTCGTCGATGAGCAGCCGCATCAGCTCGGCCACCGCGATCGAGGGGTGGGTGTCGTTGAGCTGGATGGCCCACTTCTGGGGCAGCGCGTCCAGCGGCAGGCTGGCCCGCTCGGTGTGGATGCGCAGGATGTCCTGCAGCGAGCACGACACGAAGAAGTACTGCTGCTGAAGGCGCAGGCGCTTACCGGCGTCGGGCTCGTCGTTGGGGTAGAGGACTTTTGAGACCTTCTCGGCGACAACCTCGTCTTCGACGGCCTTGTAGAAGTCGCCGGTGTTGAACGCCTCCAACGCAAAGGACTCCACCGACCGGGCGCTCCACAGCGTCAACGTGTTGCAGGTGTTGACCCCGTAGCCCTGGATCGGGGTGTCATAGGAGACACCCTTGATCACCTGCTGGGGAATCCATCGCACGCGGTGATGGCCGGCCAGGTCCTCGTACTGCTCGGTGTAGCCGCCCCAGTTGACGATGTAGCTGGCGTCCGGCTTGTCGATCTCCCAGGGGTTGCCACCCACCAACCAGTTGTCCGTCTTCTCGACCTGCCAGCCGTTCTGGATCTCCTGGTCGAAGATGCCGAACTCGTAGCGGATGCCGTAGCCGATCGAGGGCCGCTCCAGGGTGGCCAGCGAGTCCAGGTAACAGGCAGCCAGCCGGCCCAGGCCGCCGTTGCCCAGTCCGGGCTCCTCTTCACAGCCCAGGATTTCGTCGAGCTCCTGGCCCAGCGCGGCCAGCGCCTCCCGGGCCTGCTTCTCGATTCCGAGGTTGAGCAGGTTGTTGCCCAGTTGGGGACCCATCAGGAACTCGGCCGACAGGTAGCAGGTCACCTTGTTCGACAGGTCGAGCCAGTCCTGGGTGGTCGCCATCCAGCGCTGCTGCATCCGGTCGCGCACCGCCAGGGCCAGCGCCCGGTAGTAGTGCTCGGGAGTGAGCGCCGCGGCGGGCCGGGCGATCGAGTACATCAGGTGGTCACTGATCGCGCGGCGCAGCGCATCTGCGGACAGGCCGGTGCGGCTGTGCTCGTGCGGCGGCGGGACGGACCCGGTGGCGTCGAAGTCTCCCACGTTGTCCGGCGTGGTGTTGACGACGTCGGTCATTGCCTGCTCCCTGCTTCTAGACAGCTAGTTGAGGACCGCAGTGTGGCATCGCCATGTTTCGCCACGGCGAGGTCTGCGAGTCGCTCCCGTGAACTATGGCCCATCAGCGGGCGTGCCGCAGGCCGAGCAAATCTGACGAGTCCCGCTTCTTGCCCCTGCGCCCGGCTCGGGGCTATACAGTTTTTCAAGGTTGTTCACTGCCGTGCAGCCCACCGCGTCAAGATCGGAGATTTCAGTGACGTCGACTGTCGAAGCGGGGGATCAGGTTCTGACCGTCGCGCGCGGGATGCGCGATCTGGTGGCCGCCCAGGCCGCCGAGTCCGAGCAGTTGCGCACGATGTCGCCGGCGATCGTCGAGGAGATGTGGGGCAGCGGCCTGATGACGTCGTTCAACCCCGTCGAGGCAGGCGGTGTCGAACCGACCTTCGCCGAGATGATCGAGACCTGGATTGAGATGGCCTGGCAGGACGGGTCCTTCGGCTGGATCGGCATCGCGAACCTGCCCTCGGCATTCGCGGTAGCCGCATATCTGCCCGACGACGGGTTCGCCGAGGTGTTCACCGCCAACGACAACAAGGTGACGATGGGCGGGCAGTTCTTTCCCAACGGCCAGGGCACCGCGGTCGATGGTGGGTACCGGGTGACGGGGTCCTGGAGCTTCGGGTCGGGCACCGGCCACTCGGAGTACGTGTGCGCAGGTTTCTTCCCGCTCGATGACGGCCAGCCGCGGATGGCAGCCGACGGGCTCCCGGACATGCAGGTGGCGGTGATCCCGCGCGAGGAGATCGTGTTCAAGGACGGCTGGCATGTCCAGGGGCTCAAAGCAACCGGTTCCTACGACTACAGCGTCGAGGATGTCTTCGTGCCGACCCGCCGGACTTTCCCGCTTTTCTCCCGGATCCCGAACCGGGGTAGTTCACCGGCCACCCGGATGGGGCTGATGCCGGTGACCGCCGCAGGCCACGCGTCGTGGGCGCTGGGCGTGGCCAAGAGCATGCTCGACGACGTCCAGGCCCTGGCAGCGACGAAGTACCGGATGAGCGACATGGCGTCGCTGGCCAGCCGCCCGACCTTCCAGAAGGACCTCGCGCACCATGTCTCGGCCTGGCGGGCGGCCAGGTTGTTGGTCCTGGATGCGTTCGGTGCCGCCGAGGACGCCGTCGCCGGCGGCGCAGACCTCACCCCGATGCTGCGCGCCGACATGCGCGCCGCCGCCGTGTACGCCACCGACGTGGCACGCAACTGCGCCGAGTGGGCCCACCTGGCCGCGGGCACTACGGCGATCCGGGAGGGCAGCCGCCTGGAGCGAGGCTTCCGCGACATCTACACCGGAACCCAGCACGCGTTCATCAGCGAGAAGGTCGCGATGGACGCCGCCCAGATTTGGCTCGGCATCATCGAGGATCAGCCGGGCCTGTAAGCGCCACGCTGAGCAATAGCGGCGCGTCGGGAGCCGGTCGCCGCTAGAGTCAGGAAGCTATGACGACCTGGTCGGCCCCGGCGACGCTCGATGCCCGGTCCTGCAGCCGCCGCCAGGCCAAACGCCTCAGTCGACAGTTCGCCGAAGTGGGCGTCGACATCAGTCCCGAACGCCTGCGTCACATCGCGATGGGCCGGCCGAGCAGCGAAGCCGAGTTGATCGACGTCAACTTCGCGCTCACCGCCAGCCAGCTGCTCGGCGAGAAGCGCCAGTCCAAACGTGGCCGCGCCCAACGCCGTTGGACGCATTCGCTGATCGTGATCGGCGCGATCGTGGTCGCACTCAATCTGCTGCTGTGCCTGGGACTGGTGATGTTCGTCCTGACCCAGCACACCTCGCCGTACTGACCTCAGCGGGTCATGTACGAGTCGGCGACGTCGAGCGCTTTGTCGAGGATGGCCAGGCCTTCGGCGACCTCGGCATCGGTGATGTTGCAGGCCGGCACGGCGTGGATCCGGTTGAAGTTGGCGAAGGGCAGCAGCCCGCCGGACTTGCAGGCCGCGATGACGGCGTTCATCGCGTCGCTGGATCCGCCGTAGGGTGCCAGCGGTTCCCGGCTGGCCTGGTTGGCGACGAGTTCGATCGCCCAGAACACACCGAGTCCACGGACCTCGCCCACTGAGGCATGCCGGGCGGCCAGTTCGCGTAGGCCGGGGCCGAGCACGGTCTCACCGATGCGGGCGGCGTTGGCCACCATCGCCTCGTCCTCCATCGCGTTGATGGTGGCGACCGCGGCCGCGCACGCCAGCGGGTGACCGGAGTAGGTCAGCCCGCCCGGATAGGCGCGGTCGGCGAAGGTGTTGTAGATCGCGTCGTTGATGGCCACGCCACCGAGCGGCACGTAGCCCGAGGTGACGCCCTTGGCGAACGTCATGAGGTCGGGCACGACGTCGAAATGGTCGATGGCGAACCACTTTCCGGTCCGGCCGAAGCCGGCCATCACCTCGTCGGCGATGAACACGATGCCGTGCCGGTCGCAGATCTCCCGCACGCCGGCCATGTAGCCGGGCGGCGGAACCATGATGCCCGCGGTCCCCGGGACCGACTCCAGGATGATCGCGGCGATGGTGGCCGGACCCTCGTGGGCGATGAGACGCTCGAGGTACTCCAGGGCACGCTGCGACTCCTGCTGCTCGTTCTCGGCGTAGAACGACGAGCGGTAGAGGAACGGGCCGTTGAAGTGCACGACGCCTGCGCTGGCGTAGTCGTTCGGGTAGCGCCGCGGGTCGCCGGTCAGGTTGATCGCCGTATCGGTGCCGCCGTGATACGAGCGGTAGCGGGAGAGCACCTTTCGCCGGCCGGTGTGCAGCCGTGCCATCCGCACCGCGTGCTCGACGGCGTCGGCGCCGCCGTTGGTGAAGAACACCCGGTTGAGGTCACCGGGGGTGCGCTCGGCGATCAGCCGGGCGGCCTCCGAGCGCGCGGCATTGGCGTGCTGCGGGGCGATGGTGCACAACTTGGCGGCCTGGTCGGCGATCGCCGCGACGACCTTCGGGTGCTGGTGGCCGATATTGGTGAACACCAGCTGTCCGGAGAAGTCGAGCAGCTTGTTGCCGTCGCCGTCCCAGATGTAGGAACCCTCCGAGGCGACGACGGTCATCGGCTTGATCTGCGCCTGCGCCGACCAGGAATGGAAGACGTGCTGGCGATCCAGCTCGTAGGCGCGGGCGGCTTCGGCGCGGGCGCTCTCAGCGTCCAGGCCGTTGGGCAGCAGGTGTGACGTAGTTGCGGTCATTGCGGTGTCTGCCTCTTTCGGGCTCAGTTGTTCTGGGGGAAGCCGAGATTGATGCCGCCGTGGGACGGGTCGAGCCACCGGGTGGTGACCACCTTGCCACGGGTGAAGAAGTGCACTCCCTCGGTTCCGTGGGCGTGGGTGTCACCGAACAGCGACGATTTCCACCCACCGAAACTGTAGTAGGCGGTCGGCACCGGGATGGGCACGTTGATGCCGACCATGCCGACCTCGACCTCGTTCTGGAAGCGGCGGGCAGCGCCGCCATCGTTGGTGAAGATCGCGGTGCCGTTGCCGTAGGGGTTGGAGTTGATCAGCGCCAGCGCCTCGTCGTAGGTGTCCACGCGCAGCACCGACAGCACCGGTCCGAAGATCTCGTCGGTGTAAACGCTCATCTCGGGGGTGACGTTGTCAATCAGGGTGGGGCCCAGCCAGAACCCGTCTTCTCCGCCGTCCGCGGCGACCGTGCGGCCGTCGACCACGATCGTCGCGCCGTCGGCTTCGCCGGCGTCGATGTAGGAGGCCACCCGATCGCGGTGGGCCTTGGTGACCAGCGGCCCCATGTCGGAGTTGCGGGTGCCGTCGCCGGTCTTCAAAGTCTTTGTGCGCTCGGCGATCTTGGCGACCAGCTCGTCGGCGATCGGTCCGACGGCGACGGCGGCCGAGATGGCCATGCAGCGCTCGCCGGCCGAACCGAAGCCGGCGTTGACCATCGCGTCGGCGGCCAGGTCCAGGTCGGCGTCGGGCAGGATCAGCGCGTGGTTCTTGGCGCCGCCGAGGGCCTGGACGCGCTTGCCGTGCATCGTGCCGGTGGAGTAGACGTACTGGGCGATCGGGGTGGAGCCGACGAAGGACACCGCCTTGATCGCCGGGTTGGTCAGCAGCTCGTCGACGGCAACCTTGTCACCCTGCAGGACGTTGAACACACCGTCGGGCAGGCCGGCCTCGGCCCACAGGTTGGCGATCCACAGCGAGGCCGACGGATCCTTCTCCGACGGCTTGAGGACCACGGTGTTGCCGGCGGCGATCGCGATGGGGAAGAACCACATCGGCACCATGGCCGGGAAGTTGAACGGGGAAATGACCGCCACCGGGCCGAGCGGCTGGCGAATGGAGGCCACGTCGACGTTGGTCGAGGCGTTCTCGGTCATACCGCCCTTGAGCAGGTGCGCGATGCCGCAGGCGAATTCGACGACCTCCTGGCCGCGGCTGACCTCACCGAGGGCGTCGGAGAGCACCTTGCCGTGCTCCGCGGTGATGAGCTCGGCCAGTTCCTGCTTGCGGGCGTTGAGCAGCTCGCGGAAGGCGAACAGGATAGTCGTGCGCTTGGCGACCGAGGTGTCGCGCCAGGCCGGGAAGGCGGCGCGCGCGGCCTCGATGACGGCCCGCGCGTCGGCGACGTCGGCCAGGGCGACCTGACCGGTCACCTGGCCGGTGGCGGGGTTGGTGACCGGTGCGGTCCGGTCGCTGCTGCCGGCGAAGGGCTTACCGTCGGCCCAGTGGGCGATGGTGCGGACGCGGGTGTGGGGCGCTGCGAGGGTCATGCATTTATCTTGGCCGCACCGGCCCCACCTCGATGCCGACAGTATGTATGGAGATTCCACTGAGCTCTTACACTGTGTAAGTGCAGCCCACACTTCGCGAGATTCTCGACCTCCCGACCGTTCGCGCAGGCCAGCCGGACGTGGTCTGCGCCGGCCAGTTGGACGTACCGGTGCGCTGGGTGCACGTCAGCGACCTCGCCGACCTCTCCGGTCTGCTGACCGGGGGCGAGTTGGTGCTGACGACGGGGCAAGCGCTGGCCGACCCGGCGGTGCGCGACGACTATCTACCGGGCCTGGCCGAGGCCGGTGCGGTGGGCGTGGTCGTCGAACTCGGGCTGCACGTCCAGGAGATTCCGGAGTCGGTTCTACGGTCGGGTGCGGAGCTGGCGTTTCCGGTCGTCGTGCTGCACCGCCCGGTGCGCTTCGTCGACGTCACCGAGGACGTTCACCGGCGGATCGTCACCGACCAGTACGCCGAGGTGGCCTACGCCCAGCGGGTGCACGAGGCCTTCACCGCGCTGAGCATGCGACGAGCCTCGATCGATCAGATCGTCTCGGCCACCGCCGAGATGCTGGAGACCCCGGTGGTCCTCGAGGACCTCAACCGTCAGGTGCTCTCCTTCGCCGCCCGCGAGATCCCGACATCGCAGCTGTTGTCGGACTGGGAACGCCGGTCGCGGCTGGCGGGCCCGCAGTCCTGGACCGCACGTCCGGTCGGCCCGTACCGCGAGGTGTGGGGCCGGCTGATCACACCGGAGGTCGCCGACGCCGATTCCCGGACGGTGACCACGCTGGAGCGGGCGGCCCAGGCGCTGGCCCTGCACCGCATGGTCGAGCAGAACAGGACGTCGCTGGAGCTGCGAGCGCAGAGCGGGCTGGTGGACGACCTTCGCCGGGGACGCGTCACCGACGAGGCCGAGGCGACCGCACGGGCCCACGCACTGGGGTTGCGCCCCGCGCTGACCTACGTGCCGATGGCGGCGCGGCTGCGGGAAGGTGCAGCCGCAGATCAGGTGGTGGTGCAGCAGCGCCGGGTGCGCACGCTGGACGCGATCATGCACGCGGTGCGCGTGGCCGGCCATACCGGACTGGCCGCCACCCGCGACGACGGCCAGATCGATCTGGTACTGGCACCGCAGCGGGCCAGCGGCCAGCCCACCTCGCTGGAGGCGGCGCTGACCGTGGTGTGCACCGAGATCAGGCGCACGGTCCTGCGACTCGATGGGGTGATCGACTGCGTGATCGGCGTCGGACCCGAGTCGAGCCGCCTGATCGATGCGGTCGGCGGATTGCGCGAGGCCGGGCACGTGGCCGAAGTTGCTATGTCGATGCCGTCGCACGACAGGCCTTTTCACCGATCTGCCGATGTCCGGCTGCGCGGCCTGATCTCGCTGATCCGCTCCGATGCCCGGGTGCAGGCCTTCGCCGAGACCGAACTTTCGGGGCTGCTGGCACACCGGGCCATCCATGGCGACGAGATGTTCGATCTGCTGCGCAGCTTCCTGACGGCCGGCGGCAACAAGGCCGAGCTGGCCCGCACCCTGCACATGTCGCGGCCCACGCTGTACTCGCGGCTCGATGCCCTCGAGCGGATCGTCGGCCTGGCTCTCGACGACGCCGAGTCGCGGGCGTCGCTGCATGTCGCCATGCTCATCCTCGGGTCGGCAGGGGAGTAGACGCCGTCATTCCTGCTCGGCATGGCGGCGCTCATCCTTGAGCCGTTCCTTACTGCGCAGCAACCGCAGCACTGTCACCAGACCCAGGCCACCGACGACGTTGCCGATCGCCGTATAGCCGAACCAGCCCAGCCAGTCGGCGTAGCCGAAGGGGGCTTCACCGGTGATCAGCGCGCCGAAGATCAGCAACGAGTCCAGGATCGAATGAAACAGCGTGAGACCGGCGAGCAGGAACGCCCCGGCTACCGCAGCCGCGATCTTGCCGGGCACCGAATCGGTGCCGTGCTGCATCCGCGTCATCAGCGTGATGACCATCCCGCCGAGCAAGGCCAGCGACACCGTCTGCACCGACAGCGGCGCCGTCGCGAAGTGCTTGGCGGACTCCACGGTCTGCTCGCGCAGTGTCGGCAGCGCCGCCATGATCAGCGCCATGATCACCCAGCCGCCGACCAGGTTCGCTGCCAGCGTTCCGCCCCACAGCTTGAGCAACTGCGGGAAGCCGGCCCGCTTGGCGGCCACTGTTGTCACCGGGACCAGGAAACCCTCGGTGAACAGCTCGCTGCGCCCGAGCAGCAGCGCGAGGAATCCGATCGAGAACGCCAGGCCCGCCAGCAGCTGGTTGTGGGTCTGCGCGAGTACCGACAGATACGCCAGGACGCCCATCGCGACCTCGGTGCCACCGAAGAAACCGGTCACGAGCACCTCTCGCCAGGTGCGGTGCAGACGTTGGCTGCCTTCGTCGACCATCCGCTCGAAGGCCTCTTCGAGTTCGTCCTCGATCGGACTGTCGGACTCGCCGAGTTGACGCTGGCTGGTTGTGCTCACGGACGGTCCTTAAGGGTCGAAGGTGCTTAGGGGTACCCGCAACCGGCACGGCAATACACTTGTGAGCCGTGGGCATACTCGTCGGCTTCGCGCCGTGGATCGTGTACTGGGTCCTGGTCGGCAATGTTCCCTTCGAGACCGCGGTGCTGGTCGCGCTGGCTACCGCGATTGCCGGCCTGGTGATCGGGCGGGCGAAGAAGGCACCGGGGCTGACCTTCGAAATCGGTGCTGTCGCAACGTTCTCGGTGCTGACGATCCTGACCTTCGCGGTCAGTCAGTCGTTCATGGAGCGCTGGATTCAGCCGTTGAGCAACGTCGGGATCTTCCTGGTGGCGCTCGTCGGCGTCATCATCGGCAAGCCCTTCGTCCGCGAGTTCGCCGCCGCCGGCCGCAGCGACGAGGTGGTCAACAGCGAGTTGTTCGGGCGCATCACCACCAGACTGACCTGGATCTGGGTTGCCGCCTTCGCTGGGATGACGGTGTCGTCCGCCATCCCGCCCGTCGTACAGGGCGACGCGACCATCCTCGACACCAAGACGCCGCTGTCCTTCGTCTGCTACTGGGTCATCCCGTTCGCGCTGCTGGGCCTGGCCGCACTGGCGTCACGCCTGCTTCCCGACAGAATGACCTTGCCGGACAACGCGATTCGCGAGACTTCGTTTGTCGCCTACAGCGAGGCTGCGATCGATGAGTTGTACTACCTCGCGCAGGAACATGCCAATCGCGAGGTCGGTGCGGGCAAAGAGGCCTATGACGTCAAGGTGGGCGGCATGGGGATGGCGCTCACCGGCGACGACACCCGAAAGTCGTGGCCGTCGACCTACCGGGTTCGCGACCGGACCCGCTAGGAGTCCCTCTCCGCCTCCCGTTGGTTGCTGGCCACACGTCCAACCGCCAGCGGGGTCCTCTGCGGGTGGATGGTCCAGACACCGATGGCCTCGTGGCAATTGCCGCCCAGGACGCCGGCAGACCGGAGTTCTCAAACACGCTGAGCGCCAACAGCGCAGTCGGCGCGCCGCCGGAAATCGCAACTGTTTGGGCAACATTGGACGGCGCTCAGGACACCGTTGCGTCACGGTTCGGACAAAACGCCTGCTCAGCGGAAAATTCGGGTAGCAGCCGCCACAATGTTTGCTGTAGAAGTGACAGAAGTGAAGTTTGTGAACACCGACGGAGTTTGCTCCCGAGGCCTTCACGTCACGGAAGTTGGGCCAGCTGTTGCATCAGCCGATCAGCAGCAGGCCCGGAGGAGATGGAGTCAGAAGATGAAGCGCCTATATGCCATTGCGATCAGCCTGGCCGTGTTGCTGGCGATCCCAGGCTTGGTGTCGGCAACGGCCGGCGCCGCGCCGGTGAGCCGCGATCAGTACGTCAAGATCGTCATCGACCGCGGATTGGCCCAGCGCGGGGTTCCGTATTCGTGGGCCGGTGGCGACATCACCGGTCCGACGCTCGGCAAGGGGACGGGCGCGACGACGGTCGGGTTCGATTCCTCGGGTTTGATCCAGTACGTCTACGCCGGTGTCGGGGCGAAGCTGCCGCGTTCTTCGGGTGACATGTACAAGGTGGGTCAGCACGTCACGGCCGACCAGGCGCTTCCGGGTGACCTGATCTTCTACGGACCCGACGGCACCCAGAGCGTGTCGATGTTCCTCGGCAACGGTCAGATGCTGGAAGTCACCGACACCGCGGTGGCGGTGTCACCGGTGCGCACCACGGACATGGCCCCCTACCTGGTCCGCGTCATCGCCTGATCCGGAGCACCAACGAATTACGTTGCACCGCAAAGACATCAACTAACCGCACCCGATCTGCACCGGCTGCTACGCGCAGTCGGTGCAGATCAGTTGCGTAGCGTCGGCCAGCCGGCTGCGGTGGTGCACCAGGAAACAGCTGGTGCAGGTGAACTCGTCGGCCTGCTTCGGGATGACCCGAACTGTCAGCTCCTCGTCGGAGAGATCAGCACCGGGCAACTCGAACGAGTCGACGGCGTCGGCTTCGTCCACGTCGATGACCGCCGTAGCCGCATCGTTGCGCCGACCCGCAAGGTCCTCGAGCGATTCCTCCTCAGGCTCAACCTGCGTGCGGCGGGGGGCGTCGTAGTCAACCGTCATTTCCGTGCCTTCCCGTTACGTTCTCTATCAACCGACGCGACAACGCGGCTGAATCCGGGTTTGTTCCCGGTCTTCGCTCTTGCTAAACACCGGGCCTGCCGCTCAGTACGTCCAGCCCTCTGCGGCCTGGTCATCGAAGGTGCGGTCGATCCGTTCGAACCTGCGCCGGATCGAGCCCCGCGCGTTGGTGTGCGGTAGAACATACAGCCTGTTGGCCGCAACGGCGTCAACAGTGAGGCGGGCCACGTCATCGACGTCCAGGACGACGTCGTCGGTCACGTGCTCGGAGAACGGCGGTTCTTCCTCGCTGCCGGACGGACTTTCGCTGACCGGGTCGGCCAGAACGCCGTCGTGGCTGCGCTGGGAGTTGGTCTCCAGGTTGGTGCCCACCAGCATCGGACACAGCACCGACACCCCGATACCGTCGGTGCGCAGTTCGCGCGAAAGCACCTCGGCCAGCGCGACGACGCCGTACTTGGCGACGCAGTACGGTCCCAGACCGACGTTGGCGACCAGACCCGCAAACGACGCGGTGAACAGAATGTGGCCACCGCCATTGCGCTGCAGGCGGGGGACGAAGACCTCAACACCATGGATCGGGCCCCACAGATCGATGTCGATGAGCCAGCGCCAATCCTGGTGGGACATCTCGGCGACCGGCCCGGCCAGCGCGACGCCGGCATTGTTGAAGACGATGTCCACCGGGCCCAGCAGTCGCTCGGCTTCGTCGGCGAGACGTTCGACATCCTCGAGCCGGGTGACATCACAAATCACTCCGTGCGCGGTGTAGCCGTCTGCTCGCAGCGCCGCCACGGCGTTGTCGAGCGCCGACAGCGCGACGTCACCGAGCACGACCTGCGCGCCGCGTCGGGCGAATTCCCTGGCACTGGCCAGGCCGATACCGCTGGCCCCGCCGGTGATGACCACGCGGCGGCCCTCGAATGTCCCCACGGGGCGCAAACCTAGCGCACCGCTGCGGGCGCCATGCTCAGATGCGCCAGAGTGACTCCTGGACGACGCTGGCGACCAACACGCCATCGTGGCGGTGTATCGAGCCGCGGGCCAGTCCGCGGGCGTCGCTGTGGCTCAGCGGGACTGAATCGTACAGGTGCCACTGGTGCGGATCGGTCGGACGGTGCAGCCACAGCGCGTGGTCCAGGCTCGCCGCGCCGCCGGGCCCCGGAGCCACCTGGCCGGGCGGGCGGGCCGAGGACACCAGGCCCATGTCCGAGATGAACGTCAGCGCGCATGCCCGCAACAGGGGGTCGTCCTCGAGGGGCTCCCGGGTGCGGAACCAGAATGGCTGTTCGGGCCAGTCGAGGGAACTCCCCGGTGCCACCCGGACCTCGAAGTGATCCGCCCATCGCTCGGGAAGCCGGGTCTCCAACGTGGCATCAGCCAACGTCAGCGGCCAGGCGTCGGTGTGCTGCCAGTCGGTGGTGGTCTCCGGCTGGTGAAAGGAGGCGAGCATCTCGAAGATCGGCACGCCGTCCTGGGCTGCGGTGATCCGGCGGGTGTTGAAGGACCGGCCGTCACGCGTGCATTCGACGGTGTACTCGACGTCCACACCGACCTTGCCGCCCCGGATGAAGTAGGCGTGCAGCGACTGCGGCAGCCGGCACGGGTCGACGGTTGCCGCCGCGGCCGCCAGTGACTGTGCCGCGATCAGGCCGCCGTACAGCCTCGGGCCGGCCCCGCCCGCCGGCGAGGTGCGAAAGCTTGTGCCGTTGCCGTCGAGCCGGACCAACTCGGCAATCCAACTCGGCATGGTTCCCCTGTGACAGACGGTGATGAAAATCGCACCAACGATAGCCTGCGACGTTCGCCCGGCATGCCCTGGACCGGAGCCACGGCTGCTTAGACTGCGGTCATGGATCGGCGGCTCGACGTGGTACCGGAGGGCCTGCTGCGCATCGAGGACTGCCTCGACCAACGGGGCGGTGTCGTGCTGCCGGCCGGGGTCACGCTCATCTCGTTGATCGACCGCAACGTCGCCAATATCGGTGACGCCGTTGCCTATCGATACATCGACTACGGTCACGACGCGCACGGACATGTCACCGAACTCACCTGGTCGCAGCTTGGCCGGCGGCTGCGGGCGATCGGTGCCCTCATTCAGCAGACCTCGGACCCCGGTGACAGGGTGGCAGTTCTGGCCCCGCAGGGCCTGGAGTACGTCGCGGGGTTCTTCGCGGCGATCAAAGCGGGCACCATCGCCGTGCCGCTGTTCGCACCCGAACTCCCCGGACATGCCGAGCGATTGCACACCGCCCTCGCCGACGCCCGACCGACCACGGTGCTGACCACATCGGCGGCAAGTGCGGCGGTGGCGGGCTTCCTCGATCAACTGCCACCCGCGCGCCGGCCACGGGTGATTCTCGTCGACACCATTCCCGATTCGGCGGCAGATACGTTTCGCCCCAGAGTGATTGACGTCGATGACATCTCTCATCTGCAGTACACCTCCGGAGCGACTCGCGCCCCGGTCGGCGTCGAGATCACCCACCGCGCGGTCGGCACCAATCTGATCCAGATGATCTTGTCCATCGACCTGCTGGACCGCAACACTCACGGCGTCAGCTGGTTGCCGCTCTACCACGACATGGGACTGTCGATGATCGGCTTCCCGACCGTGTACGGCGGGCATTCCACGCTGTTGTCGCCGACAGCCTTCGTCCGCCGCCCGCTGCGCTGGATCCAGGCGCTGTCCGCCGAATCCCGATCCGGTCATGTGGTCACGGCCGCACCGAATTTCGCCTATGAATGGACCGCCCAACGCGGCCTGCCTGATCCGGGTGCGGACATCGACCTCGACAACGTTGCGATGATCATCGGCTCCGAACCGGTCAGCATCGAGGCCATCAGGACTTTCGATGCGGCGTTCGCCCCGTACGGGTTGGCCCCCACGGCGTTCAAGCCGTCCTACGGTATCGCCGAAGCCACCCTGTTCGTGGCCACTATCGCTCCTACCGCGACACCGACGGTGGTGCATCTGGACGCCGACCAGTTGGCGGCCGGACATGCAGTCCCGACATCTTCGACCAATCCCACTGCTGTGCAGCAGGTTTCGTGCGGTCAGGTCGCACGCAGCCTATGGGCGGTGATCGTGGACCCACAGACGGGTCACGAGCTGCCCGACCAGCAGGTGGGCGAGATCTGGTTGCACGGGCACAACATCGGGCGCGGGTACTGGGGACGTCCCGCCGAGACGGAGTCGACGTTCGGCGCACACCTCGGCACACGACTGGCCGACGGCAGTCACGCCGGCGATGTGCCCGGCGATGCGAGGTGGTTGCGTACCGGGGATCTGGGTTTCTACCTCGACGGCGAGCTCTATGTCACCGGCCGCATCGCGGACCTGGTCATCGTTGGCGGCAGGCGGTTCTATCCGCAGGACATCGAAGCGACGACCGCGGACGCCTCGCCGGTCGTCCGGCGGGGCTATGTCGTCGCATTCGCCCTGTCCGGCAACGATGTTGCCGGACCAGCCGGGGGAGACGGGGCCGGCCAGTTGGTGATCATCGCCGAACGGGCCGCCGGTACCAGCCGGGCTGATCCGCAGGCCGCGATCGCGGCGATTCGGGACGCGATGGCGCAGCGCCACGGCATCGCCGACGCGAGAGTGCAGCTGGCAGCCGCGGGGACGATCCCGCGGACCACCAGTGGCAAGCTGGCTCGCCGGGCGTGCCGCACCGTCTACCTCGAGGGCGTTTTCACACCACGCTGACCGGATCGGCCGTCTACGCCCGGGCGCGAAAGGACAAGCGGCCCAGCCCAGGACAGGCTTGCCTCACGGCGCGCGTCAGCGCCGCTGCGGTGTTAGCGTGTGCCGATGTTGGACGTCGTTGCCACCTCGGCGATCTGGGACTTCCACGTGCAGTGTGACCGGTGCACCACCGCCATCGACGTGTCGGTTCTGGTGTGCATGCCCGCGCCTGCCCTTGCCAAGCACGCTCTCAACGAACTGCTGGTCGACTTCGGTTGGCTGCCGACCGTCGAGGGTGGCTACTGCCGCCGCCACGCGCTGACGGTCCGCGCCCGGTAGCCCTATCCGACAAGCGCTTTCACCACTGCGAACATCGGATCGCCCGGCCCGATGTCCAAGGTGCACTGGTCGGCGCGGGGGTCGGGAACGAACGCCCAGAACAGCACTCCGGCCGAGCCGGCTTCACGCTGGGTCCGCGCTTTGTAGGCCAGATCGTCGGCCCGCGCCGACAGCGGGCGACAGGACCCGGCGGGCTGTCCCATCTCGGCCACCACGAGCGGCTTGCCCACCGATGCGGCCTGCTGAAGGCGGCGTCGCACACCGTCCGCGGCGGAGCCCGGCAGCGCGACACCGGGTGGGCCATAGTCGTGGACGTCGAGCACATCGACACCGGGGGATTGCGCGGCCTTCACATAGTCGTCACCGGCCGACCCGCACTGCCCACCACCGGCCAGGCCCGCCCAGATCGGGGTATCGGGGTCGATGGCCCGCAGCCGGCTGCCCGCGCTGTCGAAGAATCCACGCAGGGCAGCAGCGGCATCGGGTGGGCAGGACCGCTGCTGCCACTGGCACTGCCCGTCACCGCACACGCTGGGTTCGGGTTCACCGACGAGTTCCCAGCCGGCCAGGGCCCTCGAGTGGCCCCAGCGCCGGACAGCGGTGTCGAGCCAGTCGGCGTAGGACGAGGACGCCCAACCGCCGGCGTACCAGTCGTGACCCTTGAAACCGCCGTCGTCGCAAGCACCTTCGCCGGCAGCCAACGTCACGACGAGCAACTGTTCATGTCGTTGCGCTGCGGCGAAGACCGCGTCGAGAGCGGTGAAGTCGGCGGCGCCCGTACGCCGGTCGCGCGCGAGCGGTGCGAACGCGTTGAAACGGGTGAGCGAGTTCGGCGGCAGGGAACCGAAATACCGGTCCAGATCCACCTGAGCACCGCAGCCGGAGTTGACCGCCCAGCTGGTGCCGAGCTGATAGGCGTCGAAACCCACTGGCCACCAGGGGTGCCCGTCGAGGGTGAACCTGCCGTTGACGACGCTGACCCGAGAACCGGACTCGGCGTGGGCCGCCGGTGACGTCACCGCCACGGCGGCAATCACCGCCAGCACGGCTGCCCATCGCGCAACGTTCATCGCTGAGTCACCCTAGGCGTTTGCGAGAGGCTGCTGCGGCGAATGACCGAGCCGTAACGAACCGGCGGGCCGAAGCTATCTACAGACATGAAGCCATCCACCCGGCGACTCCTGGGCAGCACCGCAGCACTGCTGGCCTGGGCTTTTGCCGGTCTGCCGCCGCACGCGACCGCCGACTCCACCCACATGCCCTGCGGGGTGCTCAACCAGCTTCGCGACACGCTGGACGACAGCGTCGCGGCGGGCATCGGCGGCGTTCGGACGGTCATCACCTCGCCGTATCTCACCGGAGGCCCGCAGAAGCGCGACGCCGACGCCAACCTCGCGCTGGTCAGCCATGGCGTACACGCCCTGCAGGACATCAACGGCGCCAGCAACGTGCCAGGGCTGGCGCCCATGCTCGACGCCCTGGGTCGCGCCACCGACGACATGACCGCCGCCGTCGATGCGCTGTTCCAGCCGACGGCGGGCGGCTTCGGTTACGGCTTCGACTACGGCTCGGCACTGTCGGTGGCGTGGCCACAGCCGGCGACCTGGACGGTGATCGACTACGCCGACCAGAAGAAGGACGCCGTCTATGCGCTGGTGAACGGCTTGCAGGCCAGCTGCTCCGGCTAGCTGCGGAACGCTCAGCGGCCCTTCCACTGTGGTGTGCGCTTCTCCTGCCAAGCCTGGATACCTTCACCGACGTCCTCGGTCGCACCGGCGACCTTGCGCATGGCCTCCCCGAAGCGGACCGACTCGATCCAGCCCATGTCCGCGGTTCGCCAGGCAACTTCCTTGGTGGCGCGTTGCGCCAAAGGTGCGGCCTGGGTGAGTACGCTGGCCCACGACCGCGCTTCGGCCAGCAGATCTGCGGGCTCCACCAGCTTCCACACCAGACCCATCTCCTTGGCGCGCGCAGCCCCGATCGCCTTTCCGGTGAGCAGCAATTCCATGGCATTGGCCCAGCCGACCCGGTTCGGCAGCCGGATGGCGCCGACGATGGTGGGCACTCCGAGGCGGACCTCAGGGTAGGAGAACGACGCCTCGGTGGTGGCAATCACGAAGTCGCAGAACAACACTCCGGTCAGTCCGTACCCGACGCAGGGTCCGTGGACGGCGGCGATCGTCGGCTTGAACAGCTCCATCCCGCTCTCGAACGAGTTGATCGTGGGCTTCTCCCAGAACGTGCCGCCGAAGGTTCCGACCGAACCCTCGCTGTCCTTGAGATCGCCACCGGCGCAGAACACATCGCCGTTGGCGGTCAGAATTCCCACCCAGGCATCCTCGTCGTCGCGGAACCGATCCCAGGCTGCGTTGAGGTCCTGTCGCAGTGCACCGTTGATGGCGTTACGCGCCTCGGGGCGATTCAGGGTGATGGTGGCGACGTGATCGTCGAGTTCGTAAGTGACCAGGGACATGGCTGAACTCTAGTGACGAACACTCGGATTCGGCCCTGACCTGTGCGCGCCGGGGGATAATGACGCAAGTCGGTTGAGCAGGGAGGACATCAGCCATGAAGAAGATTCGGGCAGCGCTGTTGGCGGCGGCGATCATAGGAGCGTCACCGTTGGTGGTCACACCGGCAGCACACGCCGACGTGTGCGGGGACGTCGGCGGCAGGCACGTCAGCGTCGGTGGTTGCACCAATGTCGCCGGTGACGTCGCGGCGGGGGCCGTGGTGGCCGGCGCGGCGACCGCCGACGACGCCGCGGCACAGGCAGCGGCCGGGCAGCCGCCGTGCTACACCCCGCAGGGTGTGCCGTACTACACCCCCGGTGACGCGCCCTGCAACTGAGCTCTACTGCTCGCCGAGGCCCATCATCTCGGTGACGTGGTGGTCGCGGCCTGCGGTGTAGCCGCCGTCTACGGCGATGGCCTGACCACTGACGAAGCTGGCATCCGGCGACAACAGGAACGCCGCTACCGCGGCGACTTCGTCGGCGCGGCCGAATCGGCGCAGTTTGTGCTCGTGGCGCAGTCCTTCGCGGGAGTGCTCGAGGCCCGGCAGACCGATCACCGACTCGAGCAGCGGGGTCTCGATGAAGCCCGGGCAGATGGCATTGGCGCGAATGCCGCTGGGGCCGTAGTCGATTGCGATGTTCTTGGTCAGCAGGACCACGCCGCCCTTGGAGGCGTTGTAGGAACTGCCGCCCGCGGTGCCTTCCAGGCCTTCGATGCTGGAAACGTTGACGATCGAGCCGCGCTCATCGTCAGCCCGGTCCTGCTCGGTCATCTGGATCAGTGCCGCCCGATTCACCACGAAGGTGCCTTTGAGGTTGACGCCGAGCACCCGGTCCCATTCCTCGTCGGGGAGCAGGTGCACGGGCCCGCCGCCGGCAATGCCCGCGGAGTTCACCACACCGTCGAGTCGGCCCGCGGCGGCCACGACGTCGGCGACAGCGGCTGCGACCGCGTCGGAGTCGAGGACATCGGCCTGCCGGTAGGCGCTCAGTCCAGCCGGCCCGTCGGCGGCCAGGTCGATACCCACCACGGTGGCACCGGCGGCCAAGAGCCGCTGCACCGTCGCCAGCCCGATACCCGAGGCGGCGCCTGTGACGAGAATTCCCTTGCCCTGGAGACCGTTCGCTGCGCTCAACGCAATTCCTTTCCGCGGGCCGAAGGGTGGGTGGGGCCCGCCGATCAAGATGCCAGAACTGCGCCGTTCAGGTGAAGAACTGTCTCAATTGGCCGGCGATCACCATCGGGCTGCCACCCTGATCCTGGGCGGCGCCGTGGTTGACAGCGGGCAGCTCGACCGATGTGGCATGCGGAAGCACCTGCAGCAGGGCATCACGGGTGCCGGTGAACAGCGGCGGTGCGCCGGCGCCGCACATCAGCAGGCACTGCGCGTCGACGCTGCGGTAGAAGTCGATGGTTCCCTCGGTGGCGGCGACCTCATGCAGCTCCGGGATCAGCGCAGGCACCAGGTCACGCAGTGCGACGGTGTCACCACGCGCTGTGAGCGCGTCCAGCGCCAGCAGGGCCCGGCAGACCACCGGCGTGGTCAGCACCCGCCCGAGTAGCCGTAACGGTGCCGAAACCGACTGTGTCCGAGGGTCATTGCCCGCATCGGCGGCCAGCTGCGCGACCGCCGTGGCGATATCGCCCGTGGCCACCAGGGCATCACCGCGCGCAATGGTCGCCGTGAACTCGTCGAGGCCGGGCTGCCCGACGAACACGACGGGTTCGAACACCGCCACCTTGCGGATCTGCGGGATCGACACCGAGCCGTGCAGGGCGAACAATCCACCGTCGGCGGCCCCGAAGACGCATTCGGCGCCGGTTTCGGAGACCACCGCCGCCAGGTCCTCGTCCTCGCGCTCGATGCTGTAGTCGGGTCCGTAGGGGCCGCTCATGCCGCGGCCGCGGCGGTCGGGGATGCAGACGGTGAATCGGTCGCCGAGGGCGGCACCGAGTTTCATGTAGTGCTGGGAGGCCAGCCCACCGCCGTGCAGGATCACCACCGCAGGCCCGCTGCCCAGCTGGCGGAAGCCGATCGTCGTGCCGTCCGTGGACGTCACCGACTTCGTCGAATACCGGACTTTGCCGCCCACGGCGCTGCCGTTACCCGAGCCGCCCCGCCGCCGATGCCAGCACTGCCTGCGCACCGTCCCACGTGTTGCGGATGATCTCGGCGACCGGTTCGATTCCGGCGATGCGCGAGGACACCTGGCCGGTGTTGGCGACGCTGGCCTCCATGTCACCGCCGAAGTAGAGGTCGGCGATCCCGCCGAGCAGGGGAGTCCCGGTGTGCTCCGCGGCGCGGCGGGCCAGCCCGGTGCGCAGCACCCGCATCGTCGGATTGCCCGGGATGTCCAGCAGCACGGTGCCGGCGTCGTCGGCGGCCAGGATCGCCTCCTTGAAGTTGGCATGCACCGCCGATTCGCGGCTGGCCAGCATCCGGGTGCCCATCTGAACGCCCTCGGCACCGAGCACGACCGCCGCGGCAGCCGACCGGGCATCGCAGATACCGCCCGCCGCGATGATGGGCAGGTCGACATGCTCGGCGACGAGCGGAAGCAGCACCATAGTGGAGGCCGCGAGAGCTGATTTGAAGCCGCCGCCCTCGACGCCCTCGACCACCAGGGCGTCCACGCCGGCGTCGACGGCCTTGCGGGCGCCGGCCAGCGACCCGACCACATGGACCACGGTCATGCCGGCGTCGTGCAGACGGTCGGTGAACAACCCGGGGTCACCCGCCGAGGTGAAGACGTGCCGGACGCCCGCGCGTGCCAGCACGTCGACGATGGAGGGGTCCCGTTTCCAGCCCTGGATCATCAGGTTGGCGGCCACCGGGCGGTCGGTCAGGGTGCGGACCTTCAGCAGGTCAGCGCGGCCGTCCTCGGTGAGTGTCTCGATCATCCCGAGGCCGCCGGCCTGCGACACCGCAGCCGCAAGCTCGGCCCGGGCGATATAGGTCATCGGCGCCTGGACGACGGGGTATGTGACACCCAGCAGGCTTTGGATCCGGTTGGCCACGCATCATCTCAGCACAGGGTCACAACCTGCAGGGCGTAACAGCCCTGCCGATATATGCGACGATGCCGTTAAGAGTTCGCTGATTTCGTGCCCGACAAGCAGTGCCGGCGAGCGCAACAGAAGGGACCGCCGGATACATGACCGATCGGCAGCGAACCGTCACCATCGCCCTGGCAGGCGCAGTCGTCGCGGCCGCGGCACTAGCGGCGTCCGTGCCGGCCGTCGCCGAACCCGCCGACCCGGCTCCCGCACCGGTGACCACTATCGCGGAGGCTCCGCCGCCGGCTCCCGTGCCCGGTGGGTCGTCGATGACGCCGAACCAGCCCGCGGTCGCCCCGGCCGATCCGGCGGCCCCGCCGCCGCCCGTCTTCCATCAGGATGTTCCCGAGATCGCGAACCCGACCTATGGCTCGGGCGGGGGAGTCCTCGGCAGTCTCAGGGACCTGTGGCACCAGGCTCAGAACCCCTACTACGCGCCCAACGAGGTGGCGGGTGGGGGCGGTTCGGTGGCCCCACCGCCAGGAGCCGGGCCGGCGCCGGCGCTGCCGCCCGGTTACACGTCGATCAATGCGCCGGGCTCTGAGACGCCCGCGAGCGCCAACCAGGGCGGCGGATCCGCGGCAGGGCGTCCGGCACTTCCGCCCGGCTATTACTCGACGAGCGGACCGCCGCCGCCCGGTTACGAGTTCGCGCCCGGACCCGGGGGCGCCGCCGCCCCGACGACGACCGCGGTACCTACACCTGGCCAGTAGGCATCGAGGACGCCGCCGGGCGGTGAAACACCGAAAGGCGCTGCACTACAACGCATTTCACGAGCCGCCAACGGCCAGGGCTAGGACGCGCTGAGTATCTTGATCGCGAAGATCAGGGTGTCGCCCGGCGCGATGCCGGCCCGCGGCTCACCGTCGGGATAGCCGTCTGCCGACGTCATCGCCACCGCAACCGTGGAACCCACTTTCTGGCCGGCGATTGCTTTCTGGAATCCCTTGACCACACCGTCGAGTGGGAAGTCGGCCGGCTCGCCGCGCTCGTACGCACTGTCGAACACCGAACCGTCACGGCCATTGACACCCATGTAGCAGACCGACACGGTCGCGGTCGGTGCGACGACTGGCCCGTCGCCCGCCTTGAGCGTGTGCACCTGGGTTTCGGTCACGCTGAACGGCGCGTTCACCTTGATATAGGGGGCCGTCGTATCGGTGGACCCGCTCACCGCGACGCTTCCCGTGGCGCCCGAAAGCGTCCACTCCGGGGTCGCGACACTGCCCGGTGCCACCGACGGGCACCCGCCGGCCGCGGCCGGCGGCGCTTGAGGAACCACGGACGAGAGCGCATCAGCGGCCGACGAGGTGGTCGACGCGGTCGAGGACGTCGACGATGCCTTGGTGTCCGACCCGCACGCGGTCAGCGTCGTGGCGACTGCGGCCGCGCACATGACGAGCACTGCGGAAGAGGACAAGCGAGAAATGTTCACGGCCGCCACGGTACAGCCACCCGGGGCCTGCGCGACCGGCCGGGCAGCGCGCACCTAGGGACTTACGTGGCCGGTCCCGGCCGGTTATTCCGAATCGGCTTATACACAAGGACGCAACTACAGCGAATGACACAGCGGTGGACTATTCGGATCGTGTACTGCGCATTTGACGTCAATTTGCGGATCAAGCAAATAATCCGTCTGACGCCAACGACAATATCGTGAATGCGCTCAGCGATCGCCGCGTGGGTCTGGGCGCCGAAATCAGTTGATGAGTAAGGCCTTCCGGCGCGCAGCACGCCGCAGGACTGACGTCTGCCGTTCGGAAAAATTTTCACCAATTCGTGCTGCAGCCAACACATCACTGAGTTAAGTTTCGCCCGTTAGCGTTTGCCGGCAGAAATAACCGCAGGGTAGGGGACGCAAATGGGGAACTCAGGCTTGGTCGGCGCTGTCGGCACGAAAGTACGTACACCCCTTAAGAAACAGGGACTCCCTCGCCCTGCGGAGGTTTATGCCGCATTGGCGGCAGGCGTCCTCGCATTGGGCGCCAGCGCGCTGTTGGCAACCGCATGCGGGGTGGCTCACGCGGACAGCGGCCGATCCGCAGACCATTCCGCCTCCTCCGGAGGTAGCGGAGGGTCGGCTTCCAGTGCGTCGGCGGCATCGGCTCGCACGGCGAGCGGAACGAGCGTGCAATCGGCCGCGAGCGTGCCGAAGGCGACTAGTCGCTCGCTGGTACAAGCCCTTCCCGCCTCGGTCCGCACAACCAGCATCGTGACTGTGCCTTCGGCGGTTTCGTCGCCGCCGGTGCCTCAGGAGGCATCGGCGGCTGCGGCTACCGGAACGTCACCCGCGGTCCTGGCCATCGGCCTCGTCGCCGCCGTGGGTGCGGCTGCTCCGGCTGCCGCCGCATCGCCGGCAGCCGCGACGTCCACGAAAACCACTGCCGCAGCGTCGACGTCGGCGAGGCGCAGCACCGGAGGATCAGGCAAGCCTGTCGTACCGAGCGCCTCGTCGACGGACAGCACAGCATCGCTGCAGGCACTCTTCGACAACCTGAAGTCCGGTCAGACTCTTACCTTGAACGCGGGAACCACCTACAAGCACAGCGGTGTCCTGACGATCAACGCCTCCAACGTGACCATCAACGGCAACGGTGCGACGCTGCAGGCGACCAACGACGCCACGTCGTCGCTGTCGATCGTCGGTAACGGAGTGACGCTCACCAACCTGAATCTGAGCGCCCCGCTGACCGGCACCCGCTACGACTCACTCAATCAGAACAGCCTCAACATCCTGGGCAACAACGCGACCGTCAGCAATGTCACCATCACCGGCTCGGCGGCCGCAGGCGTGTTCGTCTTCGGGGCAAGCGGTTTCACGCTGTCCAACGTCACCGTCCAGAACACCCGCGCTGACGGCGTCCACATCACCAATGGCTCGTCATTCGGCAAGCTCACCAACGTCACCACCAAGCTGACCGGTGACGACGGCATCGCGGTGGTCTCCTATGGGGCCGATCCGGCGCCGTCCCACGACATCGTGATCAACTCGTCGACGGTGGCGGGGACCACCTGGGGTCGGGGGCTGTCGGTGGTCGGGGGCTACAACATCACCGTCAACAACATCGCCGTGTCGGCCACCTCGGCTGCCGGCATCTACATCGCCTCCGAAGGGGCGCCCTGGTACACCAGTTCGGTCAGCAATGTCACCATCACCGGTGGCACGGTCACCGGCGCCAACACCAGCACCAGCGTGATCCAGGGCGCGGTTCTGATTTACGCGGGCAACAACGGAACGAGTGTCAGCAATGTCACCATCTCCGGACTGACGATCGCCAGCACCCCGACAACCGCCGGTCGAAATGCCGGGATCATCGTCGATGCGGGCAGCGTCAGCGGCATCCGATTCACCAACATCGCGCTGAAGAACACCAGCCTCTGGCCGCTCGGACTGGCGAACGTCCCGGCCGGCAGCTACACGGCGTCCGGGTGGACATTGAACGGAGCGGCCCTCACCGTCGCGTAGACCTCTGAGATCTTCACACCGATGTCGTGGCGTTTGGTGTGTGGATCGGTCGTTTGACCACCTATCTTCATGGGTGGGACAACCGGCAGCGCAACAGAGGGCAGGAAAACCAGGTGGCCGCGGAAGAAAGCTTCGCAACGTCGAAGCAGGACCGAATCGTCGAGGCAGCCCTCGACGTGTTCGCCCAGTACGGCGCCGCGGGCTCGACCTTGCAGATGGTCGCGAACGCGGCGGGCGTGTCGGTTGGATTGGTTCAGCATCACTTCGGTTCCAAGGACAAGCTGATCGAGGCGGTGGACCAGCAGGCCTTGTCGATGATCGGGGCCGCCATGGCGCAACCGCTGCCCTCTGATCCGACCGAAGCGGTGCTCGAACTCGGCAGACGAGTGATCTTCCTGCTCTCTGAGCATCTGACCGCGGTCGACTACCTGGCGCGGCTGCTCGTCGAAGGCGCTCCCGCAGGGGCGGCGTTCTTCGATGCCACAGCGGCGATCGTGATGGGGCACTGGCGTCAGCTCGACGACATCGGTGCCACCGCAGAAAACCTCGATCTGGTCTGGGCCGCGCTCAATCCGATCATCCTGACGATGGGTGCGGTCATCATGCGTCGACACATCGACCGCCACCTGCCGGAACCGCTCACCACCCCGGCCCAGCTGCAGCGTTGGGAGGATTCGGTCAACGCTCTGCTCGAACGCGGCCAGATCAGGCGACCCCCGGAGTAGGACAGACCAGGTTCAGCAAACCTCCAATATTTCGATATTGTAGGATCAGCAAATTATGGTCAGTGTGCCTCCTTCAGACGGTCCTATCAGTGCCGAGCATCTCGCACGCGCCCTCGCCACCTTGGGGGAGCCGGCACGAGCGGCTGTCCGAACAGCACACGACGAGGCGTACTCGTATGCCAGCAACTTCGTGGGGTCGGCACATCTACTCCTGGGCCTCATCGCCGACGCCTCGCACCGGATCACCGTTGGGCTCAAACAACGAGGGGTGAGCCCTGCGGTGATCCGGGAGCGCATCGAGCAGGTCTCCGGGGTTCGGCAACGGGCGTCACCGCGGTTCGTGCACCTGCCCTTCAGCCCGCACGCCCGATCGCTGATCGTCACCGCATCCCGGCAGGCACAACAGGCCGGGGCGGCAGCCACCGAACCCGACCACCTCTGGTTGGCCCTGGCCCACAGCCACGGACTCCTGGCCCGCCAGGTGCTGTCGGATCTGGACCAACTCGAGTTCGTCGAGGGACTGGCGCTCGATTCCGCCGCACGCCACGAGAGCCCGCCAGAGCTGTCCTGAGTTTCCGCCGCGGCGCAATCAGTGGCGCAGCGGATTTGCCCCAGTGGGGTAGATCACGTCCCGTTCCTGGAATCTCGACCTGTCTTGCCCACTTGTAGCAAGCAGTTGCCACCTGCGAAACCAGTCGCGATGACACCAGAACAGAACGGGGAACCCCCTCATGAGCGCATCGCTTCGGGCTCGCAGTGCCGTGTTTGCCGCCATCGCCGTCGCCGCCGCGATCGCCGGCCCGGTCGCAACGGCGCAGGCCGCCGAAGACTCCTGTCCCGCCGTCGAGGTGGTCTTCGCGCGCGGAACCTTCGAGTCGCCCGGAGTGGGGGACACCGGCCAGGCATTCGTCGATGCGCTGAGCGCACGCTTGCCCGGCAAGTCGGTGCCGGCCTACGGCGTGAACTACCCGGCTTCACTGAACTTCGGACAGGCCGTCGACGGCGTCGCCGATGCCGCAGGCAAGGTTCAAGCGATCAGCGCGCAGTGCCCGTCGACCAAGATCGTGCTCGGCGGCTACTCGCAAGGTGCCGCGGTAGCCGGTTACACCACCGCGAGTGCGGTCCCGGCCGGCTACCCGCTGCCGGCCAGCATCTCGGGTCCCATGCCGGCGTCCGTCGCGTCCCACGTGGCCGCCGTTGCACTCTTCGGCACTCCGGACAGCTGGTTCCTCGGCCTGGCCGACCACAGTGCGCCGCCGATCACGATCGGCGACCTGTACTCGAGCAAGACGATCCAGTTGTGCGCAGCAGGCGACCCGGTGTGCGAACCGGGCGGGATGGACCGCTCAGCCCACAGCTCGTACAAGGTGAACGGTATGGCAGACCAGGCGGCCGACTTTGTGGTGGGCAAGCTGGGCGGGCCTGCCGCAGCGGCAACGCTGGTGCAGACGGCCGCCCAAGTCGAACCCGGCAACTAAGGCGACTCGGCCGGATCAGGCCGTCGCCAACCGCCGATACCGAACCGTGACCACCGCATTCCAGGCCTCTAACGGAGTCACCGGACACTCTCAAGGTGGCAAAAGCTCCTGAATCACGCAGCCGGACAGCGGATTTCATACTCGGGCGGATCATGTTAGGTGCGAGCGGGTGCATTATCGGGCCGAAAAAGTCTTCGACGGAACCGAACTCACTCTCAGCAAAGACTCAGTCGCTCCCGGCATTCTGAACACGAGCGTCACTGTGGCGCATGTACGTCCGTGTCTCGAGGGAGAAGAACACACGCAATGAGCGACCGCTACACATATCAGCCGCAGGGCAACGATCAATTCGCGCAGCCCAAAGAATATGCCCAGCAATTTAACTCGGCGCCGTGGTACACCAACGGTTATCCAAACCACGGATCTACCCAATCAGGGCCGGCATACCACCAGCCCTACGGACCAGGCCGAGAAGCACGTGATCCGTCCCGCGCACAGCTCAACCGTGCTGCGGCTGGGCAAAGAAGGGGAGTGGGCGCGGCCGTCTTGGTCGCCGGCACGGCCGTCGTCGCCATGGCCGTCGGGGCCGCCGCAACAGCGGCCGTCGTCAGCAATTCCAGCCACTCGGTATCCAACTCTTCGGCAGGTGCCCCGCTTGCCGTGACACATCCCGCGCCTACGGCACCGACCCAGGGCCAGCCGGCCGCGGTGAGCGCACCCGGTTCGGTCGAAGAGGTCTCGGCCAAGGTGCTGCCCAGTGTGGTGAAGATCCAGATCGACAGCGGTCAGGCCCGCGAAGAAGGTTCGGGGATCATCCTGAGCTCCGATGGGCTGATCCTGACCAACAACCATGTGGTTGCCGCGGCGGCGGGCGATACGGACAGCCCTCGCGGACCGGGGGCAATGGGCGGCGGCCTGAAGGCGACCGTGTCGCTGTCGGACGGCCGCACCGCGCCCTTTGCCGTCGTGGGCACCGACCCGGCCGATGACGTCGCGGTGATCCGCGTCCAGGGCTTGGACAACCTCACCCCGATCAGCATCGGCTCGTCGAAGGACCTCAAGGTCGGCCAGAACGTCGTCGCGATCGGCTCACCCCTCGGCTTGCAGGGCACGGTGACGACCGGCATCATCAGCGCGCTGAACCGGCCGGTGGCCACCGGCGATGAACAGACCGGCCAGCATTCGGTGATGAGCGCGATTCAGACCGACGCGGCGATCAATCCGGGTAACTCCGGCGGTGCACTGGTCGACATGAGCGGCAACCTGATCGGAGTGAACTCCGCGATCGCCTCCATGGGCGGCGGCCAGGATTCGCCTGGCGCACAGGCGGGTTCGATCGGTTTGGGCTTCGCGATCCCGGTGGATCAGGCTAAGCGGATCGCCGATGAGCTGGTCTCGACCGGGACCGTGCAGCGCGCCTCGCTGGGCGTAAAGCTCAGCGCCGACGACAGCGGTCACGGTGCGGCCATCGCCGGCGTGGTGCAGGGCAGCGCGGCGGCATCCGCCGGCCTCGAGAAGGGCTCGGTGGTCACCAAGGTCGACGATCAGGTGATCGACGGCCCGGAGGCGCTCGTCGCGGCGATCAGTTCCAAGGCACCGGGCGACACCGTCGCACTGACCTACAACGACCCGGCGGGCTCGTCGCACACCGCGCAGGTGACGTTGGGCCAGCAGCAGCAGTCATAGCGTCTACTCCTGACACGCGACCGGGCAGGCCGCGTGTCAGGAGTAGAAGCCGGGTTCAGGATTCACACCGTTGAGTGCATAGTCGCCGATCTGCACCAGCTTGTTGCGCAGCGGATCGTGCAAACTGAGCGTTCTGGCGTCACGCCAGAACCGATCCAGCCCGCTCGCAAGGGAACTCGACCGCGCACCGGCGATCTCGAATACCTCGCTGGAGACCTTGAGCGCGACGTTACTGGCATGGACCCGTGCGGTGTTGGCAAGGGTGACTGCCGTACCCCGTTCTTCCCACGTGAGCTCAGCCCCTGTGCGCCGCGCCTCGTCAACCGCCGATACTGCATGTGCAGTCAGTGTCACCGCTGACTGCACGTCGACCCACAATCGGCCGTACCGCTCGAGGATGAGCGGATCAGCTTCTGGGCGAAGGTCTTCTGATTCGACCCAGGGGCGTGACGTGGTGCGGATGTACTCACCGGCCTCGCTGAGAGCGCCAACGGCGATACCGGTCAGTATCGCGGCGAATCCTGAGTACATGTACAACACGTCGAGTTGGTCGGGTCGGGCGGAGTCGGCAATGCCGTAGCTGATTACGTCCGCGGTACGCACCGCGACTTCGGTGAAGGTGGTACGCCCACTTGCCGTGCGCCGCTGACCCAGGTTGTCCCAGTCGTCACCGAATGTCAGGCCGTCCGCGCCGCCTTCGACGGCAACCGTCCCGATCTGACCGGAGACATCCTGTCCACGAAGCGTGGTTCCGGAGTCGAAGACCACCCACGCCAACAGCACATCGCCCAGGGCCGCGCCGGTCGTAAAGGGTTTACTCCCGTTGAGCCGGAATCCATCTGGGGTTTGGGTCGCCACGATCAGGGGCGGATACGCAGCCTGGGCGACGGTGCCGTGAAGCAGCTGCTCCTCGGCGATACGCCGTGCGCGGTCCGAACCGACGAATCCGTTCTCACCCCGGATCCCCGCCAGACCGCCGAAGTAGTGGTAGAGCAGCACATGGGCCAACGATGCGTCGGCTTGCGCAACAAGCCCCACTACGGCGGCGATCTGCTCCCAGGATGCACCGCCGCCGCCGTACTGCCGCGGAATGAAAATCCCCAGTAGCTCAGCGTCTTTCAGCCAGCCGATCTCCTCCCGCGGTGGGCGTCCGGCACGATCGCGCACGGCAGCGGTGGCGGCCAGCTTGTCCTTGATCGCCTCGGCTCGCTCCCGCCATCGGAGGCCTTGGTCAGCCACTCCCGGTCCTGCACCCGACCCGGGAACAGCCGCGACGTCCACCACACTCACAACGTTCCGCCTTTTCTCGGCCGGTGACCGGGAAGTACCGATGAGCCGAGGACTAACGCTGCAAGAAAGGGCCGCGGTTATCGAGCTATCGAATCGATACGATTCTTTCCGGGAGCCCACGGCCGGCGGCGATCACAGGATCGGCACGGTTTGATCGGCACCGATCCGCTTCATCACCAGTGTCGACGTGAGGCGCTGGACGCCCGGCAGCGCCCCGAGCTCATTGTCGTAGATGTCCTGGTAGGCGACGAGGTCGCGGGCGAGCACACGCAAGGTGAAGTCTGGTTCGCCGAAGAGACGTTCGGCGGTGACGATGTGCGGGTTGGCCGCGACGTCTCGCTCGAACGCGGCGATGGTCTCTTGGTCGGTGCGCACCATCGTGACGAACACCAGTGCTTCGAAGTTGAGTCCGAGCGCCTTCGGTGAGATGACCGCACGGTATCTCTCTATGGCGCCGGACTGCTCCAGATCCTTCACACGGCGATGGCACGACGACAGACTCAGTCCCACCTCTGCAGCCAGATCGGTGACGCTGATCCGGCCATCCTCTTGTAGCTGTGACAAAATATTCCGGTCAATGCGGTCCATAGGAATAATTCTCCCATCAATCGGGCAACATTGACGAATCTTACGAAGCATATTTCATACTTTGGCGGATAGGATTACCGGGAGATCTTTTGCCGACGGAAGCATCCGGGTGGCTCACGAGATCGAACACCAACCAGGACCAAGCAGAGGAAGATCGACATGACGTCGGCCCAGAATGAATCCCAGGCGCTTGGTGCGCTTGCCGCGCGGCAACTTGCGAATGCCACCAAGACGGTCCCGCAGTTGGAGACCATCACTCCGCGGTTT
>NZ_CP050192.1:1807826-1975030 GCF_011694515.1 Mycobacterium sp. DL592 | reverse complement strand
AATGGCAACACAATTGTTCTCCACCGGAACGATTCCCGGAAACGACAGTCCGCCCCAGATGGTGCCGCCGGCACCCCGCGGTGAAGTCCCCGACACCACGTCGGCTGCCAGTTATGCGCAGTCCGGTGTGGGGTCGCAGACCCACCTCGCGCCGGCCGCCGTCACACCGCCGCCGTCGCTTGCGGTTCCGGCCCCGAGTTCACCTGGGCCGGAACCAATTCCGCCGGGATCGGTACCGGTGGCACCGCGGGGGAGCGCTCCCGATCTGACTTCGGGAACGTCGGCCGGGCATGCCGGCAGCGGGCTGGTTAGCGCCTTCAATCCGTTCAACCTGGGCGAGTTCACGGTTCCCGACGGCATCCTGCCGACGGTGCCGGGGGTGCTGGCGGGTGCGGCGCCCACCGTGCCGGTCGCTCCGCGCGGGTCGGTGCCGGGCTTTCCCCACGAAGTTCCGGGGATTCCGGACCTCAGTTTCCTGTCGGCACCCGAATTGACTTCGGCGCCAACCGGAGACGAGGCGAACTACTACTTCACCTCGGCAGCTCCCGAGTTAGCCGAGCCGGTGCCGCAGATTCCGGACAAGCACGAGATCTTCGACGTCCACGCCATCCGCGCGGACTTCCCGATCCTGCACGAAACAGTCAACGGCAAACCACTGATCTGGTTCGACAACGCCGCCACCACCCAAAAACCCCAAGCCGTCATCGACCGCCTGGCCTACTTCTACGCCCACGAGAATTCCAACATCCACCGCGCCGCTCACGAGTTGGCCGCACGCGCCACCGACGCCTACGAAGAGGCCCGGGATACGGTGCGCCGCTTCATCGGAGCTCCGAAATCTGAGCAGATCATCTTCGTGCGCGGTACCACCGAAGCCATCAACCTGGTGGCCAAGGCCTGGGGCGGCAAGCACCTCAAGCCGGGTGACGAGATCGTGATCACCAATCTGGAGCACCACGCCAATATCGTTCCCTGGCAGATGATCGCCCAGCAGACCGGCGCGATCCTGAAGGTCGCCCCCGTCGACGATGCCGGCAACCTGCTGCTCAGCGAGTTCGAAGACCTGCTCGGTCCCCGCACCAAGCTGGTCTCGGCCACCCAGGTCTCCAACGCCCTGGGCACCGTCACCCCGGTGGAGAAGATCGTCGAACTCGGCCACCGCTACGGCGCCCGCGTCCTCATCGACGCCGCCCAATCAGTGCCGCACATCCCGATCGACGTGTCCGAGACCGGCGCGGACTTCCTGGTGTTCTCCGGCCACAAGATTTTCGGCCCCACCGGCATCGGGGTGCTCTACGGCACCGAAGAAGCACTCGCCGAAACCCCGCCATGGCAGGGTGGGGGCAACATGATCGCCGACGTCACCATCGAACGCTCGATCTACCAGGGCCTACCCAACAAGTTCGAAGCCGGCACCGGCAACATCGCCGACGCCGTCGGACTCGGCGAAGCCCTACGCTACGTCGAAAAAATCGGCATCGACCGCATCGCCGCCTACGAACACGCCCTACTCGAATACGCCACCCCACGACTGGCCGCCATCCCCGGCGTGCGGCTGATCGGCACGGCCGACGAGAAGGCCAGCGTGCTGTCCTTCGTACTCGCCGGCCACGACCCGATCGAAATCGGCAAAGCCCTCAACACCGAAGGCATCGCCGTACGCGCCGGACACCACTGCGCCCAACCCATCCTGCGCCGCATGGGAGTCGAAACCACCGTCCGACCCTCCTTCGCCTTCTACAACACCTACGACGAAATCGACATCTTCATCGACGCCGTACGCAGAATCGCCGAGGGCGCAGTCAACGTCGGCTGACGCAGTCCTGATCACGTCACCCGATGGGTCGCCAGGCGCCCAGAACGGCGTCCCGGTACCAGCCTGATCGGGTGCGGATCTGGACTCCGGGGAGGTTCTGGGCGTCGACGCGGCTGTCGATGACGTGTTGATCATCGATGTAGATCACGACATGTGAAGCCACGCTTGGGTTTCCGTTGGGATGCAGATAGATCAGATCGCCGGGCTGGAACGGCCATTCTGCGGGGATGCGGCTGCCCATCGGCCCTGCGCTGCCGGCGAACTGCTTGTGGACGTCGCCGCCGAACTTGATGCCCAGACCGTAGTTGTAGACCCAGGCGGTGAAATTCGAGCAGTCCAGCCCTCGCCCGGCGTCCCATGCGGTGGTGCTGCGTGGCGCGTCGGTGTCCGGATTCTCTTCGGCGTCACCGGCATACGTCGACGTGGGTGGATCCCAGCCCGGGATGTGGTGGTGGCGGTACTGCAGGCCCAGCGGGTTGTCGGGAGTGTTGAGGTAGCGCATCGCGACCGCGAGGACCCGCTCCTGCTTCCACGTCGCGGGGTCGCAGCCGGAGTCCTGGGGGATGACCGGCGGCGGATACGTGCTCGCCGCCGGTCCCCATCCACCGTTCTTGTACCGTCCGGCGGGCGTTGTCGTGTACCACTGGTCGGTAGCGACGGGGGACTGCGCCAGCTCGTCGCGTGCCGCGAAGTCAGATGTCAGCGAATCCCAGCTGCACGAAAAGGGATAGCCGCCGGTGTCGGCGTTGCCGAGCCCAGGGGCCACGAGGACCGTCGTAACCAATAGGGTCAGCATCATCAGGAGCGAGCGCGTTCGAAAGGTCATCACGGCCCCCATCATTCGAGCGGTGCAATCTCGCGATCCTAGGCGGGCCCGGTTGCCGGGTGGTGCGGAATCGCCCGAGCTGCTCCGCAGCGGTTGGGCGATCGGTTGGCGTCAACCTCGGATGGTTACACGCGACGTCGAGCTCGAGTTGCACCTCGGTGAGGAGACAGCATGGCTATCAGACAGACTCCGCCGTTCCGGATCATCGCTGAGAACGCCAAGGCCTACCGGGCGGCGAATGTGGCTGTCTACGGGACACTTCTGGCCGGGTTCGGCGTAGGGCTGGCATTTCCAAAACTCAGCCAGGCGCAGCACAGGCGGTTACAGGATGACGGGACAGCCGATCTCGTCCAGTCGCTGATCGCCAACCCCTGGCTGTTCGCACTGACGATTCTCGCGGTGAACACCCTCAAGATGGGAGCGCTGACCATCGTTGCGCCGTCGTTGATCGTGCCGTTCGCGGGCATTGCGTTCTTCGCCTACTGGGCCTTGGCCACAGGGATGACGCTCGTTCCTGCGCAAGACATCGGCTGGGTGGCTCTGATACCGCACTCGCTTACGGTGATCGTCGAATTGCAGCCTACCTGCTGCTGCTGTTGGGTGTCTATCTGCTCGGCAAGGGCTGGGTCGCACCCGGGACCGTCGGCGCCGAAAATCGCCGCCAAGGCTACCTTCGAGGGCTGCGGGACCTCGGCTGGCTGACGCTTCCGGCCCTGGCTCTGCTCATCGTCGGTGCGGTGTACGAGGCGTTCTCATTGCGCTACTTTGTACACCCGCTGGCCGAGTGGCTGTTGTAGCCGGGGGAGCGGTGCTGACTGCTGGCTGCATGTTTGTGACGGCTCATGCGACGCTGCTGATGATCGCGATAACCAGCCCGATCAGGGTAAGTACTCCGACCAACACGGCGGCGGCGATCGCCCGCCCCCGTCGGTGCCGGCGTACGTCGTAGATCGCGACCGCGATGCCGGCGAAGATCAACGCTGCATAGGCCGCCAGCCCCGTCGTCAGCGCCGCCGTTGACGCGGCGCTGGCCAGGATCTCGTTGTGCACGCCGTGAGCCTACGGCGCGAACGGAGCATTGCTGCGCCTGGGAAGCACCGCCAGCTCAGCCCGTTCACTCCAAGGGCTCGGGCGTGAAGGTGACATCGACACCACCCACGCTCATCGTCACCTGGCTTTCCATCACCATCACCTGGGCCGAGACCCGTCGATCGACACTCTGGGCCAGTTGCTGCACCGGTTCGTGCGGTATCTGCACCACCGACAGGTTCCGCAGCCCCGCCACTTTAGGTCCCACGGTGCGCCACCAGGTGGCCACGCCGGCTGCGAACGGGAACAGCAGCACCTCGTCGGCCTGGCTGGCCGCCTTGCCCAAGACACGTTCATCAGGCTGGCCAACGGTGATCCACTCCAGGATCCGGCCCGTGAAGTCCGCGAGTCGCAGGTCCGGCACGCCAGGGGTGGATAGGCCCGCCCCGAACGCCAAATCACCGTCGACATCACTGAGCCGGTGCGCGCGCAGCCCAAATGCCAACAACCGCACCACCATCCGCTCGTCGGTCTCACTGGGATGACGGGCCACGGTCAGCGTGTGATCGGCGTAGTAACCGTGATCGACATCGGAGACGCCAAGTTCGACTTTGAACACTGTTGCAGAAAGGGCCACGTCATAGTGTCCACCCTGGTGCTGTTCCCCGAGTAGTCAGGGCGCTGTCGTATCTCCTCGCCGCCGAGGGCAGCGAAGCGGCCTAGAGTTGCCCAAGGGGCCGGCAGACGTTGGACAACGGGTTCCAGTACTCACCGGGCGCACAGTTGTCCGCCGGACGCGGCGTCTGGCAGGTGTTGGTGATCGGGTCCCAGAACTGTCCGTTGGGGCAGTTTAGGGGCTCTGCCGAACCGATCCCGGCTCCGAACAGTGACATGGCAGCAATGGGAGCGGCGGCAAGGAGGGCGCTGCCCGAACGGCCAGAGAATTTTCGCATGGGTTGATCTTGCCCGACGGGGGATGCGGGAGCGATACCCCGTCAGCCGTTGTCCCGCCACGCCAGGACCTGCTTGAGGGACGTGAGGTCGTAACCACTGTCGGCGGTGAGTTCGGTCTGGAACAAAGTCACTCCTGCCTCGCGGAAACCATCGGCGCTGGCGGCGTTCTCCCAGAGCGTCGAGCGTTCGATATCGGCACCGTTGCGGCCGAAAGTCGATGCAAGCTCGTCGACACGGTCGCTGGACCGGCGGAACGCCTCGAGATCCTGGAATGCGTGCCAGATGTCGGCGTGCCGCGCAACAGCGGGGAGCGACCGCTTGGGCCCCGTGCCTCCGATGAGGATTGGGAGCTTGCGCACCGGCGGCGGAATCAGTGCGGCGAGCCGGTTTTCGATGCGGATCAGGCTCTCGTCGAACAGATCGAAGCGAGAGCCGAAGCTGCCGAAGTCGTAACCGTAAGTGGTGTAATCCTTTTCGTACCATCCAGCGCCGAGGCCGAGGATGAGCCGGCCACCGCTGATGTGGTCGACGGTGCGCGCCATGTCGGCGAGCAGGTCCGCGTTGCGGTAGCCGACGCCGGTGACGAGGAGCCCGATCTCGGCGTGTGAGGTGATCTCGCCCCACGACGCGAGCGCGGTCCAGCCCTCGAAGTTGGCGACGTCGGGCTGCTCGTCGAACAGGACCGGCTTGCCATCGACGAGGGCTTTCATCGCCGGGCGGTGGAAGTGGTCGTAGCCGAAGATCACGTCGACGCCGAGGTCGTCGGCGGCCACTACGGCCTCGCGCCATGTGCGGTAATCGGGCGTGCCGCCGGGCTGGATCTGCACAGCGACACGGACGGGTCGGGTCATGGATGCTCCTGAGTCGGGGAGAGGGCGACTCTTTGGCCAAGCCCACGGGGCGCGGAGTTTATTCCGGGTCGGTATCGCCCGGCCGAAGTGTAATGCCGCCAGATTGATTGACACCTGCGTAGGCCGCCCGCCCCGTGGTTGACGCGGCGCTGGCCAGGATCTCGTAGTGCACGCCGCGAGCCCACGGCGTGCATCGTCAGTTCCCGACAGCGAGGGACTTACGCAGTTGCTTGTCGAATGCCACACGAGGAACGAAGCGGCGCATGGCGCTCAGCTGTCGCGCGGAGCCGGCCGGATAACGCAATTTCGGATTGTTGTCCGTCGCGGCGGCCACGATCGCCTTGGCGACAACCTCGGGATCGTCGCCGTTGTTGACTTGATCGGCCACAGCCTGATTCGAGCGCCGCCGCCGATTCTCGTAGGCTGGCAGCGGGTTATCGGGTTCAGCTGTGTTGTCGTCGAATCCGGTTCTGGTACCGCCCGGTTCGACAAGAACGACGCGGATGTTGTCCTCGCGAACTTCGTGGTCGACCGATTCGGAATAGCCCTCGACGGCGAATTTGGTCGCGCTGTAGGAAGCCATGAAGGGAGCAGGCATCAATCCGAAGATCGACGAGATGTTCACGATGCGTCCGCTGCCCTGTTTGCGCATCTGCGGCAGGACAGCGTTCGTCATCCTCATGACGCCGAAGACGTTGATGTCGAAGAGCCGCTGCGACTGGGCGATCGAGTTCTCCTCGCTCGCTCCGTTGAGGCCCATACCGGCGTTGTTGACCAGTACGTCGATACGCCCGAACCGCGCAATCACCGCGTCGACCGCGGCTGCCACGGATTCGTCGCGGGTGACATCGAGTTCGAGGATGGACAGGTCCTGGCTGTCGGCCGTGCGGCTCGTGCCCACCACCTGAAATCCCGCATCGGTCAGGGCACGGGCGGCGAATCTGCCGAGGCCTGATTTGGCGCCGGTGACGAGTGCGACCGGTTTCGGTGAAGTCATGCGAATGTGTTCCTTTGTTCGTGGTGAGATGTCAGGCGGGCAGAAGTCCGAGTCCCCGGAGGTCGCTGACGTACTTGTCGATCAACTGCCGGGACAGGTGGGGGATGTCGGCGTCGGCGCCGATGGCGTTCGCTTGCACGGCGTCCCGGAAGACGTCCGCGGGAGCCAGCGAGCCGAGCACCGGTGCGTCCGGACGGTGGTAAGCGGACAACAGGGGGAGTACCGAGAGTTGGCGCTGCTCTTCGGGCAGCGCACGCAGAGCGGTCTCGAAGCGGAGGAACCACTCTCCGTAGTCATCGACGAGATCGATCCGATGACCCGCTTCGATGAGCCAGTCGACGAAGACGTCGAGTGAGACGCCGTCGTCGTGTGGGTTCATCACGTCGTAGGAACGGAAGCCGCGTCGTTCACCGGAGCCCAGTGTCGTGATCGACTCGGCGATGAAATCGACGGGCAGTCCGTCGTAGTGCGCACGTGACCGTCCGCCCCCAGATGACCTCTGATAGAACGAGCCCGGCGCCAGACCCGTGACCAACAGGCTGTAGATCAGGCGGGTGAACATGTCAGGGACGTTCAGCTGCCCGGCATACCGCCGGTCGGCGAGGATCATGCCGGAGCGGAACACCGAGACCGGGAGACCGCACAGGTCGTGCGCCTCCCGCAGGAGAACTTCGCCGGCCCACTTGCTGTTGCCGTAGCCGTTGGCGTAGGAGTCGTCGACCGGGCGCTCTGCGCTGATCTCGCGGATGTCACCGTCCTCGGAGAAGACCTCTGCATCCACGGTCATGGCAACCGAGACGGTCGACAGATAGTTGACCGGTTTCAGCCGGCCGCTGAGCGCAAGCCGGATGATCTCAGCGGTTCCCACGACGTTCGGACCGAACAACTGGCGATACGGCAGAACATGATTGACCAGGGCTGCCGGATGCACGATCAGGTCGACACGTGTCGCCAAGGCGTCCCACACCTGCGGGGTCAAACCGAACTGTGGCTTGCTGATGTCGCCGGCGATGACCTCGAGGTGCTCGTTGGCCAACGCACGGAAGTGGGTGCTCAGTGCCGGATCGCCGTCATCGAAGATCTGCGCCAACCGTGCCCGTGCCGAGTCGTCGTCGGCACCCCGCAGCAGGCAGATCAGCGTTCCGCCGGTGTCGGCGAGCCGCTGCAGCCACTCCAACGCGAGGAACCTTCCCAGATAACCGTTGGCACCGGTCAGCAACACGGTGGCGGGCGCATGCTCCGTCGGTGGCGGCAGCGTCCGGGCATGGGCGAGGAGATCCTGTGGGAGGAACCTGTCCAGCGTCAGGTCTGTGGCGCGAATGGTGGTGGCGTGCGGTCCGTGCACGCTGTCCGGCGTCGGACCGAAAGGCCCGTCCTCCCTTTCCTTTTCGAGATGATCTGCAATGTCGGCAAGGGTGGTCGTCGGGCCGGTCAGCAACCCCACCGGGGTTTCGACGCCGAAGAGCTCCTGAAGGAGGTTGGAAAATGTCAGCGCAAGAAGCGAATCCCCGCCAAGGTCAATGAAATGATCGTCGCGCGCGACGGTCATAGACGCGATGCCGAGCAGCGCGGCCGCCGCTTGGATGACGGTATCGACGACCGGTTGACGGGCAGCATTGTCACGCAAGGCACGGACTTCATCGGCGCGGGCCGTCTCGAGCTCCTCGTAGAGGCGTTCGAGGGCAGCACCGTAGCGTTCCTTCAGTTTCGGGCGCAGCAGCTTGCCCACCCCCGACAGCAGCCCGTTGGCGGCACTGAACGGCACCGTTTCGACGAGGAAGTCGACGGGGATCTCATAGGGCTGCAGATCAACATCGCTGGCCGTGCGGGAGATTTCGCCGCGGATCGCCGCCTTCAGGTCATCGCTCACTTCGCCATGCCGCGTCAAGGCATCGTCGGTCGGCACGACGACCGCGACGAGAGCGGACCGTTCACTGTTGCCGTAGAGGTAGATCTGCCGGATCAGCGGCGTCCGTGCGAATTCCGCCTCGAGCTTGGCCACCGCGACGAACTCGCCCTGCGAGAGCTTGATGACATTGTTGCGTCGGTCCACGTACGCCAGCCGGTCCGGCGCCAGTTCGGCGACGATGTCGCCTGTGCGGTAGTAGCCGTCGGCGTCGAAGACCTCGGCCGTGATCTCCGGGCGTTTGTAGTAGCCGGGCATCGCGGCCGCACTCTTGACCAGGAGCTCCCCGCGAGGGTGCGGCTTGTCAGTAGCGAAATAGCCGAGCTCGGGGACGTCGACGAGTTTGTAGTCGATGACAAGTGGCCGAACCACGTTGCCGTCGGTGGTGACCGCACCGATTTCAGTCAGGCCGTAGGCGTCGACAACGTTCACCTGCAGGCAGGACTGCAGGAAGGACCGCATCTCGGCGGCGAGCGGTGCGGTGCTGACGAAGCCGGAGACGACCCGCCCGCCCAGCAACTGGTCGCGAACCTCGGTCATCGCCACCTGCTCGGCGGCGTCGAGGTCGCGACCCTCGACCGTCAGGCGGTCCACGATCTGCCGGTAATGCTGGTAGAGCATGTCGACCACACGCGGAACAAGACCCAGGTCGGTGGGACGCACCAGCGCCCAGTCCTCGAACAGCGTCGACAGGTCCGGCTCGGCAACGAAATAGCTTGTGCCGCCGGCCTGGAAGGCCGCAGACAGCGGGAGCCGTCCGCCCATGTGGTTGAGCGGCATGAAGTTGAGGTTGATGACCACCGCGTCGGGCTGCTTGAGCGGAATGGTCCACAGTGTGGCGACCATCCGCTCGGTCCACATCGCACCTTTGGGTGCGCCGGTGCTTCCCGAGGTGTACAGGATCATCGCCAGCCGGTCGTCGGGCCCGTCGGTGAACAACGGAGCTTCCGGCAGCTCGGCGCCGCGCGCGATGAGGTCGGGGAGTGTCTCGATGACGACGTCTCTGTGCGCATCGGCGAATTGGTGGCGGGCCCGGCGGAGGCGATCCTGATGGTCGTCATCGTCGGGCCGGAAGTCGAATACGACCAGACGCGACAGCCACGGCGCGTCCGCTGCCACCTCGACCGCAAGATCGAGATAGGCGGCGCTGACCGCCAGGACACGCGGGGTGGTCTCCTCGAGTATAGGCGCCAGCCGGGTAGCAGAAGTGTTGTGCTGCAGCGGAACTGCGACCAGTCCGAGGTAGCCGCACACCAGGTCGAGGGTGAGGTAGTCGGCGCTGGCGAATCCGATCGTTGCGACGAAGTCGCCGGCCACGATGGGAGTCTGCGGGTCGTGGTGCCACGCACCGGCCACGGCCCGCACCCGCGACCAGAGTTCGCGGTAGGACATCGTGTCGAAGGACGGCAGGAGTTGCGTCACGCGACGACCGGTGACCTCGTCGGCAACGGTGGTCGCCGATCTACTGCCGAGGGCTGGGCGGTCGTCATACCCCTCGACCAGCGTCTGTAGCACCTCAGACAGGCGCAGACCCGGCTGCCGGGCCGCGTCGATGACGTCCTGGCGCGGCAGGGATGCCCGGAACTGGGGGTCATGCTCGAGCAATAGCGCCACGCGGTCGGGGGAGCCGTGCGCCGATTCGACGGTCGGTTTCGCCGGAGTCTCAGTGGTCAACACGCCATCCCTCACTCGTCGCCGTCCATCTGACTAGACTTACGTCTAGTCAGACGGTAGCGCGCTGGCTTTACCAAAGGCAAGTCAGCATGGCACTATGACAGATATGACTTCCGCGACACTGGTCGGACGACTCGGCGATCGGGACTCCTGGCGGGCAGATGACTGCTCCATGGCGGCAGCGCTGGACATAGTCGGGCGCCGAGCGAGCCTGCTGTTGCTGCGTGAGGTGTTCTACGGAGCCCGGCGCTTCGACGAATTCGTGCGCCGGGCGCAACTCAGCGAGAAGATCACCGCCACCCGGCTTCGTGAACTCGTCGACGAAGGGGTTCTGGAGAAGCGTCCGTACCACGAACCCGGGCAACGCGCCCGAGAGGAATACCACCTCACCGAGAAGGGGGAGGAACTCCTTCCCGTACTGCTCGCCCTGATGCGATGGGGCGACCGGTGGGCCCGCTCGGATGGCGGCCGCGTAGGCCTGACGCATATCGATTGCGGTGCACCCATCGAAGTCGAGGTACGTTGCGACAAGGGCCATCCGGTGACAGCGGCAGATATCCAGGCTGCCCTGCGGGACCAAGCGCCTTCGGCGCACTAGGCGGGGAGATCACCGATCTACCAGGGCGAAGCCGTATGTACTCTACTTGACATAATGTGGCTTATCGGCAAAACGTAACACCAGGCCACACCCAAACGAGCACACACCCAGCTCGATGCACGCCTTCCAACTCTTTGTGAGCCGCACTCGCCGCACCCTCATCATCAACACGCACCGAGTCTGCGCACAGATCGCCATCCGGGCGGCCGCTGGCGATCTGTGCGCAGACTCGACGACGCAGACATACCGTGCGAGCCGGCCTCGTGTCGCCAGTCTCGCGACACCGAAGCCCCGCCCCGGACTCCGCTTTAATGACCGATATTCGTCACAGTGACGTATTGGGGTGGCGTCGTTGGTTGCTCCTAATCCGTTGAATATCGGTGCCTACCAACCTATTACGCCAGATCGATGCAGTGACCGGTACAAGGCAGACATAATCTCGTGGTGAGCTCGCCCGACGAAGAACCGATCGCTCAGTCGCTGAGCGACATCACCCGCCACAACAGCATCGCAGCCGTCTTTCGGGCCGGCCTGACCGGAGGCGAACACCGTTGGGAGCTGCGCGCGGCAGCAGGTGAACTCCTCGCGGTCACCGCGCGAGTGCACAAAGGCGGACGCGGCGCACAGATGTTCTGGAAGGCGCTGACCCTCACCGGAATGGACGCCGGCAATGACATCCATGCAGAACTGCGCGGTGCCCGGGGGCGCGTCTTGGCGCGCATCACCTCGGCCAATGATGCACCGGCAACCGTGACCATTCACGACGAGGCGGGCTCACTGGTCGTCAAGAGCACCCGCGAGAAGACACTCTTGTTGAAGGTCAAGCATCCGGACACCTTCACCGTCCTCGATGCCGATGACCACGTCGATGCCCGCGTGGACTGCGAGGCCGCCCTGCCGTGGCAGGTGCTGGACGGTACGGGTGCGCTCACTGGAGAACTGCTCACCGGAATACCCGGGCCGACTCTCTCGCCGCAGTGGTCCGACTGGATTGACCCGCAATGGGGTCTGTCCGTGGCGACCTATGCCAACGCTCAACATCTGGGCATCGCTCGCGCCCAGCAGTACACGGCCGTGGTCCACGGCGCCCCCTCGGCCCGGCAGTCCACGGTCATAGCGTTGTTGCCGCTTCTCGCGGCGATGAGTTACTGACGACTCCCCTTGGTCCCCCAACGGCGCTCACGCCATTTCGTCACGGTGACAAATCGGGACAGGCATCGCCCCTGGGGTGCTTAAGCGCTGGCTTCCGGGAAGGCAACCCCACCAATGGTTTTCGCGTCAGTTCGCGACATCGAATGCCGCGATCACCTTCGTCGGCGTTATCCGGACGACGAGCTCGCCGGGCACCGCGTTGCGCCGACCGAACTCGTCTGCCCGGTCGGCGCCCATGTACCGGCCTCCGATCCGGGTTGCCGTGTGGAGCAACTCGTCGGGATCCTCACCGATAGCCGCCACGCCCTGAACCTGAACGAACGAGAACGGCGGAGTCTGATCGTCGACACAGATGACCACCCGCGGATCACGCTGCAGTGCATGACCTTTCGCGGTATCCCGACCGGTGTTGAACACCAGCTGCTGACCGTCGACGATGAACCAGACCGGCACCACCAGCGGCCGGCCGTCCGTCGCGACATACCCCAGTTTGCCCGTGCGAGTTCCTTCGGACAAGAACGCGATCACTTTGTCAGAGAGTTCCATGTCACTAGTTCAGGTTCATGTACAACGTCAGGCTCCGCGGCGGAAGGCTCGTACCGCCGAACCAGGTTTGCACCCGAAACGCGGTCAGCTGATTGGGATGCAAATCCGCCGGAATCGGTTTGAACACTGAGGAATTCGCGTACGACACCGTGATCCCGTTGTAATCGACTGAGAACGTGAAGGTTTGGCCGATCGGCACCGGAATGATCTCGGACTGCGTCGGCAGGATCCGGGCCAGGTCGACGTTGTAGTACGGCGCGATCTCGAACTGCTTGGCATTGACGTTGTAGCGCCACGCCACCATCAATGCGTTCTGGTCGGGCCGCAGGATGTTGAACGAGATGCCGGTGAGCTTGTTCCAGTCGTATTGGTCGACGTTGTGCAGGTCGTAGACCGTGTTGTCGGTGAGCATCGCGCTGCCGGACACCTTGGTGACGAAGAACGCTGGCAGCCTCGGCAGGCTGAACGGCAGGTTCTGAAAGATCGCGATCTGCCCCTTGAAGCCGACATGAACCTTCACCGGAGTCGGCGGAGTCGCCTTGATTCCGGTGCCGTCCGGAACATTGGTCGACGGCCACGGAATGGTCTCCGTCCCGAGCAGCGGCAGGCGAATCGGATCGACGGTGGTCGTCGGCGGCAGGCTGCGGTGCACTGGTGCCGCAGCCGTCCGCACGACCCGCGCCGACACCGCGGCACCCGACGACGCGGGACGGGACGCATGCGCAGTAGCGCCGGACCGGGGACCCGCACCACCGGTGGCCGACGCGGCATGCTCGGAGCCGGCTGAGGGCGAGTCCGCCGATGCCGAGGATGCCAGCGCCGTGCCGATCGCCGCCCCGATCCCCAACGCGACCGCCAGCCCGCCGATACGCCCGACGAGCGCTGCTGTTGTTGCCATACCCGGACCCCCGAATGCCGTTGACCGAGCCTATCCGCCACCCATCGCCGGCAGGCGGGCTTCGCGCGGATCCGATACCGCGGCGGCGCCTGCCTGGGATGCTTCATGCGAACCGGTCAAGGTGAGAAAGGCTCAGCCCATGCTCGAGATCCTGCGCGGACGGTGGTCGCTGCTGTGGCTCCTGGCTCCGGTGGTTCTGTTCCTGGCTCCCCTGCCCCTGGTCAACCACCCCCACCTGCTGGGTCCGTGGCTGATGGTTGCCACACTGCTGACCCCGCTGTTCGTTTTCCTGGCCGCCCGCGGCGATCCGGTGTTCCGCGCAGACGAGAGTGACGACGCATGAATGCGGCCGTCTCCGTGACGGTGCTCGCCGCCTTTCTGGCCGCCACCGTCGCACTCGGTGTCGCCGCCCGCCGAAGCGTCGCGCACACCGCCGATCTGACCGGCTGGTCGATCGGCGGCCGCAGCCTGGGACTGCTGTTCACCCTGGTGCTGATGGCCGGCGAGAGTTACACCAGCTTCAGCTACCTCGGCGCCGCCGGATGGTCCTACACCCATGGACTTTCGGCGCTCTACGTCGTCGCCTACGTCTCGATCGGCATGAGCGTGAGCTATCTCGTCGGGCCGATCCTGTGGACCTACGCCCACCGACACAACCTGGTCGGCATCAGCGACATCGTCGCGCACCGATTCGCCGCACCCTGGCTCGGCGCGCTCACCGCGATACTGGCCACCGTGTTCGTCCTGCCCTACATCCAACTGCAGATCACCGGAATGGGCGTGGTGGTCACGACGGTCAGCTACGGCACCATCGGGCTGTCGGTGGCCTACCTGGTGGCGTTCGTGGTCTCCGAGGCGTTCATCCTCGCTAGCGGATTACGGGGCAGCGCCTGGGTTTCGGTGCTCAAGGACATCCTCGCGGTCAGCACACTGAGCCTGGTGTTCATCTACATCCCGCTGCACTACTTCGGGTCCTACCGCGAGATGTTTGCCCGGATCAGCCAAGCCCACCGGGACTGGCTGACGCTACCGGGACCGGCCGGCCACACCCTGGGCATCGGCTGGTTCGTGTCCACCGTCGTCCTCAACGGCGTCGTGCTGACGGTGTTTCCCACCCAGGTGACGGCCTACCTCGGTGCGAAAAGCGCTCAGACACTGCGCAAGAACGCCATCATCCTGCCGTTTTATCAGGTGCTGCTGTTCGTGCCGGTGATCCTGGGCCTGGCCGCACTGATCGTCGTGCCGGGGCTGAAGGACTCCAACCTGGCGCTGTTCGCGATGATCGAATCCGTGATGCCGGCCTGGCTGCTCGGGGTGATCGGCGCGGCCGGCGCACTCTCGGCGATCGTCCCGATGGCGATGTTCATGCTCGTCATCGGAACCATGTGGGGCCGTTCAGTTCTGGGCATCCACCCGCGCACGGCACCACGGCAGCGTGAACTGTCACAGGCAGTGGCGTTGCTTGCCGGCATCGCCGCCCTGGCGATGACCTACGTCTGGCCCAACGCGCTGGTGCGCCTGTCGCTGATCTCCTACGAAGGGATGGCGCAACTGATGCCTGCGGTGTTGCTTGCCCTGTTGTGGCGCAAGATCTCCGCCACCGCCATCCTCAGCGGCCTGGTGATCGGCGTGAGCCTGGTGAGCTGGCTGGTCTTCACCGACCGTGACCCGTTCCACGGGATCAACGCGGGACTGGTCGCCCTGGCCGCCAATCTCGCCGCGGTGGCCGCGATCAGCGCGATCCGCCCGGCCCACACCCCCGAGGACCGGATCGCGCAACCCGAACGGATCAGCCGGGCCTATCGTTGAAGCCCGAGCGACAGGAGACTCCGATGCCGCCAGCAGCACAGCGCACACCCGCCGCGCCCCGAGTCGATATCGCCTCCCGCCTCGACCGGCACCTGCTGGCCGGCTCACGACTGCAACTGGGCCTGCGGCTGCTGCTCTCGGCGTTCATCATCGTCACACTGGTGATCGAACGCCCGCACGACAAGTTCGGGCTGTGCATGCTGATCGTCGGGGTGTACCTCGCCACCGTGGCGGGATGGGCGGTGTGGGCCTTCACCCCGCGCCGCACGGTCGACAGCTTCTCGGCGCCCATCGCGTTCGCGGTTCTGCTCGCCGACGTCACGGTCGTCGCGTCGATCACCGCGATCACCGGCATCGCGTCCCCGGAGAGCTGGACCTCCGATCTCCTGCGCGAAGGCCTGTTCCTGGTGCCGATCATCGCCGCCGCCCAACTCAGTGTCCGCATGACCGCGGTCATGGCGGTCCTGGTGGTCCTCGCACAGGTGGTGGCCAACTGGATCAACCAGGCCGCCAACGAGGAGCCCTGGCCCCCGATCATCTTGCACGCCACGCTGCTGGCCACCGTAGCCTGCGGGTCGGTGATGTTGTCCTACATCCAGCGGGCCCGCGTCACCACCATCCGGAACCTGTTGGTGCAGCGCACTGAGCTGCTCGACGAGATGGTCGGTCTGGAGATGCGGGAACAGACCGAACTCTCCGAACGCCTCCACGACGGCGCGCTGCAATCGGTGCTTGCCGCACGCTACGACCTCGCCGCGATCCGGTCGGGATCCACCGAGGCCATCGACCGGATGGGCACCACGTTGACCGACGCCGTCCACCTGCTGCGCGATGTCGTGCGTGAATTGCACCCGGAGGTGCTCAACCGGTCCGGCCTGCATACCGCCGTCGAACAGCTTGCCCACACCGTCGCCGAACGTGGCGGGCTGACAGTCGATCTCGACGCCGACGGGTGGCCGGAGGGGGTGCGCACCGACGCCGATCCCCTGCTGTTCAGCTGCGCGCGGGAACTGACCAACAACATCGTCAAACATGCCGGCGCCCGCACCGTGCAGCTCGGCCTGGAACTCACAGACACCTTGGGACGCATCATCGTTCGCGATGACGGCCACGGGATGGCCGATGTCGATCTCACCAAAGTCGTCGAAGAAGGCCACATCGGCCTGGCCGCCATCCGCACCAAGGTCCGCGCTGCCGAAGGCGAGTTCGACGTCGACTCCGGACCGCACGGCACCCTGGTGACGGTGACAGTTCCGCTGCACCACACCACCTGATCCGCGTTCGTCGCGGTACAGTCCATCCACAGTCGCAAGGAAGGCGGGGTGGCGACATGCAGACGTCGGAGACCCGCACCCGCGTGGTGGTGTGTGACGACCACCCGCTGTTCCGCGAAGGCATGGTCCGGGTGCTGCGGGCCAGCGGCGGCATCGAGGTGGTCGGCGAGGCCGCCGACGGCCGCGCCGCGCTCGACGCCATCCGGGAGCTGACGCCCGACGTCGCGGTGGTCGACTACAAGATGCCGGGGCTCGACGGGGTGGCACTGGCCAATGCGGTGTCCCGCGACGAACTTCCCACCAAGGTGTTGCTGGTCTCGGCGTTCGACGACAGCAGCATCGTCTACGAGGCGTTGTCGTCGGGGGCGCTGGGCTTCATCAGCAAGGAGGCCCCACCGGAGCAGGTAGTCGACGCCGTGCGGGCCATCGCCCGCGGCGAGGAGGTCGTGCCGCCCGAGCTGGCCCGGGGTCTGGCCAGCGAGGTCCGCAAGCGCGCCAAGGGCAACATGATGGTGCTGACATCGCGCGAGCTGGAAGTCGTCCGGTTCATCGCCGAGGGCTTCTCGGTGCCCGAAATCAGCAAGCAGATCCACCTCTCGCCGGCGACGGTGCGCACCCACATTCAGAAGCTCTACGAGAAGCTCGGCGTGTCCGACCGGGGCGCAGCGGTCGCCGAGGCGATGCGGCGGCGTCTGTTGGAATGACCGCGGCTACCGCGACGTGTTCAGCGCCACCGCCGCGTGGATGAGCGCGGTCAGTGCCTCGTCGTCGACGACGTCGCCGTCCCGAAAGTCGATGGCCCGCCGGGTATTGCCGTCCAAACTCGAGTTGAACAATCCGGACGGATCCGGCAGCGCCGCCCCTTTGGCGAATGTCACCTTCACGACGCTGTTGTAGGTCTCCCCCGTGCAGATGATGCCGGCGTGCGACCACACCGGAACGCCACGCCATTTCCATTCCTCGACGACGTCGGGGTCGGCCTGCTTGATCACCGCCCGGATCCGGGCCAGCATCTCACCGCGCCAGTCATCCAGTTCGGCGATCCGCGCGTCGATACGCTGCGCTGGGGAAACGTTGTCGTCCATGGTGGTTGGCTCTCGTCGGCGGTCAACGGGTTGTCGCAATTATGAATTACCTGGACGAATGCTGCGATAAACCCTTGACACGGATTTGGAGATTCGGCCGGACGGGTTGTATCTTTTCCGGCGGCCCAAAAACGTTTCGGAAAGCAAGAAGATGCGCACCCTGTACAGAACTCGCGGCTTCTCCAATCGTCCGCAACGTAGCGTCCGTTCCCACCGTGTGCTGCGCCCCGTCGCCGGTCAGTGCTTCGAGATCGACATCCGCCCGGAGAACAACCGGTGGATCGTCGCCATCCCCGAGATCAACGAGGTGACCGAGGCGAACACCCGCGCCGCAGTCGAACTCGCTGCCCGCGAATGCATCGCCACGCACACCGGGATTCCGATCGGCTACATCTCGGTGTGGGTTCGCGACTGATCGGTCATCGCACCGGCCGGAACAGCGGTATCCACACCCGGCTGTCCTCATCGCCGGACAGTGCGGTCCAGTCTTCGAAGAACACCTCGACCTCCAGCCCCACCCGGATGTCCTCGGGTGCGATGTCGACAATGTTGGTGATCAGCCGGGTGTCCGGCTCCTCGGCGAGTTCGACCATCGCCACGATGTAGGGCGGCTCGAATCCCGGTATCCAGGGCTGCCGGTCGACGGTGAACGCCGCGACCGTTGCCCGTCCCGACACCTTCTCCGGTGCGACGTTGGCGCTGCGGCAGCGCCAGCAGACCGGGCCGGGCGGGTGGAAGAAGTGCCCGCAAGCGTGACAGCGTGAGATCAGTAGGTCGCCGTTGCGCCCACCGGTCCAGAAGGCGGTGGATTCCGGTGTGGGACTAGGGGCCAGCCGCAGTGCGGGGCGCTGGTAGCCCCTGTCACTCATCGGCTGCTCACCAGCATCGAACCGGCGACCGGCCCGCCGCCGACCCCGACGGCCACCAGGTCCGGCGTGCGTACGGCCTGACGCTCACCGCCTTCTTCCCACAGCTGCACACAGGCCTCGTGCAGGAACCCCATCCCGTGCAGGCGCCCGCCGGAGAGCTGGCCGCCGCTGGTGTTCAACGGCAGCTGCCCCTCGAGCGCGATTCGTTCTCCCCCTTCGATGAACTCGCCGACCCGGCCGTGTTCGCAGAATCCCAACGCCTCCAACCACATCACGGTCAGGAAGCTGAACCCGTCGTACAACTGGGCCATGTCAACGTCGGCCGGCCGCAGTGAGGTGTTGTCCCAAAGCGTCGCCGCCGAATCGTGAGCCGCCATCGTCGTGATGTCGAAACGTTGCTCCCACGTTGGCCTTTCGAACATCCCGGGGCCCACCGACTCCACGGTCAGCGGGTGGCGTGGCAGGCCTGCCGCGGCGTCGCGGCGCGACACGATGACAGCGGTGGCGCCGTCGCACGGAACGTCACAGTCGAACAGACACAATGGTTCGGAGATCATCCGCGCCGAAAGATAGTCCTCCATCGACATCGGATCGCGGTAGACCGCATCGGGATTGCCGCCGGCGTTGCGGCGGGCGTTGATCGCGATCGCCCCGAGCTGCTCGCGGGTCAGCCCGAAATCGTGCATGTAGCGCTGGGCCGGCATGGCCAGCCAGTTGGCGGCCGACAGCGCCCCGAACGGCGCCGTCCACTCCATCTGCACGGGCAACTTGCCGCCACCGCCGAGCAGCACCGAGGCGTGGCCACCGCCGGCGTGCGCGGCAGCCGTGGACTCCCAGACCGACCGGAACACCACGACGTGATTGGCCAGGCCGAGCGCCACCGCCATGCATGCCTCGATCACCGGGCCGATCTGGCCCGCGGTCTCCAGCGACGACATGTACCAGCGGCTGCGCAGCCCGAGGGCGGTGCGCACCTCGGTGACGCTGGCCCCGGAGAACCCGGCCCCCGCGGCGGCCGGGCCGGGATAGCTGGCGATGCCGTCGACGTCGTCGACCGACAGCCCGGCATCGGCGATCGCGCGCAACACCGCCTCCAGCGTCAGGTCCAAGCCGGTGCGACCCAGCCTGCGCCCGACCGCGGACTTACCGGCACCAGTGATGACGGCCTTGCCGTCGAACGGACCTCTGCTCACGTCTGCTCGTCGGTGTCGCGGGTCTTCACCGGCGGGCGCGCTGCCAGCGCCTGTTCGGTGAGCGACAGCGCTATGAGGATGTCGACGGCGGTGATCACCAGACCTGTGTAGTACATCCATTTGACCGTCGGGTCGGGTTGGACCACGAAGTAGAGGATCAAGAAGATCGGCCCGACGATGCCAAAGACGAAGATCAACCCCTGGATCCTCAAGTAGGTCCACCACGTGGACATGGTCACTGCGCCCCGCGCGCCACCGGGCGCCCGTCCTCGGAACTCCATTGCGACCAGGACCCCGGGAACAGTGCCGCAGGCTGACCGAGCGCGGTGAGCGCCGCGACCGTCACCGCCGCAGTGACGCCCGATCCGCAGTAGACGCCCACCGGCGCGCTGCCGTCAGCGCCGCACAGCGCCAGCTGATCGCGGACCGCGGGATCGGTCGCGAACGTGCCGCCCTCGGCGAGTACCGACGTGCTCGGCAGGTTGCGGGCACCGGGGATGTGCCCGGCCACGGGGTCGACCGGTTCGACGTCGCCGCGGAAACGCTCCGGTGCACGGGCGTCGAGCAGCAGCACCGAGTCCACTTCGTCGGCGCTCAAGGTGGGCATCGCCCCGGCATACAGGTCGTCGTGGGGCAGCGTCACGTCACCGGGTTCCGGGTCGACCGGGCCCTGCTCCAGCTGACCCCCTGCGGCCTTCCACGCTCCCAGCCCGCCGTCGAGGATGCGGACGTTTTCCAGGCCCGCGGCCCGCAGCACCCACCAGGCCCGTGCCGAACCGGCGCGATTCCAGTCGTCGTAGACCACGACCGGACGGCCCTGACGCACACCCCATCGCCGCGCGGCTGCGGTCAGGGGGGCACCCGAGGGCAGCGGGTGACGGCCGCGGCCGGTGACGCTGTGATCGCTCAGTTCGCCGTCGAGCGAGACGTAGACCGCACCGGGCAGATGCCCCGACAGGTAGGCGGCGCGGCCGTCGGGTTCGGCAAGCTGCCAGCGCACATCGAGGATCGTCACCGGCTCGCCGCCGCGGATCCGGCTGATAAGTTCCTCAGCCGTGGTCAGCACCCCGGAGCGGCTCGTCATCGTTGTCCCTTCCCGTCGTCTCGCAGACGATCATGCCCAATCGCGTGCGGGTGTGTCAGCCGATGACCGGCGGTAGGGTCGGCGGGGTGAATTCGCCGCAGGCGTACGCCCCCGACGGACGACCCCGCGCCCGGGGCCTGGGTATCGCGGTGTCCGGGGAGCCCGGAGAGCTCAATGCGATCACCGACGTGCCGGGAGTCGAGGTGGGCACCGTCACCCTCGTCAGCGGCGAGGGGCCGCTGGTGGTCGGCAGCGGGCCGGTCCGCACCGGGGTCACCGCCATCCTGCCGCGCGGTCGCGCCGGCGTCGGTCAGCCGTGCGCGGCGGGCTGGCATTCCCTCAATGGCAACGGCGAGATGACCGGAACGACCTGGATCGAAGAGGCCGGCTCCTTCAATCTCCCTGTGCTGCTGTCGAATACGCACGCCGTCGGGGCCTGCCACACCGGGGTGATCTCCTGGGTGAACCGGGTCGACCCGGTCCTGGCTCGCCAGTGGCTGCTTCCGGTGTGCGCCGAGACCTGGGACGGCTACCTCAACGACATCAACGGCGGGCACGTGCGCCCCGAACATGCCGAGGTGGCCCTCGACGGCGCGACGGTCGGCCCGGTCGCGGAAGGATCGGTCGGTGGCGGGACCGGGATGAACTGCTATGAGTTCAAGGGCGGCAATGGAACTGCGTCACGTCTGGTGCGCTACGCCAGCCACACTTTCACTGTCGGCGCTTTCGTCCAGGCCAACTTCGGCTCGCGCGAGGAACTCACGGTGGCTGGCCGGCACGTGGGACCCCTACTGGGCGTGGGCAATCCACTGGCCGGCGACTGGTTCGAGCGCGACCTGAACCGTCCGCCGCCGGGTGCCGGTTCGGTGATCGCGGTGATCGCCACCGACGCCCCGCTGCTGCCAGGCCAGTGCAGGGCGCTGGCCCGCCGCGTCCCGTTGGGCTTGGCGCGCACCGGCACCACCGGCAGCCACTTCTCCGGCGACATCTTCCTGGCGTTCTCCACCGCGCCGGCGCCCGGCCTGGCCAGCCGCTTCCCCACTGGTGAACCCACCGACGACGAGTTCGGCCACCTCAGGTTCCTGCCCTGGGGCCGAATGGATGTCATGTACACCGCGGTGGTCCAAGCGGTCGAGGAAGCTGTGCTCAACGCGCTGGTGGTCAACACCGATATGGTCGGGCGCGACGGGCACCGCTCCCCCGCGCTACCGCACGACGATCTGCGAGCTCTGCTGTAGCCGTCCGGTCACACCTGCAGATTGGGCACGGCGTTGAAGCCGCCGAAGTCGAGTTGGGCGGCCGGGTTGGCGATCGCGGTGACCATCCCGGTACCGAACGGGCCGTCTCCGTCGTGCAGGGTCGCCGTGCCGACCGACACACCGTCGGCCGCCCAGTGCGATTCTGCTTGCAGGCCAACGTAGTCCGAGTGCGGTAAGCGGGTGAGCGCCACCGTCAGGTCGCCGTTGATGTACCCGATCCCCTTGGTTCCCAGATTACAGACCAGGCTGGTGGCCTCGGCGACGATCACCGCACGCACGAACGGGGTTAGAACCTGGCCGGCGACCGCATCGATCGGCTTGTGGTAGAAGCGCTTTCGGGTGGTGTTCTGGTGTGCCCCGCCGCGGGTGTCCCAGCCGGCGCCGTCGCTGCCGATGAGGTAGGCGTTCTCGTGGGTCTGCAGCGGCGGGGTGAACGAGGCATCCCCAATCCACTCCTCGCCAGGCGGCGGCTCGGACGTGCGGTACTGCACCAACGTCGCACGCGCCACGACGATCTCACCCTGGACCACATCGCATTCGGAGTTGCGGATCCGGTGGCCGTCGCGAATCAGGCGGGTGCGCACATGGGTTGGCCGTTTGCGGGCCGCTTTGAACAGGTCGACGGTGAGCCGGCCTGGAAGGAACCCCTGCGCCCCGTAGTCACGCTCGAGACTCCAGGCAGCCAAAGCCACGACCGCGGGGCCGTTGAGCATGTCCTCGCCCCAGCGGCTCTGCGCCCACTTGGTCGGCTGGAAGGTGCCGTCTGCTTCCGCCGTGAAATGCGCCGGGCCGTTCCCCATCCGCGCATCCTCGCACAAGGCACTCCGGTGTCCGCGCCCGGATGCTTAGTCGACATAATCAAGGGGTCGGGGCGAGGAGAAGGGAACACCACGAGTGTCTGATCTGGGCTCCGGTCACCCTCGGCCGGCGGTCCTTGTGGCGACGCTGAGTGTGGTTGCGTTGACCGTCGCGGTCCTGCAGACCGGGGTGGTGCCGATCCTGGGTGTGATCGCCCGCCAGCTCAACGCCTCCACGGTTCACGTCAGCTGGGCCGTCACCGCCAACCTGCTGGCCGCCGCGGCCACCACCCCACTGATCGGCCGGCTGGCCGACCTCTACAGCAAGCGGCGGGTCCTGCTGGTCGTGCTGGCCGTCGTGCTCGCCGGATCGCTGCTGGCCGCGCTGACGGCGTCCCTTCCGCTGCTGATCATCGCGCGAGTCCTCCAGGGCGCCTCGTACTCGCTGTACCCGATCAGCGTGTCGATCCTGCGCGACGAACTGCCACCGGAGCGGCTGATGCGGGCGATGGCGGTGCTGTCCGGGACACTCGGCTTCGGCGGCGGCATGGGGCTCGTGGTGACCGGTCTGCTGATGCGCGGCGACGCCGGCTATCACCGGGTGTTCTGGCTCACCACCGCGTTCACCGCGATGGTGATCGTCATGGTGCTGCTCGTCGTGCCGTCCCGGCCGCGCACGGCCTCGGGCACGATCGACTGGGCAGGAGCGCTCGGGCTGGGCGTCGGGCTGTCCGCCGTATTGCTGGCGATCACCCAGGGCCCGGGTTGGGGGTGGGCGTCTGGGCGCACGATCGGCTGCGCCGTCGCGGGCCTGACGGCCCTCGGCGCGTGGTGGTGGTGGGAACGCCACTGTGCGCAGCCCCTGGTGTCCACCGCGATGTTGTCCCGGCGTCCGATCCTGTTGACCAACATCGCCACCGTGTTGGTGGGGATGGGCCTGTATCTGAGCTTCCTCGGCCTGACCGACTTCGTTCAGTCCCCGGTGGCCAGCGGATACGGGTTCGGCGCCTCGGTCCTGGGTGCCAGCGTGGTGTTCCTGCTTCCGGGCGCGATTGCCGGCTTCGTCACCGCGGTGCTCAGCGGCCGCTACATCGACCGCTACGGGGCCCGCATCGTGCTGGTGGTCGGCGCGGTGGCCGGCGTGATCGGCTTCACCCTGTTGGCCGTCCTGCACGACCTGCCGTGGCAGGTCATCGCCGCCACCGTGCTGGCCAACGCCTACATCAGCCTGGCGTACGGGGCGCTGCCCGCCCTCGTCGTCCAGGAGGTGGACGCCGGCGAGACCGGTGTCGCGACGAGCATGAACGCGATCGCGCGGACCATCGGCAGTTCGGTGGCCGCCGCGATCGTCGCGGTGTTGCTGAGCCGCTCACATGACGGCTATCCCGCCGAGAGCAGCTTCATCGCCATCTTCGTGCTGGGCGCGGTCACCGCGCTCGGCGCGCTCGTACTCGTCGCCACCACGCGGCCGCGGCTACGGCGCCTGGAATCGCTGGACGACATCACCGATTCGCGAGCGATGAACCATGAGTGGGGCTAGCGCGCCGCCGTCTCCGGGCCGGGCTGCGCCCTGGTGCCACCACGGGCCGCCCCGATCCCGGCGGCCACCACGAAGCCGATACCGACGATCGCCAGCGCCGTCGGAACCTGTTGCAGCACAAGGAATCCGATCAGCAGCGCCAGCGCCGGCTCCAGGCTCATGAGTGTGCCGAATGCGGCGGCGTTCAGGCGACGCAACGCCAGTAGCTCCAGCACGAACGGCGTCATCGGCAGCAGCAGTGCCAGCCCGAACCCGACGAGGATCAACCCCGGCGTCATTCTGGGGATCACGGCGTGGCCGACCGCCGCGGTGGCGACCAGCGCCGCGACCGGCATCGAGACACCGAGGCCGGCCAGCCCGTCGACGCCGTCGCCGACGCGCTGGGTGAGCAGGATGTAGGCCGCCCAGCACAGCGCCGCACCCAGGGCGAGCCACACGCCGGTCACGTCGACGGTGCCGCGCCACGGCTCGGTGAGCAGTAGGACACCGGCGCCGGCCAGCGCGGGCCAGACGAGCCGCCCCCGGCCCCGGCCGCTGACCACCGCGACACCGAGCGGTCCGAGGAACTCCAGCGCGCTGGCGGTCGCCAGCGGAATCCGCGCGAGTGCGGCCATGAACAGCAGCGTGGTCAGCGCCGTCACGGCGCCCAGCACCACGCACGTCGCGAAGGTGGTCCTGGTGAACGCCGACGGGCGGGGGCGCACCAGCACCAGGAACAGCAGTCCGGCCCACGTCAGCCGCAGCCAGACCGCACCGTCGGTGCCGATCCGGCCAATCAGGCCGACGGCGACCGCCAGGCCGAGCTGGACGCACACCATTGCTCCGACCGCGAGGGCCGCACCGGTCCTCGCAGAGTGAGCGGGCATGGTTGGCATGATTGCAGAGGACACTCAGGCACCCCACGCCGGAACGGACGCTCAGTGAGTTCTTCACCGAAGGACGAGTCGCTCGACTCGATCAGCCACACGCTGGCCCAGGTGATGCGACTCAGCGGCAGCCGGTCGATGTTCGCCCGGCAGGCCGCGGCCGCCGGCGTCGTCCTGACCCAGCCGTCCTACGTTCTGCTACGCGTCCTGATCGACGGGGGCCCGCAGTCGATGGGTGCGCTGGCCCGCGCCGCACACATGGACGTCGGCATGGCGACCAGGCAGGTCAGCATCCTCGTCGATGCGAAACTGGCTACGCGGGAGCCGGATCCGGCCGACGCGAGGGTGACGCTCATCGCTGTCACCAGGACCGGACGGCGAGTCGCCGGTTCCCTGCAGGAGGTCCGGCGCCGTCATCTGCAGCGTGCCCTGTCGGGCTGGACGCGTGCCGAACTCGACGAGTTCGACCGGCTGCTGACCCGGTTCTTCGACGACTCGGTGGGCACTCCGATCGACGACTGACCCCTCAGCGGGCCTGCAGGGCGGCGATGCACGCGCGCAGGGCTTCGTCGTCGCCGGGATCGGCGATCTGGGGCAGTTGGACACCGTCGGCCAGCTCGCCGTAGCGCGCCCGCAGGATCGCCGGCAGCTCGTCGTAGCGCCCCGACACCAGCAGGGTGTCGAGCACCGCGTCGGTGAGCACGGCGGGCAGCTCGGACCAGCGCTGGTCCTTGACCACCGCGCGCAACCGGCCGGCGAGATCGGTCAGGCCGAGGCGTTCGAGCGCGGGCGCGTAGGCCGGTGTGGAGTACAGGAAGGCGAGCAGGCCGCGTTGCCGCTCCCGGGCGCGGGCTACGGCCGCGTCGCCGGCGCCGGTAGCCATCGCGCAGGACGCGATGATCGCTGGTGCGGCAGCGCGTTTCGCCGTCGCCGCGCCCCGGTCGAGGGCCGGCCGGACGACGTCGCGCAGGTAGCCCGGGTCGGAGTTGGTGGAGTGGGTGACCACGCCGAGGGCCAGTTCGCCGGCCAGCTCACACATTCCGGCGTTCACCGCACCCAGCCAGATCGGTGGCGGGGCGACGGCGTCGTCGGGGCCGGGGTTGAAATAGGGCTGCAGACGGGTCAATTGGTAGCACTGCCCCTGGAAGTCCAGCCGCCCGCCGGTGCGAAACGCCGTAAAGAGGGCCTCCAGCGCGCCGAGATAGTCGCGCATCCGGGATCGCGGTTCGCTCCACGGCATGCCGTAGCGGTCGCGGACGTTCTGCTTGATCTGGCTGCCCAGCCCGAGTTCGAAACGGCCGCCCGACATGACCGCCAGATCCCATGCGGTGTAGGCCACCAGGGTGGGGCTGCGCACGAAGGCCAGGGTGATCGACGTGCGAACCGTGATGGCGGCGGTGTGTTCGAGGGCGAGTAGTGCCACCGCCAGCGAGTCGTGAATGGTCTCGGCGATGTGCAGGCCGTCGAATCCCAGCTGTTCGACACGGCGTGCATACCCGGCGACGTCGCGCAGCGGCAGCCGGGGATCCATTCCCGCGTAAACCTTCATCGCGCCCCACCTTAACATTTGCTTGACATTGTCAATTTTATCGACTTAGCCTTCGGCGATGACCGCAGCACGGTTCTACTTCGACTGGGGCAATTACCTCACCATGCTCAAGCTGCTGCGGGCCGAACCGGCAGTACTGACCGTCAGGCAGTGACCCGGTCGACGAGTTCGCGCGCCAACGCGAACGCCGAGGTGGCCGCCGGCGAGGGGGCGTTGCGCACATGGGACACCGCACCGATGCGGGAGATCACGAAGTCGTCGACAAGGGTGCCGTCGCGGCCGACGGCCTGGGCCCGCACCCCGGCGTGCGCGGTCCCGTCGAGGTCGGCCACCGACAAACCCGGCATGTAGCGCTCCGCGGCGCGTACGAATGCGCGCCGGCTCGCCGCCATCCGGATCTCGTCGAACCCGACCCGCCAATATCTATGCGCCACATGCCAGGTGCCCGGCCAGCTCGCCGACTCCCACGCGTCGCGCCAGTTCCAACGGCGCAGCGAGTAGCCGTCGCGGGCCGCCACCATCATGGCGGTCGGACCTAGGCTCACCGAACCGTCGATGTGCTTGGTGATGTGCACGCCCAGGAACGGCAGTTCGGGGTTGGGCACCGGATAGATCATGCCGTTTAGACGCGGCTGTGCGGTCGGCGTGAGTCCTAGATAGGCGCCGCGGAATGGGATGATCCGGGGGTCGCGCGGAGCTCCCGCACGCCGGGCCAACCGGTCGGACCACAATCCGGCGCAGGCGATCACAGTCCCGGCCCGCACCGGACCATGACCGGTGAGCACCACCGGTGACTTCGCACCGTCGATACTGCGGACGTCGGTGCCGAACCGGATCGTCGCACCGGCCGCAGTCAGCTCCTGCACCAGTGCCCGCGCAACCGCCGGATAGTCCACGATGCCGGTGTTGGGCGCGTGCAGTGCTTGCACACCAACGGCATTGGGCTCGATCTCGGTGATCTCGGCCGCGCGGACCCGGCGCAGGCCTGGCACGGCATTGGCCCGGCCCCTGGCCTCCAGGTCGTCCAGTCGCGGCAGTTCACTGGCGGAGACCGCCACGATCAGCTTGCCGCAGCGCTCATGGGCGATGCCGTGCTGCTCGCAGAACTCATACATCAGTCGCGCGCCCTCGACACACAGCCGTGCTTTCAGCGAACCGGGCTGATAGTAGATGCCGCCGTGGATGACTCCCGAGTTGTGCCCGCTCTGGTGGCGTGCCGGCCCGGCTTCACGTTCAAGCACCGCCACCGAATCCTGCGGACGTCGCGCCAGCCATTCCCGCGCGACGGCCAGCCCCACAATGCCGGCGCCCACCACGACGAGGTCATAGGCGGTGCGAGCCATGATGCGGCTCAATCGATATCGGCGTCGGCGGTCTGTTCCATCGCCCGCCGGACGTGGGCACGGCGCTCCTCGATGGTCTGCCCCAGCTCCTGCAGGAGTTGGGGGTTCTGGTGCACAAGGTCGGCCATCTTGTCACGGCCAACGTGCACTGTGGTGACTTCGCCGTCGGCATAAGCCGATCCGAGCACCGCCTGTCGTGTCAACGCGGACTGGCCAAGGAAGGAGCCCTCCCCCTGCGACCACAGAACCGTCTCAGAACCATCCTCGAGAGGCGCGGTCATCTGCACTTCCCCCGACAGGATGAAGGTCAGTCCGTCGGGGACCTCTCCGATCCGCTGGATCCGCTCGCCGTCCGCGTAGCGTTCGAGCTTGGCGTGCGCGATCAAAGCCCGCTGCTCGTCGCCGCTTAGCCGGAACGTGGGCCCGACCACCCTGGAGATGGCCTCGGTGATCCTGTCCTCCGTCGAGAACTCATCCTGTGCCTCATCCAGATGCAATCCCTCACGCCTCGAGGCGTACCACAACCACCGCAGAAAGGTGGCTTTGGCCCTACCGTCCTCTGCCGGCGAATTCAGCGGAATCTTGGTGCGATACTCCATAGCACCCGAGGGCACCGCCGACGGCGAGCGGTCCGGGTCGCACTGCGGTAGTGCAGCGGCCAACCGGGCGAGCAGGGCACACACCTTCTCTGGGGGATCGTCTACCGCGAACACAGTGGTGACAGCCAACGAATGCTTGCCAGCCGGCCGGCTCAGGTTGGTGAATGAGGCTGCGGCCAGCATCGAGTTCGGTGTGATCTGAAGTCCGGTGCCCGTCTCGAGATGAGTTGCCCGCCAGTTGACCTCGATGACTTTGCCTTTTGCCTGTGCGGTCTCGATCCAGTCCCCCAGCCGAAAAGGCTGCTCGAACAGCATCAGCAGGCCGGAGATGATCTGGCCTACCGAGTTCTGCAGAGTCAGACCGACCACGATCGACGTGACGCCGAGTGCGGTGAACAAGCCCTTGACGTTTGCGCCCCAGATGTAGGCGAAAATCATCGCCAACCCCACCGCGATCAGCACGAAGCGCAGCACATCGAGGAAAATTGACGGGATCCTCTTGCGCCACGATCCGTCAGGAGCGCTTTGGAACAGCGCCGCCTTGATACCCGACAGCATGAGCACGAGCACCACGAACGCGACCAGGGTGCCCACCACCCGCACCGAAGTTTCTTGTGGTGGAATCTGATTGGCTTCCAACATCAGCAACAAGAGTGCGGTCAGCGGCAACAGATAATTCCGCAGTATGGTCACAGGGCGAACAAGGAAGCTCTGCTTACGCTGCAGGATATGCTGCCACTCGGTGAGAATCACCAGTCCCAGGGGGAGACCGAAGGCGATCCCGACCGCCCAGTAGAACCATGTCGACCTGAAGATGTCCGTCATCGCTCACGCTCCGACAACTGCCACACGGGTTCGGACGCGCCGTCGACTGTCACCGTTCCAGCGGACGTGAACTGCATGGTTTCCTGCAGGTTGTCGTATACCCGCGAGGTGACGTAGATCCCCGGCTGCGGCGAGCCGTTCTTGATCTGGTGGGCGAGATTCACCGCCGCGCCCCACATGTCGTAGACCACCGACGGCTGGCCGAACAGACCGCTGCTGACCGACCCGGTGTCGATGCCGGCCCGCAGGCTGAGGTTGTTGTCGGTCTCTGCGTTGAATCGCTCGACGATTCGCTGACACTCCAGGGCGAAGTCGACGGTCCTGCGGACGTTGTCGAGCCGGGGCACCGTCAGACCACAGCTGGCGAGGTAGCCGTTGCGAACGGTGTGCACCCGCTCCATACCCAAACTGTCGGCGGCAGCGTCCATCTGCCGGATGAGCTCGTTGACCTTTGTCAGCGATTCCCGCGATGACAGCTCGACCTGAAGCCGATCCAGCCCGATGATGTCAGCGAAGATCACCGTCACGTTCTTGTGCTCAACGGAGATACTCTCTTCACCCTGCTTGAACCGTTCGGCGATGGTCTCTGGCATCAGTGACTTCAGCAGAGCGTCGGCCTCGCGCCGCTGTTGGTTGATGAGATCTTCCTTGACAGTGAGACTGCGACCCATCTCATTGAAAGCTGTTGTGAGGTCGCCAATTTCGTCCCGCGTGGTGACGGGGATTGCAACTTCGTAGTCACCCGAGCCGATTCGCAGCGCACCGGCCTCGAGGCGCCTGATGGGGCGAACGAAGATCTGGGCCAGCATGATCGCCAGCAGACAGACCAGGAAGATCATGCCCGCGGTCACCACCACCATGGTCTTGGTAAACGTGGCTTCCTTGGCAAAGGCTTCGGCGGTATCGACCTTAGCGACGATCGACCAGTGCAGCTCGGAGTCCTTGACCACGAGCGGCGCATAGGCCTGCAGAGTGTCCTGGCCGAGGTAATCGGCGGCGACCAGGGTGCCAGACTCTCCCCTCTGGGCGTTCCTGGTGGCGGGCGAGGACAGCGGCTGCACCAACGTCGTCCCACCCTGACGGATGGCCATGTCGGCGACGTCGGGCGGAGTGCCTGCTTGGACGACATCACGTTTGTAGCGCTGCGGGTCCTCCAGGAAGACCCGAGAGTCCGACCTCATGAGCTCGTCTGGCCCCGCCAGGATCGTCTCCCCCGTCTGGCCGAGGCCAACATCCTGCCACTTCTTATCGAAGGTCATCAGGCGGTTGATCTTCGTGATGGGGAACTGCAGCGCGAGAACACCTTCCGCGCGGCCGTCCCGGCGCAACGGTGCCACCATCCACGCGGTCGGCGAGTTTTCGGCCGGTTGATAGAACTCGAAGTCAGTGAATCCGACATAGTCGACGGCGTTGGACGACATCGCCTTGAGATAGGCCTCCTGGAGTTTGGATCCGGCAAAGGGGCCGGCCACGATGTTGGTGCCGAGGTCGACGTCCTTGTAGGCGGTGTAAACGACGTTGCCGCTGGCATCGATCAGCAAGGCATCCTGAAATTCATACCTTGTCGTGATCTGCCGGAAGAAGTCCTGGAAATGAGCGTTCGCCGCCGACCACGCGCTGCCGTCGTGGGCGTCGTCAAGGGCAATCGCGTAATCGTCGCCGTCGTCAAGGTTGTGCGGACGCGTGGCCGTGTAGTTGGCCTGCAAGTAACGCTGGGCATTGGAAGCGGGTAGGAGCGCGGCGGCGTCCAGTTTCGTGCCGCTGTACTTCTCGGTCTCTTTGATGAACGAGTTGTTGTAGTAGTCACCGATGTTCTGCCACTGCGCCGGGCTGATCTGGGCGTTAGCCAATTGGTTGAACCCGGCGGTGAACGCCTCCAGTGCGTCGCGCGCGACCACACCGTGGGTGTAGATGATGAGGGAATTCTTCAGGTCGGAGATCTGCTCCTGCAGCGACCGGGTTTGGGACTCGCGTAATTCGGTCAGCCGGTCGAACACCGCATTGCGGAGCGAGGTGCGGCCGGCTTGGAACGCGATGCCGCCGACGACCGTCGCCGCCAGTATGGTGCACAGCACCATCATCAGGATGAGTTTCGACTGGATACTTACGTGGCTGAGCGGGCGGCGGCGCCGGATCCGGTCCAGCCTGGTCATTGCCGGTTTGGCTTCCCCCGTAGGTTCGGTGACGGCCTCCGCAGCGTCTGAATCAGACACTTGCGTCATAGGCATCCCTTCGCCCGGCACGGCGCGCACAGACACGCTTCCTCGAGCAGGATACCGCACGATGTGACCAGTGTTGCTGATGTGATGACTGATACGACGACTCTGTCGCCCGCTCACTGACCGGAACCCGCCGTTGAGCAACACGACCGCAAATGATCGGATAGCAGACGTGGACACCAGTTACGAAGGCACGCTGCGGGAAATCAGCACCGACAAGGGCGTTCTGCGCTATCACGAGGCCGGCGAGGGCCCCACGCTGCTTCTGCTGCACGGATCGGGCCCCGGCGTGACCGGCTGGCGCAACTACCGCGGCAACCTGGCGTTCTTCGCCGAACACTTCCGGTGCCTGGTGCTGGAGTTCCCGGGCTTCGGCGTCAGTGACGACTTCGGCGGTCACCCGATGCTCGACGCCCAGGCCGCCGTGCCGGTGTTCGTCGACGCGCTGGGACTCGACCGGGTCGACGTGATCGGCAACTCGATGGGCGGCGGCGTCGGTATCAACTTCGCGATCAATCACCCCGACCGCATCGGCAAGCTCATCACCATCGGCGGGATCGGCACCAACATCTACAGCCCAGGCCCCAGTGAGGGAATCCGGCTGCTGCAGGAGTTCACCGAGGATCCCACCCGCCAGCGCCTCGTCGACTGGCTCAACTCGATGGTCTACAACCAGGACCTGGTCACCGAGACGCTGATCAACGAACGCTGGGAGCTGGCCACCGATCCCGAGACGCTGGCCAGCGCGCGCCGGATGTACGGCAAGGCCGCCTTCGCGGCGATGACGAAGATGATGCGAAACGCTGATTTTCCGCTGCCCTGGGCGATCATGCATAAGGTCAAGGCACCCACCCTGCTGACCTGGGGGCGTGATGACCGGGTCAGCCCGCTGGATATGTCACTGGTCCCGATGCGCACCATCCCCGACGCCGAACTGCATGTCTTCCCGAACTGCGGGCACTGGGTGATGATCGAGCAGAAGCAGGCCTTCGAAGCGACCGCACTGAGCTTCCTTCAGCGCGGCTAACCTTGCGGCGCAAGGAGTTCGAACCCCTTGTAGCCGCTTGCCGCCACGTCGGCGCAGATGTCGTTGTAGACGCCGAACCCGCCGCAAAACAGCATGAACACCCGCGGCTTGCCCGGCACGTTGGCGCCCAGGTACCACGAGTTGGCCTTGGTGAACAGCGTGGTCTCCACGCGCTGCGACAGCTCGGCCAACCAGCGCTCCACAGCGTCGGGCGTGGCTTCTAATGCGGCGTAGCCGTTTTCGTCGAGGTAGCCGATTGCCTCGGCGATCCAGTCGACGTGCGCCTCGGCTCCGAGCACCATGTTGGCCAGGACTGCCGGGCTGCCCGGGCCGGTGATCATGAACAGGTTCGGGAACCCGTCGCAGCCCAGCCCCAGATAGGTCCGCGGGCCGTGGGCCCAGTCCTCGGACAGCGCCCGTCCCCCGCGGCCGATAATGCTGATCTTGCCCAGTGACCCGGTCAGTGCGTCGAAGCCGGTGGCGAACACGATCGCGTCGACGTCGTAATGGGCTGCGGTGGTGGAGATCCCGGTGGCATCGATCGACTCGATCGGGGTCCGGCGCACGCTGACCAACTCGACGTTGGGCCGGTTGAACGTCTGGAAATACTGCGAGTCGGTGCAGATACGCTTCGCCCCGATCGGATGGTCGTCGGGGATCAGCAGTTCGGCGACGGCGGGGTCGTCGATGACCGCGCGGATCTTGTCCTCCCAGAACTTCCTGGCCTCGTCGTTGGCGGCGAGGTCGGTCATCTGGTCGGGGAACGTCTTGGAGAACAGCACGCCGCCGAGCTGCCAACGCCTTTCGAAGGCCATCCGGCGCTCCTGCGGCGGCACCTGCAGGGTCGGCGTCGTGGTGCCGACATAGGGCGAGCCGCCGCCGCTGCGGAACGAGATCCGCCGCCGTTCGGCGTAGTTCGCCTTGACCTCGGCCAGCTCGTCGGCGGTCAGCGGCCGGTTGCCGGCCGGGACGCTGTAGTTGGGCGTGCGCTGGAAGACGTACAGCTGGGCGGCCTGTTCGGCGATCAGCGGAATCGACTGGATGCCCGAGGATCCCGTGCCGATGACCGCGACCCGCCTGCCGGTTAAGTCGACGCCCTGGTGCGGCCAGTGCGCGGTGTGGAACACATCACCGGAGAAGCTGTCCAGCCCCGCGAAGTCCGGTGTGATCGCCGCCGACAGCGCGCCGGTGGCCATGATGGCGAACCGCGCGCTGACCACCTCACCGGAGTCGGTGCTCACCGTCCACCGCAGGGTGTCCTCGTCGAGGACCGCCGACGTCACTCGCGTGCCGAAGGTGATGTCGCGGCGCAGGTCGAGTGTGTCGGTGACCCAGTTGAGGTACTCGAGGATCTCGGGCTGCGTGGCGTAGCGCTCGGTCCAGTTCCACTGCTGCTGCAGTTCCTCGGAGAACGAGTAGCTGTAGTCGACGCTCTCAACATCGCAGCGCGCGCCCGGGTAGCGGTTGTAATACCAGGTGCCGCCCACTCCGGGGGCCGCCTCGAACACCCGCACGGCCAGACCCTGCGAGCGCAGCCGGTGCAGGGCGTACAAACCCGCGAATCCGGCCCCGACGACGACGGCGTCGAGGTCGGCCAGCCCGGTTCTCTGCATGCTGGTCACATTGACAAATCAGACCAGACTTGTAAAGGGCCAAAAGGGCCTGGTCCGCTCATTGGGACAACTCCTCGCGCCGCCAGGCACGCTGGTTCAGTATTGGCCTAACCAGGCCCGACAAATGAGGGAAAACGCATGACAACCCGGGTTATCGACAAAGTCATGGACGCCGCGGATCAGTTGCGCGATCACGCGGTCGAGGCCGAGAAGATCGGCAAACTGACCGAGCAGACAGTGAAGATCATGAAGTCGGCGGGCAACATCCGCCTGCTGCAGCCCAAGGAGCACGGCGGGCTCGAGGTGCACCCGCGCGAGTTCGCCGAAACGGTGATGGCGACCGCGGCACTGGACCCGGCTGCCGGCTGGATCAACGGTGTCGTGGGCGTGCACCCGTACCAGTTGGCCTATGCCGATCCGCGGGTGGCCGCCGAGATCTGGGCCGACGATGTCGACACCTGGGTGGCATCCCCCTACGCACCGCAGGGTGTGGCGGTGCCCGTCGACGGCGGCTACATCTTCAACGGCCGCTGGCAGTTCAGCTCCGGCACCGACCACTGCGACTGGATCTTCCTCGGTGCTCTGCTGGGCAATGCCGAGGGCAGACCCGTCATGCCACCGCAGATGCTGCACATGATCCTGCCCCGCAAGGACTACGAGATCGTCGAGGACTCGTGGGATGTCGTCGGGTTGCGCGGCACCGGGTCCAAGGACGTGATCGTGCGCAATGCCTTCGTCCCCGAATACCGGACCATGGACGCGTTCAAGGTGATGGACGGCACCGCCCAGCGGGAAGCCGGCATGACCGACACCCTGTACCTGATGCCCTGGTCGACGATGTTCCCCCTCGGCATCTCCTCGGCCACCATCGGGATCTGCGAGGGCGCACTGGCCGCCCACCTCGACTACCAGCGTGAGCGGGTCAGCGCCGCCGGGACGGCCATCAAGGACGACCCGTACGTGATGTACGCGATCGGTGAGGCCGCCGCCGACATCAACGCCGCCCGCCAGGAGATCCTGGCCAACGTCGACCGCATCTACGACATGGTCGACTCCGGCAAGGAGGTCTCGTTCGCCGACCGGGCCGCCGGCCGTCGAACCCAGGTTCGTGCGGTGTGGCGCGCGGTGATGGCCGTCGACCAGATCTTCTCCCGCTCCGGCGGCAACGGCATGCGCATGGACAAGCCCCTGCAGCGGTACTGGCGTGACGCCCATACCGGTATGGCACACGCCATCCACGTGCCGGGCACCGTCTTCCATGCGTCAGCTCTCAGCTCCTTCGGCGTCGAACCCGAGGGTCCGCTGCGGGCGATGATCTGACGGGCGCCGCAGATGAGTTTGTTCTCCAGCCTCGGCTACGTCACGATCCAGACCGCCGACATCGAGCGGTGGCGCCAGTTCGCCTTCAGGTTGCTCGGTTTCGCCGAAGGTAAGGGACCCGATCCGGAATCGCTGTACCTGCGGATGGACGAGCGGGCCGCCCGGATCATCGTCACACCCGGCGACAGCGACCGAATTGTGGCCGCGGGCTGGGAAGTTCGCGACCGGATCGGGCTCGAGCAGGTCAGGCAGACCCTTGACGCGGCGGGTGTGCCCTACAAACAACTCTCGCAGTCCGAGGCCGACGACCGCCGGGTGGAGGAGGTCATCACCTTCGACGACCCGGCAGGCAACACCCTGGAGGTGTTCCACGGCGCGGTGCTTGACCACAGCCCGGTCGTGACACCCTTCGGCGCCCGGTTCGTCACCGGTGACCAGGGTCTCGGCCATGTCGTCCTGCCCGCGGTGGATGCCCCCGCCCTGTTCGAGTTCTACACCGAGACATTGGGTTTCCTGTCCCGCGGCGCATTCCGGGTGCCGCTACCCAAGGAGTTCGGGCCGATCCGGATCCGCTTCCTGGGAGTCAACGAGCGTCATCACAGCCTGGCGATCGCCCCGGCAACGACGTTGCGTGACCCCGGCCTGATCCACATGATGGTGGAGGTGGACACCCTCGACGCGGTCGGTGCGGCGCTCGACAGGGTCAACAAGGAGGGCTTCCAGCTGTCCTCAACACTGGGCAGACACACCAACGACAAGATGGTGTCGTTCTACGTCCGCGCTCCCGGCGACTGGGACATCGAGTTCGGCACCGGCGGGCTGCGTATCGACGAAAGTCGTTACACCGCAGAGGAGATCACCGCTGACAGCTACTGGGGCCACCAGTGGGTGAGCGACCTGCCCGCTGCCATGCGGCCCTGAACTGACATGTCCGATTTCGATGAAATAGTCGACGTCATCGTCGCCGGATCCGGTGGCGGCATCACCGGTGCCTATACCGCTGCCAGAGAAGGACTTTCGGTCGTTCTCGTGGAGGCGACCGACAAGTTCGGCGGTACGACGGCCTACTCGGGCGGCGGTGGGATGTGGTTCCCGTGTAACCCGGTGCTCCGACGCGCGGGAAGCGACGACACGATCGAGCGGGCGCTGAACTACTTCCATTCCGTTGTAGGCGACCGCACTCCACGCGACCTGCAGGACGCCTACGTGCGTGGCGGTGGCGCACTCATCGAATACCTGGAAGCCGACGAGAACTTCGTCTTCACCGTGCTGCCCTGGCCGGACTACTTCGGCAAGGCCCCCGACGCGCGCACCGACGGGCTGCGCCACATCGTCGCCGTGCCGATACGCGACGACAAGCTCGGACCGTACGCGGGTTCGGTCGGCGGCCCGTTGGATACCGAACGGCTCGGGGTCCCGGCGCCGGGCAAGCTGTTCGGCGGCCGCGCCCTCATCGGCCGATTCCTGGCCGCCCTCAGCGGTTTCCAGAATGCCGCGCTGCACCGCAACGCCGAACTGGTGGACCTGATCACCGACGACGGCCGGGTGGTCGGCGCAGTGGTGCGCCGCGATGGCGGGCAGGTCCGGATCGGCGCGCGCCGCGGCGTGCTGCTCGCCGCAGGCGGGTTCGAGCACAACCCCGAGCTGCGCCAGACCTACGGGGTGCCCGGTGACCCGATGGACTCGATGGGCTGCCCGGGTAACACGGGCGCGGCCCTGCAGGCGGCGATTCGCGCCGGCGCGAGCCTCGATCTGATGGACCAGGCGTGGTGGTCACCCGGTCTGACTCATCCCGACGGCCGGTCGGCGTTCGCGCTGTGGTTCACCGGCGGGATCTTCGTCAACGACGCCGGGCAACGCTTCGTCAACGAATCGGCCGCCTATGACCGGATCGGCCGCGCGATCATCGGCGAAATGCACGCCGGCAGGCTCAGCATGCCGCTGTGGATGATCTACGACGACCGCGAGGGTGAGGTTCCCCCGGTCAAGGCCACCAACGTCTCGATGGTCGAGACGGAACGCTACAAGGACGCCGGATTGTGGCGCACCGCAGCGACTCTGGCTGAGCTGGCAGAGCTGATCGGAGTGCCGGCCGAGGCGCTCGAGCAGACCGTCGCACGCTTCAACGAGATGGTCGCCCGCGGCGCCGACACCGACTTCGGACGCGGTGACGAGGCCTACGACCGGGCGTTCTCGGAAGGACGCTCACCACTGGTGCCTATCGTCGAGCCACCGTTCCACGCAGCGGCCTTCGGGCTGTCCGACCTTGGCACCAAGGGTGGTGTGCGGACCGATGCCCACGCGCGGGTGCTCGACCACGATGGCGTGCCGATCGCCGGGCTGTATGCCGCGGGCAACACGATGGCCGCGGTCAGCGGCACCACCTATCCCGGCGGCGGCAACCCGATCGGAGCGTCGATGTTGTTCAGCCACCTGGCCGCGCTGGACATGGCCGGCGTGGCGGTCAGCTCTGCTTGACCAGCTTGAACGGCATGCTGATGTAGAGGACGCCCCCGCGCCCGCAGGCACCGGGGGCACCGGTCGTGCCGTCCTCCCCCGCCCAGATCCCCGAGCTGGCATCGGAGGTCGTACCGTCCGCCGAGATCCCGTGGAACCGGTAGACCTGCTGTCCGGGCGCGGTGGAGCCGTCGTAGCAGGGCATCCAGTCCGGGATGATCCGCTTGACGTACCACTCGCCGCCGGTCTGATAGATCGGCGCCGTCCAGCCCCAGTCGCTGGTGACCGTTCCGGTGCACTCGGTGGGATAGCTGCACTGCGATGAGATGGTCCAGATACTGCGGACGCTCTTCTCGTCGTGGAACACGTCGTTGTTCGTCGCCCACTCACCGTTGGACGTCGCGACGAACGTCCCGTTGAGCGCCCACCGGTCGGAGGCATCGGCCGTCGCCGGGTTCAGCACACTGCCCACCGCCGCTGCGGTAAGCACCGCTGCGGCGACCAGCGTCGGTGACGTACGCATGCACCCGTCTCCTCTCATGTAGTGGGCAACAGGTCTTTCCACGACCGATCAGCGCCCGGCTTGACCAGGTCCGACTGCCGGAAGACGCTGCCGTCCGGGGTGGCGTACTGGCCGGTGGCCGGATCGTAGGTCGCAATGGCGACCGACGGACCGGATGCGCCGCCGGTGTACGCACTCGGCGCCACGGCACCGCCGGTGTCGATCGGCGCGGGATTGGGAATCGCGGGCGGCGCCCCGGGTGCCGGAGCCTGTGCCGCGGCGGGGGCCACCGGCGCCTGCGCGGGCGGCGGTGGTGCCGCCGGATCGGGCCCTGGCGGACGCGGGGTGCCCTGCAGCGGACCGTAGATGTTGTCGTTCAACGTCGTCCGGTCATCCGGCGGAATGCCTTGTGACACCAGGTTCGGGTCGAACGGGTAGGGCCCGGTCGCGTGCTGACGCATCGCCAGCGGCTCGAATGGTTTGTCGCTGTCACACAGTTCGGCAGTCGGTGCCCGCTTACCCGGCTCAGCCTGGCACGGATAGTTACGCGCGCCGCGGACGGCAATTGGCGAGTCCTGCGGCAGCTTGCAATACAGCCCGTCCGGTGTGTCGATATCGGACAGGTCCGCGGGGGAACGCCACGACGACGGCGGCAGGAAGCCGACGGTGCACGCCGGCGGGTCGCTGATGCCGACGGTGAAGTCGCCCTTGGCCATTCCGGTCGGGTTGTTCAACGGCCCGATGGACTGCAGCGACGCGATGTAGGGCGGCAGCAGCACCAGCAGCTGCTCGAGGGAGGCGTGGTAGGTCACCGCGACCTGCCCCACCGTGGTGAGGTTGGCCAGCAACACCGGCAGGGTGGGCTTGACCTGATTCAGCAGCGCTGAGGCCTCATTGGCTGCACCCGGGCCGTTCTGCAGGATGGCACGCCACTGCGGATCATCGGTCACCAACTGTCCGCTGATCCCGGCCAGGCTGCGTGCCCAGGTCCGAATCGAATCCGTGGACGCCAGCTGGCCGTCGAGCAGCGGGCGGCTGTCCTCGATCAGAGTGCGGGCCTGGTCCCCGGAACCGTTGAAGTCAGCGGCCAGCCGGGAGGCCGAGTCGGCCAGCGTGCTCAGATTGTCCGCGGTGCCGTTGAGAGCTTTGAACGACTCCTGCAGAAGATCCGGAATCCGGTCCTTGGGAATGCTCTTGAGCAAGGCACTGACCTGATCGAGCATCGGCCCGACCGCCTGCGGGACGGTGGTGTTCTTGGCCGGGATCACCGCGCCGTTCTCCAGGTATGGCCCGGAGTCGGTGCGCGGCACCAGGTCGACATACTGCTCACCGACTGCCGACACGCTGAGCACTCTGGCCTGCAGATCGGCGGGCACCTTCGGGGAGGTGTCCAGCGACAGGGTGGCCTCGGCGCCGGTCTTGGTAGGCCGCACTTCGGTGACCTTGCCGAGCTGAACACCGCGGTAGGTGACATTCGAGAACTGATAGAGCCCACCGGTCGTGGGCAGTTCGAGCTTGACCGTCATCCGGCCGATGCCCAGCAGTGTCGGGGCCTGCATATAGGTCATCACCATGACCGCGATCCCCACGATCGAGGCGATCGTGAAAATGATCAGCTGGTTGCGAACGAAGCGCGTCAGCATGGTTAGTTGCCCCCTCCGTCCTGCGGCGCCGCATCCGGTGCCGGTCCGGGCAGCGGGCCGGTTCCCGTGCCGTGTGCCGCAGGCGTGTCGACGTTCAGCGCCGACTGCGACACCGGTGCCGGGTTGACCAATGGCGGGATGTCGGCGACCTGAGCAGGTGTCGGCGTCAGCGGCGCCTGCAGGGGGTCGTAGGTGTAGGTCGCGTACCACGGGTCACCGGGGGCGGGAACCAGTTTGGCGTTCTCGTCGCCCCAGCTCGTCCCCAGGAACAGGCCGCGCTTGAGCCGGGGCACCGTGAAGTCGAAGATGATGAACTGGTTCATGTAGTCGCCGCGGATGGCCCGGTCGACGAAACTCTGGGTGTAGGGGAACGTGGGGAAATAGGCCAGCGCGGTGTCGAGCTTGGGTCCCACATCCGCGAGAGCCTTCAACGTCGGCTCCAGGTTCTGCAGGTTGCGGACCAGATCTGCGCCGGCGTCGTTGACCAAACCCGTAGCCAGGTTCGAGAAGTCGCGGAACTTCTCCAGCGCGGTGGTGATCCGGGGCCGCTCGTTGATCAGCACGTCCAGGGCGGGCGGAATCCGGTTCAGCGCGCTGGTGAGAACCTCACGCTGACCCGCGAACGTACCGGCCAGTTTGTTCAGCGACGTCACCGCGGCATTGATGCTGTCTCGCTGTTCGGAGAGCAGTCCGACGAAGTCGTTGAGCTGGGTCAGCAGATCCCGGATCTTGTCCTCGCGGCCGCCCAGTGCGGCGCTGAATTCCCGGACGATGTCCCCGATCTGGCCCAAGCCGCCGCCGTTGACAACGACTGACAGCGCCGACAACGTCTGCTCGGTCGACGGGTATGTCGAGGACTGGTTCAGACCGAGGGTGGCACCGGGCTGCAGTACCCCACTCGGTGCCTCGCCCAGCGGCGGATTGAGGGCAAGGTGCATCGAGCCGAGCAGGCTGGTCTGCCCCACCGTCGCCACCGCGTTCGCCGGGATCACGATGCCCGGCTTGACCGATACCTCGACATCGGCGTGCCAGTCGGACACCGTCATCTTCCCGACGCTGCCCACCACCACATCGCCGACCAGGACGGGCGAATTCGACTCGAGCTGACCGACATTGGCGATCTCAACGTGATATGTCTTCGAGCCTTCACCGTGGCCGACCGTTCCGGGCAGCGGCAGTGAATTGAGACCGCCGAACGCACAGCCGCTGGTGCTGACAGCGATACACGACGCGATCACAGCCACCCGGCGCACCGAGTCACGACGGGTCATGATGGCGGTGTCCCTTCGACGGGTTGCGCTGCCGGGGGCGCTGATTCGGCCGGAAGCAGCATGCCCTCCACACTCGACGGCGGCGGCGCGGCAGGTCCGGTGGCCGCGGCCGGAACCCCCGGCGGAATCGGAGCACCCGGGAACAGCGCAGGCGACGGGTCGGCGGGCAGCCCATTGGGGGCATAGGCCCCGTGGAAGTTGGGGTCCGCGGGGGGAACGCCCCAGCCGGCCGGGCCGGGCACGTCACCGTTGTAGCCGGTGTAGGCCGACACCGTCGGCGGAATCTCCGCAGGCGGGGCATAGCGCGAACCGCCCGGCGCGATCGCTGGATCCGTGTAGATCAGGTTCTCCGGGCTCGGCGACTTGCCCAGGTAGCTGTTGAACGGGATCGGCAGGTAGTTGAAGTTCAGCAGCCGGAGCGCCGGGCCCAGGTACTGAGCGCACAGCTTCGAGGTCTCGGCCGCCGTCGCGTTCTTCACCGCCGCGATCGCCGTGCAGACCACACTGACCGGGTTGGAGAAGTTCGCCAACGCGAAACCGCCCAGCGCGCTCTGGGTATCGGGGTCGTAGATGTTGTAGGCATTGCCGATGGCGTTCGGCGCCACGTGCAGCAGGTTCTTCAGCACGATCTGGTTGTCGGAGAGGTTCTGCGTCACGCTGGACAACCGCTGGATCTGCTCGGCGGTCTGGTTGCGGCTGCCTGCGATGAAGCGTTGGACGTCCACCACGGCGCTGGACAGGTTGGTCAGCGCCGCGTCGAGATCAGACCTGCTTCCGTCGACGACGCTGGTGAGACTGGCCAACCGGTCCTGGAACGCGACGATCTGGACATTGCTGTCCCGCAATGCGGTCACGAACGTCTGCAGGTTCTTGATGGTGTCGACGATGTTGCCGCTGCCGTCGGCGAGCACCCGGCTCACACCGGACAACTCGGCGATGGTGTCGTGCAGCTTCTGGCCGTTGCCATCCAGCGCGTTGGCCGCACTGTCGATGAAGCGGCTGACCGCCGTGGTCGACTGGGCGTCCTTCGGGCCCAAATCGGCTGCCAGGCGGGTCAATTGAGTCTTGACCTCGTCCCACTCGACAGGCACGGCGGTGCGGTCGAGGCCGATCACCGCGCCGTCGGCCAACTTCGGGCCGCTATCGGTGTAGGGCGGTGTGAGCTGGACGTAGCGAGCGCCGACCAGGTTTTGCGAGACGATGACGGCCTCGGCGTTGGCCGGGATCGGCACGTCGCGGTCGACGACCAGCGTCATCTTGGCCTTGGTGCCCTGAGCTTCGATCGACTTGATGTTGCCGACCTTCACACCGGCCACCCGAACCTCGTCACCGGGGTAGATCGCAGTGGCACTGGTGAAGTACGCCGTGATGGTGGTCGGCTTGAAGAACGCCTGCCGAACCAGCAGGCCGACGCCGCCGGCCACCAGCAGGGCGAGGATCACGGCGGCGACGGCGGTGAGCCGCTTGCGGGTCATGGCTGCCCCCATCGCTCATTGGGCTGCGGTATGCCGTTGTACGGGAACGGAATCTCGGCGCGCGGCCCGGCGTTGTCCGGCGGCTGGCCGGCGTCGATACCGCGGCGGAACCCGAGCGCGTAGTCGAAGAACGGCTGCAATGTCTGCGCCGGTATCAGGTTGGCCACGAACGCGTTGTAGAGGAACCCACTGTTGACCGCCTCGGCCTGGGTGATCTGGTACTTGGCCAAACCCTTCATGGCGGCGGTGATGTTGTCGTTGTTCTTCTCCAACATCGCGGTCACCGAGTTCAACTTCTCCAAGGCGGGCGCCAACGCCTTCTCGTTGTCGGCGACGATGCCGGTGAGTTGCTTCGACAGGGCCGAGGTGTTGGCCAGCAGGTTCACGATCGCGTAGCGACGTTCCTGCAGGACGCCGACGAGGTCGTTGGCGTTGAGCAACAGCGTGTTCACCTGTTGGCTGCGCTGCCCGAGTATGCCGGTGACGTTGGCCGCACTCTTGAGCAGGTTGGCCAGGGAATCGTCACGCTCGTTGATCATTCGCGACAACCTGCTCAACCCGTCGAACGTCGGCCCGATCTGGGGCGACACCCGGTCGAGGGTGTCCGAAAGCGTGTTCAGCGACTGGTTGAGCGCCGCGGTGTCGGTGTCGGCGGTGTTCGCGGTGAACTCCGACAGCGAGTCGGACAGCGAGTACGGCGCCCCGGTACGCGATACCGGGATCACCTCAGAGGACTTCAGGACCCCCTTGCCGTCGGACTCCAGCGTCAGGATCCGCTGGCCGAGCAGAGTGCCGGTGCGGATGTGGGCGGTGGTGTCCGCACCCAGCCGGACGCTGCCCTTGACCACGAAGGTCACCAGCGCCTTGCCGTGGTCGAGTGACACGTCGGAGACGGTGCCCACCTTGACACCGGAGACCTTGACGGCATTGCCGGACTGCAGGCCGCCGGCCTCGGTGAACAGGGCTTGATGTTTGACCGACGTCGCCCACGTCACGATGCGCTCGGGCGCCAGGCCGACGGTGATGACGAGCACGATCAGCATCAGGCCGATGAAACCCGATCTGATGAGAGAGGAACCGCGGTATTTGAGCATCAGGGCTCCCCACACCTTCCACTGTGTTGGATGATCCAGGGGAAGTACGCGGTCCGGCCCTGCAGGTCACTGACCCGGAACGACAGCCCGCACAGGTACTGGTTGAGGAAGCTGCCATAGGCGCCGAGCCGCACCAGTTTGCGGTAGTTCTTGGGCGCCTTCTGGATTGAGATGTCCAGCAGCTCCTTGTCCTGGTCGAGCAGCGGCGCGAGCCGGCCGAGCTGGCCGATGGTCCCGGCCAGCGGTGCGCGCGACTGCCCGAGCAGGTCGGTCAGCGACGCGGTGCCGTTGTCCAGTGCGGTGACCGCCTCGCCGATCGGGTCCTTGTCGGCGGCAAGGCCTGTAACCAGCTTCTCGAGCTTGTCGACGGCACCGGAGAACTTGTCGCCGTCCTTGGAGATCGTGGTGATCACCGTGTTGAGGTTGTCGATCAGCTGCTGCACCGTCTGACCGTTGTCGGCCAGTGCCGTGGAGAACGACGACGTCTTGGAGAACAGCGACTCGATATTGCCTTCCTGGCCTTGTAGGACCTGGATCAGCGAGTTCGTCAACGCGTTGACGTCCTGCGGATTGAGGCCACGGACAACGGGTTTGAGCCCACCGAGCAGCAGATCCAGATCCAGCGCGGGCTCGGTGCGGTCGAGCGGAATCCGTGAGCCGGCGGGCTGGATCTTGCCCGAGCCGGGGCTGTCGACCAGTTCCAGATACCGGTCACCGACCAGGTTCAGGTACCGCACCACAGCCTTGGTACCTGCCGTCAGGACGATCTTCTGGTCGGCGTCGAAATCGACGATGACCTTGTTGTCCGGCTGCAGGGCAACGTCTTTGACGGTGCCGACGCGCACACCTGCCACGCGCACCGAATCACCGGATTTCAGGCTGGACGCATCGGCGAACTCCGCCGAGTAGCTGTTGTCCGATCCCGAACGGTACTGGCCGAAGATCGCGAAGAGAGCTCCGGTCAGCAGCAGCATCACCACCCCGAAGATGCCGACCTTGACGACGGTCTTCCACAGCGCGGTCATCCGGGCTGTCCAATCTGTGCGGTGTTGCGGGGCGGTCCGTCGATCGGTCCGAACAGGGCTTGCTTGAGACCGTCGGAGTTCAGCAGGATGCCCTGGTTGCCGTACTGCGCCTGGTTGGTTCCGATGTCGGCGACCACGAACGGCGCACTCTTCTCGTACGGAACCTTGGGCAGGTCCGTGCACTGAGGCCCGCCCTTGGCGGCGACCTTCGGCAGGTCCTGCGGATAGCGGTAGCGCTCACGGCCGAGGAAGAACGACTGCAGCAGGGTCACGCCGGGCAGTGGCGTGCCGGGGCCGGTGGCCAGCGGGACCAGACCGGCGATTCCGCAGTTGAGTGCCGCGTTGTACTGGTTGAGCAGGTCAGTGGTGGGGACCAGCAGGTGCAGCACGTTGGTGAGCGGCTGGCGGTTCGTCGACAGCACCTCGGTACCGACGTCGGCCAGGCCGATGGCGCTGACCAGCAGGGCGTCGAGGTTGTCGTTCTGGTCGACGACGGTGTCGCTGATCTTGCTGGCGTTCTCGACCGTCGAGACGAGATCTGAGGATGCCGCGGCGTAGGCGTCGAACACCGGTGGCGCGATTGCGATCTCGTGGTTCAGGGTGTCCAGGCTGGGGTTCAGCTTGGCCAGCGCGGAGTCGAGGTCGACCAGGGACTGACCGAACTTCTGCCCGCGGCCGTTGAAGCCCTTGGCGAGCGCGCCGAGGGTCTGGTTGAGCTTGGCCGGCTCGATCGCGGAGAGCACCGAGACCAGTTGCTGGAACACTGTGTTGACCTCGACGGTGACGTGGTTGCCCTGGATCACCTGGTCGGACCGAAGGGTCTGCGCCGAGGGGTCAGCCGGGGCGACCAGTTCGACGAACTTCGAGCCGAACACCGTCGAGGAGGTGATGTCGGCGCCGACATTGGCCGGGATGACGTCGACCATTTTGGGGTCGATCGCGAGGTGCAGTGCGGCCCGCCCGTCGGGAAGTGAATCGATGGAGGCGACCTTGCCGACCTGGGCGCCGTTGATCTTGACCTTGGCCTCGGGATTCATCACCAGGCCGGCGCGGTCCGAAATCACAGTCACCGGAACAGTTTTGGTGAAACTGTCGTTAAAGAGCCCGACAGCGACAGCGACGATCGCGGCGAGTGCGATCACCGTCGCCAGGCCTGCCAGCGGGCGCGTGATACCTGATCTCATCGGGTTCCTCGCCTATCCGGACAGGTTGAAGTTGCCGTTGGAGCCGTAGATAGCCAGCGAGACCAGCAGCGTCACCGAGACGACGACGATCAGTGAGGTCCGCACCGCGTCACCGACGGCGACGCCCACCCCGGAGGGTCCGCCGGTGGCGAAGTAGCCGAAATAGGTGTGGATCAACAAGATCGTGATCGCCATCAACACCGCCTGCAGAAACGACCACAACAAGTCGATCGGATTGAGGAACGTATTGAAGTAGTGGTCATAGAGCCCGCCGGACTGACCGAACAACACCACCGTGGTGAACTGCGAAGCCACAAAGCTCAGGATCACCGCGATCGAGTACAGCGGGGTGATCGCGATCATCCCGGCCACGATGCGGGTGGAGACCAGATATTCCACCGGCCGGATACCCATCGACTCCAGCGCGTCGATCTCCTCGTTGATCCGCATCGCACCCAACTGCGCGGTCACACCGGCACCGAAGGTCGCCGCCAACCCGATCCCGGCCACCACCGGCGCCGAGATCCGCACATTGATGAACGCCGCCAAAAACCCTGTCAGCGCCTCGATCCCGATATTGCCCAGCGAGGAATACCCCTGCACCGCCAGCGTCCCACCGGCGGCCAACGTCAAGAACCCGACGATCACCACGGTGCCGCCGATCATCGCCAACGTCCCGGCACCCATCGAGATCTCGGCGATCAACCGAATGATCTCCTTACGGAAATGTATTGCCGCATGGGGTGTTCCGCCGATGGCACGGGCGTAGAACAGTGTGTGATCGCCGATGCGGGCGAAGAAGTTGACCGGCCTGTCGATCTGCTTGGCCAGTTTGGGATACGCACCCCGCAGTGCCATCACTGCACCCGCTTCATCGGCTGGTCATCCGGATACCGATGGCCGTGACGACCACGTTGACCACGAACAACGCCATGAACGCGTACACCACCGTCTCATTGACCGCATTACCCACCGCCTTGGCACCCCCACCAGAGATCGTCAACCCCCGATAACAAGCCACCAACCCCGCGATCAACCCGAACAACGCCGCCTTGACACACGAGATGATCACCTCCGGCACCCCGGTCAACAACGTGATCCCCGCCGCGAACGCCCCCGGATTCACATCCTGAACGAACACCGAAAACACATAGCCACCCAAGATCCCGATGATCACCACCAACGAATTGAGCAACAACGCCACCAACCCCGAGGCCAACATCCGCGGCGTAACCAGACGCTGCACCGGGTTGATCCCCAGCACCTCCATCGCGTCGATCTCCTCACGAATCGTGCGCGACCCCAGATCCGCACACATCGCCGTCGCCCCCGCACCGGCCACGATCAACACCGTCACCAACGGACCCACCTGCGTCACCGCACCAAAGGCCGCACCCGCCCCCGACAGATCCGCCGCCCCCAACTCCCGCAACAAAATATTGAGCGTGAAACTCACCAACACCGTGAACGGAATCGCCACCAACAACGTCGGCGCCAACGACACCCGCGCCACAAACCACGCCTGCTCCAAAAACTCCCGCCACTGAAACGGCTTACGGAAAATAAACCGCACCGCATCAGCCGACATCGCAAACAACCCACCAATAGCCTGCATCGGCCCCGACACACCACTACGAATAGCGATCCCCGGAGACCACCGATCTGGCCGAAACCCGAACCCGCACCGGCAGCAGCCCCCGCTCCCGCAGCCGCACCAGCCCCTGCCGCCGCCGAAAGCGACGCCGGCGACGGCAGCCCCTACGTCACACCGCTGGTGCGAAAGCTGGCCGCCGAGAACGGGATCGATCTCGCGACGGTCAAGGGCACCGGCGTCGGCGGGCGCATCCGCAAGCAGGATGTGCTGGCCGCCGCGGAGGCCAAGAAGGCTCCCCCGGCGCCCGCGCCCGCAGCTGCACCGGCCGCCGCGCCGGCGGCGGCCGCGGCTGCGGCTGCCCCTGCGGCCGCCTCGCCGCTGGCCCACCTGCGCGGTACGACGCAGAAGGCCAACCGCATCCGGCAGCTCACCGCGAAGAAGACCCGCGAGTCGCTGCAGACCACCGCGCAGCTGACCCAGACCCACGAGGTCGACATGACCAAGATCGTGGCGCTGCGGGCCAAGGCCAAGAACAAGTTCGCCGAGCGCGAAGGCGTGAACCTCACCTACCTGCCGTTCATCGCACGCGCGGTGATCGACGCCCTGAAGGCGCATCCGAACATCAACGCCAGCTACAACGAGGACACCAAGGAGATCACCTACTACGACGCCGAGAACCTCGGCTTCGCCGTCGACACCGATCAGGGCCTGCTCTCCCCGGTGGTCCACAACGCGGGTGATCTGTCGCTGGCCGGGCTGGCCCGGGCGATCAACGACATCGCTTCACGGGCCCGCTCCGGCGACCTCAAGCCGGACGAACTGTCCGGCGGCACGTTCACCATCACCAACATCGGCAGCCAGGGCGCGCTGTTCGACACCCCGATCCTGGTGCCGCCGCAGGCGGCGATGCTGGGGACGGGCGCGATCGTCAAGCGTCCACGGGTCATCATCGACGAATCCGGCAACGAGTCGATCGGCGTGCGGTCGATCTGCTACCTGCCTCTGACCTACGACCACCGGCTCATCGACGGCGCCGACGCCGGCCGATTCCTCACCACGGTGAAGCGGCGGCTCGAAGAAGGAGCGTTCGAGGCCGACTTGGGGCTCTGAGGCAATGGGCGACTCGGTCTTCGGGCGGGGTGGCGGGAAGGTCCTCGCCATCGCCGGCTCGTCGGGGCTGATCGGCTCGGCACTGGTGTCGGCGCTGCGCGCCGCAGACAACCGGGTGATCCGCATCGTGCGCCGCGCCCCGGCCAACGGTGACGAACTGCACTGGAATCCCGAGAGCGGCGAGTTCGACCCGGCCGGGCTGGAGGGCGTCGACGCCGTGGTGAACGTGTGCGGGGTCGGCGTCGGCGACAAACGCTGGTCGGGTTCGTTCAAGCAGACGCTGCGCGACAGCCGTATCGACCCGACCGATGTGATCTCGGCCGCGGTGGTCGACGCCGAAGTGCCCGTGCTCGTCAACGCCAGCGCCGTGGGTTTCTACGGCGACACCCGCGGCCGGGTTGTCGACGAAACCGCCCCTGCCGGAGCGGGTTTCCTGGCTCAGCTCTGCGTTGACTGGGAGGCGGCGACGCTGCCCGCCGAGGACGCCGGAGTGCGGGTGGTGCTGGCCCGGACCGGTCTGGTGCTGTCGCCCGGTGGCGGCGGGGTGCTGGGGCGGCTGCGCCCACTGTTCGCGCTCGGATTGGGCGGGCGGCTCGGCGGCGGCCGGCAGTACATGCCGTGGATCAGCCTGGAGGACGAGGTTCGCGCGCTGTTGTTCGCGATCAACTCCGAGGACCTGTCCGGGCCGGTGAACTTCACCGGGCCCGCGCCGGTGACCAATTCGGAGTTCACCGCTGCGCTGGGTCGGGCACTCAACCGCCCGACACCGTGGCTGGTGCCCGGAATCGCGCTGCGCACCCTTCTCGGCGAGTTCGCCGAGGAAGGTCTGCTCGGCGGCCAGCGCGCCATCCCGGCCGCGCTCGAACGGGCCGGCTTCGTGTTCCACCACAACACCATCGGCGAGGCGCTGGCCTACGCCACCTCCTCGGCGCAGGGCTAGTAGCGTCGATAAGGTGCGCCAGTCCATCCGGTCCAGCTCCACGCCCGTCGAGGTGCGACAGCTCGGCGCGGTGGACTATCGCAGCGCGTGGGCACTGCAGCGCGAGCTCGCCGACGCCCGGGTGGCCGGCGGTCCGGACACCCTGCTGCTGCTCGAGCATCCGGCGGTCTACACCGCGGGAAAACGCACCGAGGATCACGAACGTCCTGCTGACGGCACCCCCGTCGTCGACACCGACCGCGGCGGCAAGATCACCTGGCACGGGCCGGGCCAGCTCGTCGGCTACCCCGTGATCGGCATGGCTGAACCACTGGACGTGGTGAATTATGTTCGGCGCCTTGAGGAATCGCTGATCGCGGTGTGTGCCGACTTCGGACTGCAGACTGTCCGCGTCGAGGGCCGATCCGGGGTGTGGCTGCCCGCCGGCGACGGCCGCCGGGAGCGCAAGGTCGCGGCCATCGGTATCCGGGTCGCGCGCGGCACCACCTTGCACGGCTTCGCACTGAACTGTGACTGCGACCTGTCGGCCTACACCGCGATCGTGCCGTGCGGGATCGCCGATGCGGGGGTGACGTCGCTGAGCGCCGAGTTGGGCAGGCGCGTCGGGATCGACGACGTCCGTGAGCGGGTGGCGCAGGCGGTGTGTGACGCACTCGACGGCCGCCTACCAGTGTCGACTCACGTAGCATCGACACGGTGAGCGTCACTCCGGAGTCCAATGTCGCCGGCCCGGCGGCTCCGGAAGGCCGCAAGCTGCTGCGTCTGGAGGTCCGCAACGCCGAGACCCCGATCGAACGCAAGCCGCCGTGGATCAAGACCCGGGCCAAGATGGGCCCTGAGTACACCCAACTGAAGGGCCTGGTGCGCCGCGAAGGTCTGCACACCGTCTGCGAAGAGGCCGGCTGCCCCAACATCTACGAATGCTGGGAGGACCGCGAGGCCACGTTCCTCATCGGCGGCGAGCAGTGCACCCGGCGCTGTGACTTCTGCCAGATCGACACCGGAAAGCCCGCCGAACTCGACCGCGACGAGCCGCGCCGGGTCGCCGAGAGCGTGGCCGCGATGGGCCTGAAGTACGCGACGGTCACCGGTGTGGCCCGAGACGATCTGCCCGATGGCGGGGCGTGGCTGTACGCCGAGACGGTGCGCGCCATCAAGGCGCTCAACCCCTCAACCGGTGTCGAGCTGCTGGCGCCGGACTTCAACGGCGTGCCCGCGCTGCTGCGTGAGGTCTTCGAGTCTCGTCCAGAAGTGTTCGCGCACAACGTCGAAACCGTGCCGCGCATCTTCAAGCGGATCCGGCCGGCGTTCCGTTACCAGCGCAGCCTCGACGTGCTGACCGCTGCCCGCGAGTTCGGTCTGGTGACCAAGAGCAATCTCATCCTCGGGATGGGCGAGACCATCGACGAGGTGCACGTCGCGCTGGCCGACCTACACGGCGCCGGGTGCGACATCGTCACCATCACCCAGTACCTGCGCCCGTCGCTGCGCCACCACCCGGTCGAGCGCTGGGTTCATCCCGACGAGTTCGTCGCACTCGCCGCCTACGCCGAGGGGCTGGGTTTCGCCGGTGTGCTGGCCGGGCCACTAGTGCGTTCGTCGTACCGCGCGGGCCGGCTCTACAAGCAGGCCGCCAGCACGCACCGGCTGGACACGGCGACCCCGGCTCCGCGCTGATTCGACTTCCGTATCCTGCTAGCTATGGCGAAATCCCGCACCACCGCCGAGACCAAGGCCGCCAAGGCCGAGGCCAAGGCCGCCCGCAAGGCAGCGTCCAAGCAGCGCCGCACTCAGCTGTGGCAGGCCTTCCAGATGCAGCGCAAAGAGGACAAGCGGCTGCTGCCGTACATGATCGGCGCGTTTGTCCTGATCGTGGCCGCGTCGGTGGCCGTCGGCATCTACGCCGGCGGGTTCACGATGTATCTGATGATCCTGCTCGGCGTAGTGCTCGGCGCCCTCGTCGCGTTCATCATCTTCGGCCGCCGTGCGCAGAAGTCGGTGTACAGCAAGGCTGAGGGCCAGGCTGGCGCCGCGGCGTGGGCATTGGACAACCTGCGCGGCAAGTGGCGGGTCACACCGGGCGTCGCGGCGACCGGGCATTTCGACGCGGTGCACCGGGTGATCGGGCGGCCCGGGGTGATCTTCGTCGCCGAGGGCGCGCCGTCGAGGGTCAAGCCGCTGCTGGCACAGGAGAAGAAGCGCACTGCTCGCCTGGTCGGGGATGTGCCGATCTACGACGTCATCGTCGGTAACGGCGAGGGCGAGGTACCTCTGTCGAAGCTGGAACGGCACCTGACCAAGCTGCCGGCGAACATCACCGTCAAGCAGATGGATGCCCTGGAGTCCAAGCTGGTCGCCCTGGGCTCGCGGATCGGCCCTGCCGCGATGCCGAAGGGCCCGCTGCCGGGTCAGGCCAAGATGAAGGGCGTGCAGCGCACCGTGCGCCGCCGCTGACCGGCTTGGGGGGCCGCTTTGTGTACTGCATGTGAGTGGGCGCCGCACTTCAGCGCCCTCGGAACCGGGGTTGTGACGAGGCGGCCAGCGCCGCGAGCGGCGGCTGTGACGGCCGTCTCGACAGCAGCCGCCTGCGCGAAGCCGCCCGCGGCGGTGGACCGCACGACCGCCGACTTCGTGTTCCGCAACGGCCGGATCTACACCGTGTCCCCCGCCCAGCCGTGGGCGCAGGCGGTGGCCGTCACGGGCAACACGATCACCTATGTCGGGCACGACGCTGGCGCGAGAGCGCTCGAAGGACCCGACACCCACGTCATAAACCTCAAGGGCAACCTGCTGCTGCCGGGTTTTGTTGAGGGACACATCCACCCGTTCCTCGGCTCGTTCCTGACCAGCGGAGTCGACCTGCAGGTGCCTACCGGCGCGGACGCGCTGGCCGCGATCGCCGCGTACGCGAAGGAACACACCGACGGCCCGGTGCGCGGATTCGGTTGGCGCGTAGACATGTTCGGGCCCAACGGGCCCAATCGCGGCGAGCTGGACCGGGTGTTGCCCGACCGGCCCGGGTTCTTCTTCGCGATCGACGGGCACAGCATGTGGGCCAACAGCAAGGCATTGGAGAAGGCCGGCGTCAGCCGGGACACCCCTGATCCGATTCCCGGTTTCAGCTACTACGTCCGCGACGAGCACGGCGAGCCCACCGGCTATGTCCTCGAGGTCGACGCCGTGTTGAGCCTGGTGAACGCGGTCGACCCGATATCGCCGCACTCGATGCAGACGCTGCTGGAGAGGAGGCTGCCGAACGCGTCGGCCGCGGGGATCACCTCGGTGTTCGACGCCGGTGTGCCCCCGATCGGCGAGGACCAGGGTGCGCTGATCGGGCTGTACACCGACTTGGAGCGACGCGGGGCGCTGCCATTCCGGGTGGTCGCCTCCTACAGCGTGAAGTCCCCGCCGGTCGACGACGCTGTGGCGAGGCTGACCGACATCCGCAACCGGACCTCGACCGAGCTGGTCGACATCGGCGTGGTGAAGGTCATCGGTGACGGCACGCAGGGCGGGTACACGGCGTGGCTCATCGAGCCGTACGCGGACAAGCCCGATTCGATCGGTGGGTCGCCGTTCACCGACGAGCAGTGGCGCCAACTGGTCCGCGAAGTCGACGCGGCCGGGTTCGACGTGCACGTCCATGCCTGCGGTGAACACACGGCGCGCACGGCTCTGGATTCCATCGAGGCCGCGATCGCAGCCAACCCGGCCCGCGACCGCCGGCACACCATCGCCCATCTGGTGTACGTCGAGGATCCCGACAGCCGGCGGTTCGGCAAACTCGGTGTGATCGGCCAGTTTTCGGCTAACTGGATGTCCGCCGACCCCGACACGGTGTTGAATATGGCCGCACGCTACGGGCGGCCTCGTCAGGACTTGTTCTATCGCGCACAGGACATCCTGCGCTCGGGCGGTCGCATTTCGCTGGGAACCGATTGGCCTGCCGCAGGGTACTTCTCCACCTACAAGCCGCTGGATTCCATCCAGATCGGGGTTACCCGTCAGCTGATCGGCCAGCCGGACGCCGCTGTGCTGGCGCCGGCCGATCAGCGACTCAGCGTCGCCGAGGCGGTACACGCCAACACCTTGGGCGCCGCCTACCAGATCCGGCTGGACGACAAAGTCGGCTCGGTCGAGGTGGGCAAACTGGCTGATCTGATCGTGCTGGATACCGATATCTTCGAGGTCGACCCACACGACATTCACCGTGCGACCGTGACGATGACGATGATGAACGGGCAGGTCCGCCACCGAATCTAGAGCGGTGGTGGCGTTGGGCTGCGTAACCAAGGATCGGCGCCCGGGCGAGGCGAGAGACTCTTCAGCGCCGGACGACGGCTGTTGCGGTCAGACGATCGTGCAGGCCGCGTCCGTCGGAGTCGGTGAACAGCGGCGGGATCACCAGCGCGATCAGCAGACCCCGGACGATGGCCCGTCCGGTTCCCACGTGCAGGCGATTGTCGACCGGCACCATTGTCAACCCCAGTGCGTACTGGCCTGGGGTGAACCCGAACAGCCGCACCGAAATCACCCCGAGCACAAACCAGATCACCAGCACCGCGGTAGACAGCGTCGCCGTGCTCACCCAGCCGGCCGCGATCGCCAGCCCGGCGAGCCCGTAGCTGATGAACCAGTCGATGAGCAGTGCGCCGAATCGCCTGCCCATCTTTGCCAGCGACCGCGAACCCGTCTCGGGTAGTCCCAGCGCCTGGCCCGGGTATCCGGTCCGCCCACCGGGCTCGACCGATTCGGGTCCGGACAGCCACGAACCGATTTCACGCGCCATGGCCCCAGGATAGGTGGCCCTGACGTGAGGCCGCGGACCGCCGATGCGTAACGTCGGCGCAACACGAGCTTGACTGGCGTGCAACATCAGCTGCTTAGCGTCACCTCCGGGTTAAGAATGTGTGCCTGGACATGCATCGGCTGCAAAGCAAAGAAGGAGTTCACAAGTGGCAGAAAAGAACGCTGACGACATCTTCAAGCAGATCAAGGACGAGAAGGTCGAATACGTCGACATCCGATTCTGTGACCTGCCCGGTGTGGTCCAGCACTTCTCGATCCCCGCCGCCGCGTTCGACGAGAGCGTCTTCGAGGACGGTCTGGCGTTCGACGGCTCTTCAGTGCGCGGCTTCCAGTCGATTCACGAGTCGGACATGCTGCTGCTGCCCGACCCGGGAACAGCGCGCATCGACCCGTTCCGGGCTGCGAAAACACTCAACGTCAGCTTCTTCGTACATGACCCCTTCACCCGCGAGGCCTACTCCCGCGACCCGCGAAACGTGGCACGCAAGGCGGAGAACTACCTGGTCAGTACAGGTATCGCTGACACCGCCTACTTCGGCGCCGAGGCCGAGTTCTACATTTTCGACTCGGTGAGCTTCGATTCCAAGATCAACGGCACCTTCTACGAGGTGGATTCGGAGTCGGGCTGGTGGAACACCGGCGAGCCGTTCGAGGCCGACGGCAGCGCAAACCGCGGCTACAAGGTACGGACGAAGGGTGGCTACTTTCCGGTTGCCCCGTACGATCACTATGTCGATCTGCGCGACGACATCACCACGAATCTGCAGAACGCCGGATTCACCATCGAGCGCGGCCACCATGAGGTGGGTACCGCCGGCCAGGCGGAGATCAACTACAAGTTCAACACGCTGCTGGCCGCGGCCGATGACGTGCTGTTGTTCAAGTACATCGTCAAGAACACCGCCTGGGCCGCCGGCAAGACGGTGACCTTCATGCCCAAGCCGCTGTTCGGTGACAACGGGTCCGGTATGCATGTGCACCAGTCGCTGTGGAAGGACGGCAAGCCGCTGTTCCACGACGAGTCGGGCTACGCCGGGCTGTCGGATCTGGCACGCCACTACATCGGCGGCATCCTGCACCACGCCCCATCACTGCTGGCGTTTACCAACCCCACGGTGAACTCCTACAAGCGTCTGGTGCCTGGCTACGAGGCTCCGATCAACCTGGTGTACAGCCAGCGCAACCGCTCGGCCGCCGTCCGCATCCCGATCACCGGTAACAACCCGAAGGCCAAGCGCCTGGAGTTCCGCGCACCGGACAGTTCGGGTAACCCGTACCTGGCGTTCGCGGCGATGCTGCTGGCCGGCATCGACGGCATCAAGAAGAAGATCGAGCCTCAGGCCCCGGTCGACAAGGACCTCTACGAGCTGCCGCCGGACGAGGCCGCCAACATCCCGCAGGCGCCCACCTCGCTGTCGGCGGTGATCGACCGGCTGGAGCAGGATCACGACTACCTGACCGAAGGCGGCGTGTTCACCGAGGACCTCATCGAGACCTGGATCTCCTACAAGCGTGAGAACGAGATCCTGCCGATCCAGATCCGGCCGCACCCGTACGAGTTCGCGCTCTACTACGACGTGTAAGGACGTGTAAGTCGGCTAACGCGCCGACCTGCCCAGCTGCCTGACCGAGTCCATCTGCTCGGCGATCACTAACCCGGTCGTCGAGCAGGTGGACTCGTTGGTATCTGGCCATGAGCCCGCTGGTGGAGTGCTGGCGAACTTTGGGACTGAGCGGCGTGCGGATGACTGTGAGTTGCCGAAACACTCTGCCGAGCGGCCGCGTTGCCCACGTCAGGGCCGAGGGCACACGCCCTGGTGAGCTTGTCTGCTGAGGGATGTGTCGTACGGGTGGGTGATTCCTCGCAAACGGCGTTAAGTCGCTTCGGTGGGTGCGTTGTTGTGTTTGCATTGTCCACGAATGCGCGGTGTCGGGGCCGCGTCGTGTGGCAGGGGTGTCGAGTGGACGCAGCGAACAGCCTCATTGATGGGAATCACCGGCGCCAGGGCTACGCCCGGTATGTGGGCCGCGTGGGTGGTTTGGCGATTGCGTTGGGGGTGGGGGTCGGGATTGCGGCCCTGCCGGCGCTGGCGTGGGCGGATAGCGGGTCGGGTAGCTCGGACTCGTCGTCGGCTGCGGGGCCGGCACGCAGTGCAGGGCATACGGCCCGCACCACGACCGCGGGCAGCAGTGCGCGGGCCGGTGTGACGCCGGGAGCCAGTAAGGCCCCGGCGGGCACGGCGTCCACGGTGGCGGGCGCAGCGTCGTCGGTATCCTCGGTCGCCACGACCGACACGGTCGCGGCGGTGAGTTCGGTGCGCGCGGTCGCGGTGGGCCAGTCCGGGCGCTCCTCGTCGGTGCCGGGGCCGGTGGCTCCGGCCGCAGCGGTGTATCTGTCCTCGACGCTGGTCGCTACCCGCCGCCAGAGCACGGCGCGTACCGCGACGGTCACTCCGACCGCCCTGGCCTCGAGTGCGGCGCTGACGAGTAACCCGGTCACTGATTTCATCGCGATCTTCATCGGCAACGGCACCGCCACCCACCCTGATGCCGGGTTGTTGATCGGCAACGGCTTCTCCTACGACGCCACCTCCTGCACCGGTGGGGTGGCCTGCAACGGCGGCAACGCCGGGCTGTTGGGTAACGGCGGCAACGGCTACAACGGCGGCGCCGGCGGTGACGGCGGACTGTTCGGTAACGGCGGTAACGGCGGGACCGGGCTGGCCGGCCAGGCCGGCGGCACCGGTGGCCGTGGCGGGGTGTTCTCCGGATCCGGGGGTCGCGGCGGTAACGGCGGGGCGGCGGTGACCGCGGGCCAGGCCGGCGGCACTGGCGGTAACGGGGGGTCCACCGGGCAGTTCTCCCTCTACGGCGTCCGTCTCTTAGAAACATCTGACGCTGCCGACGAAGAGGAGAGGTGAGATTCTCGTGATCGCCGTATGATTAAAAAAAAAAACACAATCCATCCTTATACTAAAGAAACAGGGAAGGTGCTGCTCTCGTTGCCACCGGCGCCACCGTTGCCCGCACTGGCGGTGGTGGCGGAGGGGCCGGCTCGACCACCGGCAGTGCGGGCAACGGTGGCGCCGGCGGCAACGCGAACAGCACCGTCCCTGCAAATTCGGGTGCTGGCGGCGACGGCGGCATGGGCGGCGCGGGCACCGGCGGCGGTGGTGGCGGCGGTGCCAGCGCCGGCGCTGACCCTGGTAATGGTGCTGCAGGTGACAGCGGTTCCGCCGGCGGCACCGGCGGACTCGGAGCCGGTGGTTCTACCAACACGCAGGGCGGCCAGGGGGGCGCTGTCGGTGTCGGCGGCAGCGGCGGCAGCGGCACCCAGGCGGGTCTGCCGGGGGCGAACTCGGCCTCCTAACAGGCAGACACTGTCAACCGACCGATCCCGGGCACACCGGCCGGATCCACAGTCCCGCCCCTTGGGCGGCCTGACCTGCGCTCCGATCACAACGAGCGACACGGACCGGACCGCAGTCCGAATAGTAGGCTTTCAGCCATGTCTCAGAAACTGGACGCTCGCCTGAACACCTACCACTCCCCCGTGCTCGGCGTGTTCCGCATCGTCGTCGGCTTCCTGTTCGCCATCCACGGCACGGTCAAACTGTTCGCCTGGCCCATCTCCCAGGGCGGGGCCGTGCCCGTCGGCACCTGGCCCTACTGGTACGCCGGCGTGATCGAACTCGTCGTCGGCATTCTGGTCATCCTGGGACTGGGTGTGATCACCCGAATCGCGGCGATCATCGGCTCCGGACAGATGGCCTACGCGTACTTCACCGAGCACCAGCCGAAAGCGTTGTGGCCCATCGACAATGGTGGCGAACTGGCGATCCTCTACTGCTTCTCGTTCCTGCTCATCGGGTTCGCCGGTGTCGGCGCCTTCGCCGTGCGGAAAGCCTAGTCATGGGCCGCAAGCACACACCTTCCTGGCACGACGACGAAGTCGGTGCGCTCTACGAACTGGCGCTGGGCTTCTTCGAACGCGAAGTGGTGGCCCACGTCGACAAGTGGGACGCCCAGCGTCACATCGACCGCGACGTCTGGCTGGAGGCCGGCAAGCTGGGCCTGCTGCTGTGTTCGGTTCCCGAGGAATACGGTGGCGGCGGCGGCACGTTCGCACACGACCTCGCCGTGCTCGACGCGCAGGGGTACGCCGGTGACCTGTCGCTGGGAATCGGCGTGCACAGCGGCATCGTCCCGCACTACATCGTCAAGTACGGCTCAGAGGACCAGAAACGCACCTGGCTGCCGCCGATGGCCACCGGCGAGATGCTCTGCGCCATCGGCATGACCGAGCCGGGCGCGGGCTCGGACCTCAAAGCCATCCGCACCACGGCGGTGCGCCGGGGCGACGAGTACATCGTCAACGGTTCGAAGACGTTCATCACCAACGGCGGCTCGGCGGACATGATCCTGCTCGCCGTCAAAACCGACCCCAAGGCAGGGGCGCGGGGAATCTCCCTGCTGCTGATCGACCTGCACGACGCTCCCGGCTTCCAGGTGACCAGGGTGCTCGACAAGGTGGGCCAGCACGGCGCGGACACCGCCGAGATGTCCTTCACCGATGTCGCGGTGCCGGTGGCCAATCTGCTCGGACCCGAGGAAGGCCAGGGCTTCGGCCAGATGATCGACCAGCTCGGCCAGGAACGACTGGTGGTCGCCGCCCAGGCAATCGGCGGGCTGGAACGCGCGGTCGACGAGACGGTCTCCTACACCAAGTCCCGGGAAGCCTTCGGGCACAGCCTGTTCGACTTCCAGAACACGGCCTTCGAACTCGCCGAGTGCGCCACGATCGCGCGTACCTGCCGCACCTTCTTCGACCACTGCGTCGAATCGCACTTACGCGGCGAACTCGACGGCAGCGATGCCGCGATGGCCAAATACTGGATCACCGACCAGCAGTGCGCCGTCATCGACCGCTGCGTGCAACTGCACGGTGGGTACGGCTACATGCGGGAGTACCTGATCGCCCGCATGTACGAGGATGCCCGGGTTCAGCGCATCTACGCCGGCGCCAACGAGGTGATGAAGCAGATCATCAGCCGGTCGCTATAGCCGTTCAGACGCACTCGAGCAGCGTGTCACCCGCCTCACCGAGCGCACCGACGGTGGCATAGGGCTGGATCCGTCCGTTGTGGTCGGTTGTGGCGCAGACGATTCCGCACAGCCCGGCATCGACGCGCCGGGCGATCACCGGTGACTTCTCCAGCAGCGACATCCCTACCGACACGATGTGGGCGGCCGCCACGGAGTCGACGCTGTCTGCCGCCGATCCTCGCCGCACGATCGAGGTGAGCGCCTGCTCGACAGCCAGCCGGCTGGCGCCGTCGGGGATCTCGGCGGTGTCCCAGGCCCGCAGCGCGGCGCGCATCGCGCTGCAGTTGTGATGGCCGAGCACCACGATCAGCGGCACCTCGTACGCCTCGACCGCGTGCTCGAGGGTTCCGAGGACGCCGGTGTCGACGACGTGGCCCCAGGTGCTCAGGTCCAGCAGCGAGCCCCAGCTCTGGCCGAACACCACTTCGCTGGCGACTTCGGCGTCCGCGCAACGGAATACCGCGGCGACGGGTGGGCCCTGGTGAAAATTGTCCCGCTGTGGGCGCACCGGGCGGAAGAACAACTCGTTGCCCGCACGCAGTCGCTGCCAGGCGCTCATCGGATCAGACATGGTGGTGAACCTTTCTTTCAGTGGGCGAATCAGGAGAAGTAGTCGGGTCGGCTGACATAGGTCTCGGTCACGAACATCACGCCGGACGAGGCATCGAGCAGGGGCCGAAGCCCCGCCAGCAGTGCGTCGACCTTGTCTTCGGGCACCACGGTGATCAGCAGTTCCAGCGCGGCCTGCTGGTTGAACAGCAGCCGGCCCTGGTGGTATCCGCTGTGGCCGAGGCCGGAGACCCCGGACAGGCTGGTGAATCCGGTGGCGCCGACGCTCTGGATGAGCTCGCGCACCGCGGGCGCGTCGCTTCCGGCGACGACGACCTCAATCTTGGTCATCTTGGTCAGTGGCGGTGCGGTCATGGAACCATCTCCTCTTCGTCGAGAACTTCTGGGGTGCTGTTGTTTTCGGTCCAGGATCGCCATCCGGCGATCGTCCATCTCTGCCATTCCTGCCCAGGGGTCTCGCGGGCGGCCACGCTGACCCAGCCGTTGCCGAAGAGCCGCTGCAGGATCGGGTTGCGTTCGACCACCATGTCGATCCGCTCGAGCGGGGCCTGGATGACCGCGAGCAGCCGCAGGGGCTCGTGGGTCAGCCCCTGGCCGGTGGCCACCGACTGCCAGGGCAGCCCGAGCCGCAGGTCCCCTTCGTGTCCGGCGATGACACCGGCGGTGCCGACCACATTGTGGATGGTCTTGGTGCCGGCACCGAACACCTCGGGTGCGACCGCGGAGAAGTAGTACTGGCAGTTGATCCACTGTGCGACCACCAGCGGTGCGGTCAGGATCGTCTCCAGTGCGCTGCCGTCCGGGTCGACCTCGGCGGAGTAGGAGTGCAGGAATGTCCTGCGCTGCAGGTCGATTCCGCGGGACATCTCGCGTGGGCCCACCACGAAGGCGGCATTGCCTGCCAGTCCCCACTCCGGGTAGACCTGGGCCCAGTCCAGCGAGCGGCCCACGACGTGGCGCGCGGCCCGCATCGGCGACATGTCCCGCGGCGCGCCGGGTAGCAGTGCGCCGCGTTCGGCGGCCAGGGCGGCACCGGCGCCGGCCAGCGCATCCTGCAGCCCCGCGACCTGATCCCGGTGCGAGGCGGGGATCAGGTGGGCGTCGAGCACCGTCACCTGGTCGGTGGCGGTGTCGTGCTGGGCTGCCAGAAACCAGGTGTGGTCCGGGATGTCGATGCCCAGCGGCCGCAGCTCGTCGCGGACGTCGGTCTGGTTCAGGATCGCCGCGGCGGTGCGGGCGTTGGGACCGCCGGCCTGACCGCCGCAGGCGCCGCAGTCCAGTGCTGCCTGGTACGGGTTGTTCTCGGTCGTGCTGGCGTGCCCGCACAGTACGACCAGCCGGCCGAACCGGTCCGTCAGGCCCATCGTGGTCAGTGCCACCTGAGCGAACAGGGCCCGCTGGTCCAGGGACAGGTCGGCGACGTTCAGCTCGGTCGGCGCCGGCGGGGCCACCAGGTCACGCAGCCGCTTGCGCAACCGTCCACTTGCCGCCGGTGTCAGCGTCTTGGCCGCCGACAGGGGGGCTGCCACCCAGCCGGCCGCCTCGGCGAGCGTGAACGGTGCTGCCAGTGCGTCTTTGGCGGCGTGGAAGGCCGATTCGGCCGCGGCCAGTCCGCGGAACCCCGCCGCCCGCCGGGTGGCCTTGGCGGTCGTCCCGGGCGCCGGTGTCTCGTGGATCTCGTGGCTGGGCTCGATCAGCACCGGGCACAGGTCACAGGAGGCGCCACCGAGAAGGTCGGTGAACCGGATGGCGACCGCGAAGAATCCGGCGAATCCGAAGGTCTGGTATCCCTCGTTGGACTCCAGGTGCCTGCGCAACCCTTCGGAGCGGGTGTCGATGCAGGTGACCACCTGGGTGTGCGGGGCGGCCGGCTCCGGGCACTCGTCGGCGGCGCTCAGCGCGTCGAGCAGCTGATCGCGGTAGTGGCCTTCGAAGGCGTTCTGCCACAGCATTTCCCGTGCGGTTACCGGCAGCGCGGCAAGCACCCGGGCGGCGGCGGTCAGCTCCGCTTCGGCCACCTCGCCCACACCCCACACCTGGCTCAGGTGCGCCGCGCGCTGCCGTGCCGAGGGGATCCGCTCGGCAGCCTGCTCGGCGGCGCGCTCACCCCGGTTCCCGGCCAGCAGCACCGCCTCGTAGCTCAACCGCACAGCCAGGTAGGACATCAGGTCCACTCCCCTGTCGCGGCCGGCGCACCACTGGATGTGTGCCGCCCAGCCGGGCAGCCGGGTCAGGTGCGCCTGTAGGTAGGCAGCGCGGTCGGCGTCTCCCACGTCCAGTGCCGAAAGCGCTTGCAGCACAGCGTCGTCGGGCCGCTCGGCGACCGCGCGCAGCGCGGCCCTGGCCTTGCGGGACAGTGTCGGGTCGGCCGCTGCCAGCCCCCGCCAGGCGGCGTAGAAGCCGGCCTCGCGGCCCGGCATCGGCCAGCCCGCAGCGCCGAAGAAGGCCGAGCACCATTTGGCGGTCTGCGCGTCGACGATCCGGGCGACCTCGGGGGCGAACTGCTCGGCGTTGGTGCGGTAGCGGCGCTCGGGTTGCGGCGTGCCGGTGCCGTGCAGCAGGTCGCCGCGCAGCAGTTCGGCGGGAGTGACGTCGCGCCCGCCGAGCCGCAGTGCCGGTTGGGCCAGCAGGCTCGGATAGCGCCGTTCCAGCGCCCGGTCGAGGTCGGCGTCGGTGATCCGTCCCGTCCGGTAGAGGTCGCGGAAGCCGTCCTCGGCCAGGGTGCCGCGGGTGCCGTAGAGATCCCCGGCGCGCCGGACCGCCTGCTCGAAGGGCAGATTCTCCAGGCCGGCCAGCGGGTTGACCGCGATGAAGGTCTCCAGCGGGTAGTGGGTGGGCAGCACGCGGGCGGCGAGCGTGATGTCGCTGCGCAGCTGGGCCCGGCGTTCGGCGAGGCTCGATTCCAGGTGTGCGGTCGTCATGAACGGGCTCCTGTCAGTCGGATGGAACTCGGGGATGTGGGTGCTGCGATGTGGCCGGCGCTCAGGGCGCGGGCGTAGAGGGCCCGCTGCAGCCGGTCGGCGCCGGGGGCCGCGCGCAGTGCGGCCAGGCCGGCGAGCAGGGTCAGGGCGGCCCCGGTGATGAGCCAGGTTGCGCCGGCCGGGAGCACCGCCGCGGGCAGCGCCGGGGCGAGGAACCCGCTGACCGTGGTGATGAGCCAGACGTAGGCCAGGCTGGCCGGCGCCAGGAAGGCGGCGGCGGCCAGGACTCCCGCGGGCCCCGGGCGGCGCTTGAGCCAGCCCCAGATGGCGGCAGCACTCGTCACCCAGGCGAAGAGCAGTAGCGCCCGCTCGGCGGCGTGGTCACCCGACCCCGTCGGGACCACCGCCACCGCCAGGCCGAGCGCGGCGGTCGGCAGCGCCAGGGCCGCGATGAGCGCCGCGCAGCGCTGGGCAGCCGTGGGCGGGGCCGGCGGAAGCATCACCTTGCGGCGCCGGTAGGCGATGGCCGATCCGGACGACAGGAACAGGGTGGCCTTGTAGAAGCCGTGGGCGACGAGGTGGAAGACCGCCGCGGCCCAGAGCCCCAGTCCGCAGGTGAGGATCATGAAGCCCATCTGGGCCATGGTCGAATGTGCCAGTGCGCCTTTGATATCCGGTTTGACGAGCATGATGACCGCCCCGTAGGCGAGGGTGGCGATGCCCGCGCCGATGGTCAGCGCTCGGGCCGGGCCCGAGGCTGCGGTCAGGGCGGCGAGTTTGATGAGCAGGATGCCGCCGGCGTTGACCACACCGGCGTGCAGGAGTGCCGAGACCGGGGTCGGCGCGGCCAGCGTGGCGGGCAGCCAGCGGTGGAAGGGCACCTGCGCCGAGCGAGACAGCGCGGCCAGGACCACCAGGCAGGCGGCGATCGCCGCGACCGGGCCGCCGAGCGGCTCGCCGCCCAGAGCAGCCAGCTCGAGGCTGCCCCCGCGGGTGGCGACCAGCACCACCGCGGTCCACAGCGCGAGGTCGCCGATCAGGAAGGCGGTGGCCGTGCGCCGCACGCCGTCTCGCGCGGCGGGCAGATCCCAGTAGGTCGCGAGCAGCAGACACAGCGCCAGCCCGGCCAGAGACCAGCCGGCCGCGAGGACCACCAGCGTCTGAGCGGTCATCAGCAGGGCGGAGGCTGTGGTGAGAAGGCCGGCACCTGCGGTGAACCAGCCTGAGCGCGGGTCCTCGGCGAGGTAGCGGACCGCGAAGGTCTGCACGATGGTGCTGACACCGAAGACCAGCAGCAGGAGTACCACCGCCAGCCGGTCGGCAGCGGCGGCGAGGACGGCATGTCCGCCGGCGCCTGTCACCGTCACCGACACTGCGTGGCCGCGTGCCGCCTCCACGGCCAGGACCGCCGCGGTCAGGAACCCGAAGCCCGCGACTGCGGCACCGAGGCGACCGACCAGTCGCGGGTTGCGCCGGCCTGTGGCCGCGGCGACCGCCGCGATCAGCACCGGTCCGAGCAGGCTGGCCATCAGCAGGGCGCTCATGTTCGACATGCGACACAAATTACATGTGTTTGGTTTCCGGTGTCAATCTTCGTGAAATATGACTCTTGTTTGTGTCGACGGGTGTGTCGGCAGACCGGAGATGGTTGTTTCCTGATATGGCGTTGCCGACCTAGAATTCCGGTATGGCAGAGTGGACGTTCCTGACGAATCACGCCCACACGCTGCTGTGTATCGCCCGAGATCCCGGGATCCGGCTGCGCGACGTGGCCGAACGGGTCGGCGTCACCGAACGCGCAGCACAGCGCATCGTCAGCGACCTGGTCGAGGCCGGCTACCTGGACCGGCTACGCGAAGGCAGGCGCAACTACTACCGCGTGAAGGCCGACCGGCCGCTGCGGCACCCGGTCGAACGCGGCCACCACATCGGCGAAATCCTGACCGTCCTGCACGAGGCGGACGCGACCTAGGCGTCCAGGCCCAGGTCCTTGCGGAACCGCCGCATCCCGTCGATCTTCTCGGCCACCGAGGCGTCGGGCCGGCAGTAGAACACCCACGGCATGGTGATGATCCCGTGGATTCCGGCAGCCGAGGCGCGTTCGTAGTGCTCGGGGGTGAAGGCGTCCGACAACGGTGTCACCACCGTGTATCCGTCCATGGTCAGGCCCTTGTCGGCCCGCAACGCACGCACCTTCGCGACGCGCTCGATGGCCTGATCCAGCGTGATGAGATCGCCGATCCACCCGTCGAGACCCGCGGCGCGGCGCAGCGCGATATCCGACAGTCCCCCGCTGTAGACGGGGATGGGCGGCGGTGTCGGGGTCATCTCCAGCCGCGGGGTCTGGTAGAACTCGCCGTCGAACTCCGTCCAGCCGGGCTGCCACAGTTCCCGCATCAGCCGGATCATCTCGTCAGTTCGCTTGCCGCGCTTGGCGAATTGCTGGCCCATCAAGCTGAACTCTTCTTCACACCAGCCCACCCCGATGCCCAGCTCCACCCGACCGTCGGCCAAGTAGGCCGCGGTGCCGATGGCCTTGGCCGCGGAGTAGGGGTCGCGCATCGCCGGAATGTAGACGGTGGTGAGGAACTTCAGCCGCTGGGTGGCCTGTGCCAGCGCGCCGACGAGCACCCACGGGTCGGGCCAGTCGGTGAACGGCTGCCACCGGCGCTCGCCGTCGGGGGTGTACGGGTACGGGGTGGCAAGCGTCTCGAGGTTCACCACATGGTCCGGGATGCCCAAGCCCTCGTAGCCGAGATCATCTGCGGCCTTGGCGATTTCGATGACCTCGCTGGTCTTCAGAAATGCGCAGCTGACATAGAATTTCATCCGGTCGCAACCCTCGCCCACGCTGGCATGATGAAAACCCCTTCTGCTTCGACAGTGGTCCCTTGCGCGTCACCCAGGGTGCCGCGCGCATACGTCTTGTGTCCCTCGGTGCGCTCCACCCAGGCCTGCGCCCGCAGCGGCCCCAACGGCGTCCCGCGAAGATACTTCAGCGTGATGGTGCCGGTGAACTTGGGCATGCTGAGCTGGTTGGTCGCCACCTCACCGAGCAACTGGTCGAGCAGCAGCGCGCAGATGCCGCCGTGCACCAGGCCGGGCGGGCCCTCGTAGACCGGTCCGAGCGTGAACTCGCTCCAACACCGGCCCGTACCGTCATGGTGCGTCGTCATCGGCGGGGCGAGTGGATTGTGCTGTCCCACAGCCGGATTGCGCCACACCACCGGCAGTCCGGTCTCGGCGTGCCGCAGTGTGCGCGGGCCGTCGGCCGGGGTGCGCTCGAGCATCTCGCTGACCTCGTCGATGGTCTGCCGAGCCGCGAGGATCGTCTCCTCGTCGGCCCCGCTGTGCAGGCTGGCGTCGACGAGTCTGCGCACCGCTTCGGCCAACGGCTGGTGCAGCGCCTTGATCCGGTCATACTCGTCGGCGCTGATGAAGTCCCACTCGACATCCATCCCGGTCAACCCCCGAACACCCGCAGCGCCACGGCTTTTGCCCGGCGCGTCACGCGAAGATAGTTGTCCAGGAACTCCCCGCCGTCGTCGTTGTGCCATCCGGCGGCCACCGCCACCGCATTGAGCTGACGGCCGGGACCGGGCAGCTGGTCGGTGGGTTTACCGCGCACCAGCACCAGCGCGTTGCGCGCCCTGGTGGCCGTCAGCCACGCCTGGCGCAGCAGGTCGACGTCGTCCTCGGCGAGCAGCTCGGCCGCGCCGATGGCGTCGAGTGTCTGCAGCGTCGAGGTGTTGTGCAGCGCAGGCACCTCGTGGGCATGGCGCAGCTGCAGCAACTGCAACGTCCACTCGATGTCGGCCAGGCCGCCGCGACCGAGTTTGGTGTGGGTGTTGGGATCCGCGCCGCGCGGCAACCGCTCGGCGTCCACCCGGGCCTTGACTCGCCTGATGTCGTGCACGGCCTCCGCGGACACCCCGCCGGCGGGATAGCGCGTCTTGTCCACCATCAGCAGGAATCGGTGGCCCAGGTCGAGATCGCCTGCCACCCGGTGGGCGCGCAGCAGCGCCTGGATCTCCCAGGGCTGCGCCCACTGGTCGTAGTAGGCCTCATAGGAGGCCAGCGTGCGCACCAGCGGACCCTGCCTGCCCTCGGGCCGCAGATTGGCGTCGACCTCCAGCGGCGGGTCCGCGCTCGGGGTGCCCAGCAGGGCGCGTACCTGCTCGGCGATCGACACCGACCACTTGACCGCCGTCGACTCCTCCACACCGGCGTTCGGTTCGCAGACGAACATGACGTCGGCATCCGAGCCGTAGCCCAGCTCACCGCCACCCAGGCGGCCCATGCCGATGACGGCGATCGTGGCCGGAACCGTTCCGTCGGCAGCGGTGTTCGCCCGGATCACCGCCTCCAGCGCCGACTGCAGCACCGCCACCCAGATCGAGGTGAGGGCGGCGCACACCTGCCTGACCTCGAGCATGCCGAGCAGGTCGGCTGAGGCGATTCGGGCCAGTTCCCGTCGGCGCAACGTGCGGGCGGCGGCGATGGCGCGCACCGGGTCGGGATGGCGTGCGGTCGAGGCGATCAGCGACCGGGCCACCCCGTCGGGGTCGACGTCGAGCAGTTTGGGACCGGCGGGCCCGTCGGCGTACTGCTGGATCACCTCGGGTGCGCGCATGAGAAGTTCGGGCACGAACGCCGAGGTCCCCAGCACCCGCATCAGGCGTTTGGCGACGGCGCTCTCGTCGCGCAATGTGCTCAGATACCAACGCTGTTCGGACAGCGCCTCGCTGACGCGGCGATACGCCAGCAGGCCGCTGTCCGGGTCGGGAGTGTCGGAGAGCCAGTCCAGCAGACGCGGCAGCAGCACCGCCTGCACCCGGCCGCGGCGGCCACTGGAGTTCACCAGCGCGCCCAGATGGGTCAGCGCGCTCTGCGGACCCTCGTAACCGAGTGCGGCAAGCTGCCTTTCGGCTGCGGCCGTCGTCATGCCGGGGGCGAAGCCCACCGTCGGGCCGACCGACTCCAGCAGCGGCTGATAGAACAACTTGGCGTGCAGCCGCGAAACCCGCAGGTTCTGCCGCTTGATCTCTTCGCGTAGCACACCCAGCGCGTCGTGGGTGCCGTCGGGCCGTATGTGGGCCGCGCGGGCCAGCCAGCGCAGCGCCTCGACGTCATCGGGTGCGGGCAGCATGTGCGTTCTCTTGAGGCGCTGCAACTGCAGTCGGTGCTCGAGCAGGCGCAGGAACTCATACGACGCGGTCAGATTGGCGGCGTCGTCACGGCCGACGTATCCCCCGGAACTCAGCGCCGCGAGGGCGTCGAGCGTCGAGGACACGTGCAGCGAATCGTCGGTGCGGCCGTGCACCAATTGCAGCAACTGGACCGCGAATTCGACGTCGCGCAGCCCGCCGGTGCCCAGCTTGATCTCCCGGTCACGCACGTCGGCAGGCACCAGCGCCTCGACCCGGCGCCGCATCGCCTGCACTTCGGGCACGAAATCCTCACGCTCACAAGCGGTCCAGACCATCGGCATCAGCGCCGCACGGTACTGCTCGCCGAGTTCGGCATCCCCGACGGCCGGCCGGGCTTTCAAGAGGGCCTGGAACTCCCAGGTCTTGGCCCAGCGCTGGTAGTAGGCGATGTGCGAGTCCAGTGTGCGGACCAGAGCGCCCTGCTTGCCCTCGGGCCGCAGCGCGGCGTCGACTTCGAAGAAGGTGTCCGACGCCAGCCGCATCATCTCACCGGCGACCCGGGTGGTGACCGAATCGGCGTTCTCGGCGACGAAGATGACGTCGACATCGCTGACGTAATTGAGTTCGCGCGCACCGCATTTGCCCATCGCGATGACCGCGATGCGAGGTGCCGGCACGCCTTCCTTGCAGACCGCCGCCACCGCGACCTGTAACGCGGCGTGCAGTGCGGCGTCGGCCATGTCGGACAGATGAGCGCCGACCGTCTGGAACGCGAGGACTGGTTCGTTCTCGACGGTCGGGGCCAGGTCGAGCGCCGCCAGGATCAGCAGCTGGTCACGGTAGAGGGTCCGCAGCCGCGGCATGATAGTTGCTGCGGCTGTGCCGAATTCGGCGATGCAGTCGTCGAAGGCACGCTGCAACTGCGCGGCGTCGGGCAGCTGCACCGCCCCTTCGAGCAGATGCCAGGAGCGCGGGTTGGCCACCAGGTGGTCCCCCAGTGCCAACGACGAGCCGGTCACGGCGAACAACCGCCCGCGCAGACCGCGGTCCTTCAGTAGCGCGGAGTTCAGTTGCTGCCAGTCCGGGCCGAGCGCCTCAGCGAGGCGGACCATCGTGCGCAGCGCGACGTCGGCGTCGGGTGAGCGCGACAGCGACCAGAGCAGTTCGACATGCGCATCGGTGTCCCAGCCCAACGCCGCCAGGTCAGCCGCAGCATTGCGCTCAACCAAGCCGAGTCGGCCCACGCTGGGTACGCGTGGGCGCTGCGTCGCTGGTTTGGCCACGCCCACGACGGTAGCGCACGCCCGGTCAGCGATCGGCTACAGCGACAGGTAAGCCTTCAGCTCGAACGGAGTGACGTTGGCGCGGTAGTCCTCCCACTCCTTGCGCTTGTTGCGCAGGAAGTAGTCGAAGACGTGCTCGCCGAGTGCCTCGGCCACCAGCTCGGAGCTCTCCATCTCCGACAGCGCGATGCCCAGGCTGGACGGCAGCTCCCGGTAGCCCATGGCGCGGCGCTCTTCGGGGGTCAGCATCCACACGTTGTCCTCGGCCTGCGGGCCGAGCACATAGTTCTTCTCGACACCGCGCAGTCCGGCGGCCAGCAGGACCGCGAACGTCAGGTACGGGTTGCAGGCCGAGTCGGGGCTTCGGACCTCGACGCGGCGCGAGGCCGCCTTGCGCGGGGTGTACATCGGTACCCGCACCAGCGCGGAGCGGTTGGCCGCACCCCAGGAGGCCGCGGTCGGCGCCTCGCCGCCGTGCACCAGCCGCTTGTAGGAGTTCACCCACTGGTTGGTGATGGCGCTGATCTCGCTGGCGTGTTCGAGGATGCCGGCGATGAACGACTTGGCGACGTCGGAGAGCTGCAGCGGGTCGTCGGGGCTGTGGAAGGCATTGGTCTCGCCCTCGAACAGGCTCATGTGGGTGTGCATGGCCGAGCCGGGGTATTCGGCGAACGGCTTGGGCATGAACGACGCCCGCACTCCTTCGGCGAGTGCGACTTCCTTGACGACGTAGCGGAAGGTCATCACGTTGTCGGCCATCGACAGCGCGTCGGCGTAGCGCAGGTCGATCTCCTGCTGACCGGGTGCACCCTCGTGGTGGCTGAACTCCACCGAGATGCCCATCTGCTCCAGGGCGTCGATCGCGTGACGGCGGAAGTTGGGGGCCGAGTCGTGGACGGCCTGGTCGAAGTAGCCGCCGTTGTCGGCAGGCACGGGCACCGAGCCGTCGTAGGGGCCGGGCTCGAGCAGGAAGAACTCGATCTCCGGGTGCACGTAGCAGGAGAAGCCCAGGTCGCTGGCCTTGGCCAGCTGCCTGCGCAGCACGTGGCGACTGTCGGCCCAGGACGGCGAGCCGTCGGGCATGGTGATGTCGCAGAACATCCGCGCCGAGTGGTGCTGGCCGCCGCTGGTGGTCCAGGGCAACACCTGGAAGGTGGACGGATCGGGCCGGGCGACAGTGTCGGATTCGAAGACCCGCGCGAAGCCCTCGATCGAGGAGCCGTCGAAGCCGATGCCCTCCTCGAAGGCCCCCTCCAACTCTGCGGGTGCGATGGCGACCGACTTCAGGAAGCCGAGCACGTCGGTGAACCACAGCCGGACGAACCGGATATCCCGTTCTTCCAGCGTGCGGAGCACAAATTCCTTCTGGCGGTCCATGACGCGAGCGTATGCACCGGCTGTTAATTCTGTGTTACGTGGGAGGTAAATGCCGCGGTTGCGCCGATACCGGCGGCTCCAAGCACGCCGACTAGAACATCAGCACCGCAGGTCGCCGGGAACCATCCGGTCGACGAAGTAGCGCATGATCGCCGAGTCCACACAGATGTCTCCGTTGAACACCGCGGTGTGCTGGGTGCCGTTGTAGGTGACCAGCGTTGCGTTCAACTGGCGGGCCAGGTTCACCCCCGCCTCGTAGGGAGTGGCCGGATCGTGCGTCGTGGAGACGACGACGACGCTGCCCGGCGGCGCCGGTGACGCAGGGTGCGGTGACGACGTCGGCGGCACCGGCCAGAAGGCGCAGATGTCCCGCGGCGCGAAACCGGTGTACTGGCCATAGGACTGGAACGGCGCCGATTCGCGGGTCCGCCTGTCGATATCTGCCCACACCGCGGGGTCTGACGGTGTCGCATCGTCCACACAGCGGATCGCGTTGAAGGCGTCCTGCCCGTTGCCGTAGCGGCCCAACGGGTCGCGGCCCTGGTATTCGTCCGCCAGCAGCAACAGGTCGCCGGCGTCGCTGTGCCGCTGCAGACCGAGCAGACCGCTGGTGAGGAACTTCCAGTACTGCGGCGCGTACAGCGCGTTGAACGTGCCGGTGATCGCGTCCTGGTAGCTGAGGCCACGCGGATCCGACGTCGGACCCGGCGTGGTCACCAGCGGGTCGACGAGCTGGTGGAACCGTGCGACCCACTGAGTCGGATCGGTGCCCAGCGGGCAGCCCCGCGACTTGGCGCAGTCGGCGGCGTAGTCGTTGAAGGCCACCTGGAAGCCGTTCATCTGCTCGATGATCGAGCTGACGGTGTCCTGCTCGGGGTCGATCGCACCGTCGAGAACCATCGTGCGCACCCGCTCCGGGTAGCGCTCCAGGTAGGCGGTGCCCAGCTCGGTGCCGTAGCTGAAGCCGAGGTAGTTGATCGTGTCGTCGCCGAGCACCTGGCGAACGGTGTCCATATCCTTTGCCGCCGAGGCGGTTCCGACCCCGGCCAGGAATGCCGTGCCCATCTTGGCGGCGCACTCGGCGGCGTAGTCGCGGTAGATCTGTTCGATCGCGGCGACGCCCTCGGGGCTGTAGTCGACCATCGGGTTGCGCCGCCAGGCGTCGAACTCGGCGTCGGTGCGGCACCGCAACTCGGGGGTCGAGTGGCCGACGCCGCGCGGGTCGAAGCCGACGAGGTCGAAGTGCTCGCTGATGGGGCTGCCCGCCAGGGCGTAGGCCATGGTGACGGTGGCGTCGACGGCAGATGCGCCCGGACCGCCGGGGTTGATGAACAGCGCGCCGATGCGCTGCCCGCTGGCCGGGATCTTGATGACGGCCAATTGCGCTTGTGCCCCAGCGGGATCGGCGTCGTCGACCGGAACCGGGACGGCGGCGCACACCGCGGTGGGGACGTCACGGGAGCTGCTGCCGAGGAAGCGTTCACAGCTTCCCCAGAGAGCTTGCGGCGCCGTCGTCTGACCGGCTCCTGGTTCAGTGGCAGCGGCCGGCGGCACCGCGACACCGAGGGCAAGCACGGTGCAGAGGAACCAAGAGGACAGAGCCGAGCCCAGTCGACTCGTGCGTCCCATGGGTGTCATCGTCGCACGGCCGGGCCGCGAACGTGACGGCGAGCCGGTCACGCGTCGATCTCGGATGGGGCCGACTTCGGTAACACTTGTTGACGGGGACGTAAAACCGTTGTCCCGCTGGGGTTTTCAGTAATCAGCAGGTGGCACCGGGAGGCGGGACGGTGAGGTCGACGAGGTAAGCGGCGGCGTAGTTATCCACGCAGGTGTTCCCCTGGAACACGACGGTGTGCTGGGTTCCGTTGAAGGTCAGCAGTGCCCCGCCCAGTTGCTTGGCCAGGTCGACACCCGCCTGATAGGGCGTGGCCGGGTCATTGGTCGTCGACACCACCAGCACCGGCGGCAGGCCGGGCGCGGCAACGGAGTGCGGTGTGCTGGTCGGCGGAACCGGCCAGAACGCACAGGTGCTCAGTGGCGCGTTGCCGGTGAACTCGCCGTAGCTCATGAACGGCGCGACCTCGCGCATCCTGCGGTCTTCCTCGATCACCTTCGCGCGGTCGGTGATCGGCGGCTGGTCGACACAGTTGACGGCGATACGGGCGTCGGTGGCGTTGGTGTAGTGGCCTTGGGCGTCGCGTCGCATGTACATGTCGGCCAGCGCCAGCATGGTGTCACCGCGGCCCTTGGTCATCTCGCTGAGCGCCTGGGTCAGGTGCCGCCACAGATTGGGCGAGTACAGCGCCATGATGGTGCCGATGATCGCGTCGCTGTAGGCCAGTCCGCGCGGGTCGGCGGTCGGCAGCGGCTTCTTCACCAGCGGGTCGACCAGGTTGCGGTAGACGTCAACGGCTTTGGCGGGATCGGTGCCCAGTGGGCAGGTCGGGTCCTTGGCACAGTCCGCGGCGTAGTCGTTGAAGGCCTGCTGGAACGCCGCCGCCTGGTCGATGTCGGCCTGGATCGGGTCGGCGTTGGGGTCGACGGCGCCGTCGAGGATCATCGCCCGGACCTTGTCCGGGAACGCTTCGGCGTAGGCCGACCCGATGCGGGTGCCGTACGAGTAGCCCAGGTAGGTGATCTTGTCGTCGCCGACCGCCGCGCGCAACGAGTCCATGTCCCTGACGACACTGGCAGTGCCGATGTTGGCCATGAAGTCCTTGCCCATCTTGTCGACGCACCGCTGGACGAAGGCCTTGGTCTCGCCCTCGATGTGCGCGATGCCCTCGGGGCTGTAGTCGACCTGCGGGTCGGCCCGCAGCCGGTCGTTGTCGGCGTCGGAGTTGCACCACAGTGCCGGCGTGGAGGACCCCACCCCACGGGGGTCGAAGCCCACGAGGTCGAACTTCTGGCGCACGTTGGCGGGCAGGTTCTCGACGATGCTGGCGGCCGCCTCGATACCGGACTCCCCCGGGCCGCCGGGATTGATGATCAGCGAGCCGATCTTGTCACCGGTGGCCGGAAACCGGATCAGCGCCAGACTGGCGATCCCGGCGTCGGGCTTGGCGTAGTCCACCGGGACGGCGATCTTGCCGCACTGCGCGCCCGCCGGGATCGGCAGTGCGTTGCCCCCGCCACCGCCGGCCACCCGGCACGGCCCCCACGTCACCGGCTGTCCGAGCCTGGGCTCGGCGATGACGGCCGTTCCCGACACCATGGTGCTGCAGCCGGCGCTCGCGACGAGTCCGGCCACAGCGGTGAGCACCAGTGCGGTGCGAAGGACGCGCGGGCGGGGGTACTGCCTCATGGCAATCATGCTGCCATGCTTTTCGGGGGTGCCTTACGCACCGACCCGCCGACGGCGAGCTTTCGGGTCAGCCGCGGTTCACTTACGGCCTTGTTTGGTGGCCGGTTTCGTCGCGTCGAGCAGTTCCTTCATCCCGACGGCGAAATCGTCAGCCATGTCCCACAGGTCGGGCAGCAGCTCAGGACATGAGATCAGCCCGACGTCAAGCTTGCCGTTGAGCGACATCACGGTGATGTTGAGCCCGGAGCCATGAAAGATCGGGCCCAGCGGATACATCGCGGTGACTTCGGCACCGAGGAAGTACAGCGGGATCTGTGGTCCGGGCACATTGGAGACGACGAGGTTGTGTACCGGACGGGATTCGGTGAGCCGGCTGCGGGCGTAGACCCGCATCGCGACACCGAAGATCGCGGGCCCGGCGAACTGGCTCCAGTCCTGCAGCAGCGTCGCGCCGATCGCCGAACTGTGTTCCTTGGCGGTGTCGTTCGCCTCGGCGATAGCCGCCAGGCGCTTGGCCGGGTCCTCGATCTGGGTCTCGAGTTTGGAGAACATCCCGGAGACCTGATTGCGGCCAGGCCGGTCCGAGCGGTCGTGCACCGACACCGGGATCATCGCGACCAGCGAGGAGTCGGGCAGTTCGCCGCGCTCGAGCAGGAACTGGCGCAGCACGCCGGCGACCAGAGCCATCACCACGTCGTTGACCTTGACCCCGAAGTGGTTCTTGACCTTCTTGATGTCGTCGAAATCGAGCTCGGCGAAGGCGACGTTCCGGTGCGCCGTGACGCTGGCGTTGAAGCGGGTCTGGGGTGCGGCGAACGGGGCGGCCATCGCCCGGCCGCCGACCGCGCGTTTGACGGTGTCGAAAACCGTGGTCACGGTGGACGGAAGCACGTTGGTGGCCAGGTGCATCGGCCTGGACACGAAGTTGCCGAGACCGCCGAGCGCGATGCGCAGCGGGTTGGCGTCACCTTGGCCGTCGACCGGGGCCGGCGGCGGGGCGTCGGGCTCGGTGGAACACAGCTGCGACATGAGGTTGGCGCCGGTGACTCCGTCGACGGCGGCGTGGTGCACCTTGGTCAGCACGGCCAGCCGTCCGCCGTTGCGGGCGTCGGTTCCCGCCACTCCTTCGATGACCCACATCTCCCACAGCGGGTAGCGGCGATCCAGCGGCAACGAGGCGAGATGACCGCAGATCTCCCCCAGTTCGACCCGGCCGCCGGGGGCGGGCAGGCCGATGCGGTGGAGGTGGCGGTCGATGTCGAAGTGCTCGTCTTCCACCCACACCGGGTGGTCGAGGTTGAGGAAGCTGTTGGCGAGCTTCTCCCGGAAGTTCGGCATCGCCTTGATCCGCAACTGCAGTGCTTCGCGCAGGCGGTCGAAGGTGTAGCCGCCCGGAATCGTGGCGGCGTCCAACTCGAGCACTGAGCACACATGCAGTGGCTGGGAAGGGGTTTCGAGATAAAGGAAACTGGCGTCGAGTCCGCTGAGCCGCTGCAGGTGTTGGACCATGCCGCCGATCGTATGTCCGCTCAGATGCCCCCCGAGCCGGATTGGGCCAACGCCGCACACCGGCCGGGATTGTGGTGTGACAAAGTCCACTTCACTTGCCGTTCACCTTTGCCGGGTGGCGGTGGCAGACTTATCAGGTCAGACGAACCCGGGGACCCGGATGGGCCACGAGGATCGACAAAGACCATCACTAGGGACAACGATGTCTGAGCAGACTGTTTACGGTGGCTGTACCACGCCTTCTGTGCCGCGCATCAAGGTACGGACCCATCACCTGCACAAATGGAAGACCGAGGGCCACAAGTGGGCCATGCTGACGGTCTACGACTACTCGACCGCCCGCGCCTTTGACGAGGCGGAGATTCCGGTGCTGCTGGTCGGTGACTCCGCCGCCAACGTCGTCTACGGCTACGACACCACGGTGCCGATCTCGGTCGACGAGCTGATCCCCCTGGTTCGCGGTGTGGTCCGCGGCGCCGAGCACGCGCTGGTCGTGGCCGATCTGCCGTTCGGCAGTTACGAGTCCAGCCCCGCGCAGGCCTTGGCGACGGCCACCCGGTTCCTCAAGGAGGCCGGCGCGCACGCGGTGAAGCTGGAGGGTGGCGAGCGCGTCGCCGACCAGATCGCCACGCTGACCGCCGCGGGCATACCCGTGATGGCTCACATCGGCTTCACCCCGCAGAGTGTCAACGGCCTCGGGGGTTTCCGTGTGCAGGGCCGCGGTGACGCCGCCGAGCAGACCATTCACGACGCCATCGCGGTACAGGAAGCCGGCGCGTTCACGGTGGTGATGGAGATGGTGCCCGCCGAGCTGGCCACCCAGATCACCGGCAAGCTGACCATCCCGACCGTCGGTATCGGCGCGGGCCCCAACTGCGACGCCCAGGTGCTGGTGTGGCAGGACATGGCCGGGCTCACCAGCGGCAAGACCGCCAAGTTCGTCAAGCGCTTCGGTGACGTCGGCAGTGAACTACGCCGTGCCGCAACGCAATACGCATCTGAGGTCGCGACGGGCGCCTTCCCCGCCGAGGAGCACAGCTTCTAGGCGAACTTCGGCGCGCGCTTGTTGAGGAACGCATCGATCCCTTCGGCACCGTCCGGACTGTCGGCACACGCGCCGATGTATTCGGACTCCAGATCCATCTGCGTCTCGATGTCGTTGCCGAACGTCGTCAACAGCAACTTCTTGACGGCACTGCTGGAACCCTTTGCCGCCGAAGCGATGTGCTCAGCCAGCGCCTGCGCCTTGGCCGCAAGCTCGGCGGCGGGCACAGCCTCGGTGACCAGTCCCCACTCGACGGCTTCGGCCGCGCTCAGCGTGCGATTGGTCAGCATCAGCTCGGTGGCACGGCGCACGCCGACCAGTCGCGGCAGGTAGTACGACGAGCTGCCGTCCGGGCTCAGCCCCGCCTTGGTGTAGGCCATGGTGAACGAGGCGTTCTCGGCGGCCAGCACGAGATCGCCGGCGACCGCCAGGCTGAAGCCGGCCCCGGCGGCGACACCGTTGACCGCGGTGATCAGGACGGCGTCCATCCGCGCGAAGGTCGCGATGGCGCGGTGCAGGTCATCAGCGATGCCCCTGACGAAGGGCCCCGGCCCCAGCGGTGAGGCCGCCATCGCCTTGAGATCGCCACCCGCGCAGAAGAACCGGCCGGCCCCGGTCAGCACGACGACCTTGACCTCGGGTGCGGTGCAGCGCTGCGCGACCTCCGCCAACTCCCGGGTCATGGTGTCGTTCATGCCGTTGGCAGCTTCGGGGCGGTCCAACACGATGCGTGCGATCGGCCCGCTCTGCTCGAAGCTCAGGGTCTCGTATTCACTCACCCGGCACACGTTAACCGGTGACCGCGGGCTCCTCGCGCCGGGTCTGCAGCCGGTCGGCACTGCGGTCCCGCAGGGCGGCGGCATCGCCGCGCCAGCCGAGGATCCGGACCGCGCCGTCGGCGATGATCCATGGCGTCTCCGGTGGGCATGCCCCGTCGTCGGAACGACGGTTGATCACCGACTCGACAAGCCGGAAGGGAAGGTCGTCGGCGTCGGGGACTCCGTCGCATTCGGCGATCACCTGGACCGCCAGTTGCCGATAGCGGCCGCGCAGTTGTTCACGGCTGATCCGGAACTGCTCGAAGCGGTCGACCCGCAACTCGGGGAGCAGGTAGAGCGCGCCGAGGTTCCAGCGCTTGGCGCACAGCTGCGAGACGTCGCCGACCACCAGGGCGTGCAACCGCTCGGCGGCCGGGCCGTGCTGGGCGAGCAGGTCGGCGGCCAGCGCCAGCGGCTGGTCGACGGTGCCGGCCAGCAGCGCGTCGAGAATGTCGTCCTTGGTGGCGAAGTGGTGGTAGAGCGAGGCCTGCCGCATGCCGACCGCGTCGGCGATGCGGCGGGTGGACGTCGCCGCGTAACCCACCGTGGTGAACAGTTCGGCCGCCGCGTCCAGGATCTCCTCGCGGGCGGTATTGCCCGGTCGGCGGGACTGCTCGAGGCGCGGACGGCCCCGGCCCTCGCTGCGCATACGCCATTGTTGCATTCCCGGCATGCGCCAATAACTGTCATTTGATAGAAATAGAGTCAACGTAAGCGTTACACCCGTGACACCCGACGGGAACGGGGTCACTTAAAACTTTCACTTGACAGTTAATCGGGCTTGCCCCGGACAGGAGTGCACCATGACCACCGCGTCGACCGACGGCGCCCGCTCGCACGCCCGCTCCCAGGCCGCCGCCGCGGCCATGCGCGTCCCGGCTGTGCCGGACGGCGTCGACGACACCCGCCTGGTGTGGTCGGAGTCCGTGCCCGCCGAGTCGTACGCCACCCGGGTGCTCGGCCGCGGAACGCGGCTGCGGTTCACCGACCCCGACGGCGGCGCGTGCGCGCACCTGCTGCTGTTTCGTGCCGACGCATCGTGGGAGCGGCTCAACGTCGCCGACACCATGAAGGTGCCCTGGCAGGCCTACCTCAGCGCCGGCCACCCACTGCTGTCCGACCAGGGCCGGGTGCTGGCCACCGTCGTCGCCGACACCTCCGGTCACCACGACATGCTCTGCGGCCTGCCCCCGGCGGCCCGGCCCACGATGCTGCTCGCAACGATCAAGCACGGCATGGATATTCGTGACGTCGCCCCGTCTGCGACGCTGTTCAAAGGCGCGCGGGTCGAAGACTCCGGTGCGCTCACCTTCACCGGTTCGGCCGGCCCCGGCGCCGCGGTCGACTTGCTCATCCATCTGCCCGTCGTCGTCGCGGTGGTCAACACCGCCCATCCCCTCGACCCGACGCCGGCCGTCACCGGACTCGACATCGTCGCGTGGCGCACCCCCGAAGAACTGCTCACCCCGGTCAACGACGACCCCGAGTATCTCAGGGCCCTGTTCAACACCGAATCAACTTGGGCCGCAGCACAATCCAGTGAGGCACTTCGATGACGACCGCACTTCCGACGGTGATCAGCGACGAGGTGGTGGCGGCCTGCGCGCCGTGGTCGGCGATCCTGCGCACCGGCCAGTCCCTGCAGATCATCGACCTGCACGGCAACCAGGCAGTGGACACGCTGTTCTACGCCGTCGACGGCGACCGGGTCGATCCGACCGGACCCTACAGCGCCCAGGTCACCGTGGCCGAGCAGGGCAACATCTTCCTGACCACCGGCTCGGTACTGCGCGCCGCCGACGGCAGGCCACTGGTGTCGATCGTCGCCGACGAGGTCGGTAACCACGACACCATCGCCGGTGCCTGCTCCAAGGAGTCCAACACCCTGCGCTACGGGCACCACACCGTGCACCAGCACGCCTGCGCCGAGAACTTCCTGGCCGAGGCTGCGAAATGGGGAATGGGCAAGCGCGACATCGTCTCCAACGTCAACTTCTTCATGAACGTGCCGGTCGAAGCCGACGGCACCCTGGGCATCGTCGACGGCCTGTCCGCCCCGGGCAAGTCGCTGACACTGCGCGCCGAGAGCGACACCCTGGTGCTGGTCTCCAACTGCCCGCAGATCAACAACCCGTGCAATGGGTTCAACCCCACACCGGTGCGGATGGTGATCACCGCATCATGAGCAACCTCCAGGTGGTCCGGCCGGGAATGCTGACCACCGTTCAGGACTGGCCCGGCCGGGTCGGTTACTGGCATGTCGGGGTGCCGCCGTCGGGACCGATGGACGACCTGTCGTTCCGCCTCGGCAACCGCGTGCTGGGCAACCCCGAGGGTGCCGCCGGGCTGGAATGCACCAAAGCCGGTCCGGCCCTTCGGTTTCCCGACGGTGGACGGGTGTGCGTCACCGGCGCTCCGGCACCGGTGACGCTGGACGGAGTGGCGGTGGCGCAGTGGCAGTCGCTCACCGTACCCGCCGGTGGTTTGCTCGATGTCGGGATGGTCGACGGCCCCGGCATGCGCTGCTACATCCTGATCGCCGGTGGGCTGGAAGAGCCCGAATATCTCGGCAGCACAGCCACCTTCACCCTCGGCACGTTCGGCGGCCACGACGGGAGGCCGCTGCGCGAGGGTGACGAGCTGACCGCCGGGCACGACCCCGGCCCGGTCTCGAGCCGGCCCGCCCGCGCCGCCATCGACGAACAGCCCGCCATCGGCCATCGCTGGGAGGTCGCGGTCACCGAGGGCCCGCACGCGGCGCCGGAGTTCTTCACCCGCGCCGACATCGACACCCTGATCAACACCGACTACACCGTGCACTTCAACTCCGACCGTACCGGCGTACGCATGGAAGGCCCCAAGCCACAGTGGGCCAGGACCGACGGCGGCGAGGCCGGCCTGCACCCGTCGAACATTCACGACAATGCCTACTGTGTCGGCACTTTGGACTTCACCGGCGACACCCCGATCCTGCTGGGTCCGGACGGTCCGAGCCTGGGCGGCTTCGTCTGTCCGGTCACCGTGGTACGCGGCGACCGCTGGAAGCTCGGCCAGATGGCGCCGGGTGACCGGGTCCGCTTCGTTCCGGTGCGGGCCGATCGCGCGCCGTCGCTGGGCACCATCGACGCCGACCGGCGCGCCTCGCTCCCCCTGGTGATCTCCACCGCGGCTGACGCCGACGACGGCGTCCTGACGCGGTTCAACGGCGCCGACGATATCGCGGTGACGGTCCGCCGCGACGGTGACGGCGGCCTGCTCGTCGAATACGGGCCGATGGTCCTCGACCTCGCGCTGCGCGCACGGGTCCACGTGCTCTACGAGTCCATGCTGGCCAGCGGGGTACCCGGGGTCACCGAACTCACCCCGGGCGTGCGCTCATTGCAGGTGCAGTTCGACCCCGCCGTGATCTCGATGCCCGAACTCGTCGACCTGCTGGCCCGTACCGAGGAAACACTGCCCGCCACAGACGAACTCGTGGTCCCGAGCCGGACCGTGCAGTTGCCGCTGTCCTGGGACGACCCGTCGACCCACGAGGCGGTCCAGCGCTACATCCACGGTGTGCGTGCCGACGCGCCGTGGTGCCCGTGGAACATCGAGTTCATCCGCCGCATCAACGGCCTCGCCGATGTCGAGGCGGTCCACGACATCGTCTATCAGGCCCAGTACCTGGTGCTCGGCTTGGGCGACGTGTATCTGGGTGCGCCGGTGGCCACCCCACTGGACCCGCGCCACCGGCTGGTCACCACCAAGTACAACCCGGCCCGGACCTGGACACCGGAGAACGCCGTCGGCATCGGCGGTGCATACCTGTGCATCTACGGGATGGAGGGCCCCGGCGGCTACCAGTTCGTCGGGCGTACCACTCAAGTATGGAATCACCAGCACCCCAACGATTCTCAGTCTTTCGAGCCCGGAACACCTTGGCTGCTGCGCTATTTCGATCGCATCGGCTTCTACCCCGTCAGCGCCGAGGAACTTCTCGACCTGCGGGCCGACATGGCGGCGGGCCGGGGCAACGTCGACATCCGTGACGGCGAGTTCTCGATGTCGCACTACCAACGATTCCTCACGGACAACGCCGACAGCATCGCCACGTTCCGTGCGCAGCAGGCCGAGGCGTTCGGCGCCGAGCGCCAGGCGTGGGATAAAGCCGGCGAGTTCTCCGGTCAGCTGGCCAGCTAGCGCGCGCCGAGCGCCCCGGCCAGATACTCGGCCCGGCAGGCCCGTCGGGCGAGTTTGCCGCTGGTGGTGCGCGGGATCGCGCCTGCGGCGACCAGTCGCACATCGGCGACCGGCAGCGCGTGGTGTCGGGAAACAGCCGCACGGATGGCCTCGATCACCGGCTCGGGATCGGCCTTGCCGGCACCGGGCCCGCGCTCGGCGATGATCACCAGCCGCTCGCCTGCACCGTCGGGCCCGGGCACCGAGAACGCCGTGACGAACCCGGCGCGCACCGCGCTCGACGACTCGGCGACGGTGGCCTCGATGTCCTGGGGGTAGTGGTTGCGGCCGTCGATGATGACCAGGTCCTTGATCCGGCCGGTGATGTAGAGCTCGCCGTCTAGGTAGACACCCATGTCGCCGGTGCGGAACCACATGCTGTTGGCCGGGACGCCCTCGGCGTGGCTGCCGCTGTCCAACCGCACCTGCAACTTGTTGCGGAACGACAGCTCGGTTTCGCGCTCGCGGCCCCAGTAGCCGCGTCCGATGTTCTCGCCGTGCAGCCAGATCTCGCCGACCCGGCCGTCGGGCAGCTCAGCTTCCGAGTCGGGGTCGACGACGACCGCCCATTGACTGCGGGCGACGTGGCCGCAGGAGACCTGCGGGACGGCACTGGGCGCGTCGCGGGCCACCCGAACGGCACGGCCCATGCCGAGTTCCTCGCGGTCCAGGTAGATGGCGGTGGCCCGGTCCTCGGAGCCGATCGTGGAGACGAACAGAGTGGCCTCGGCCATGCCGTAGGACGGTTTGACCGCGGTGGGCGCCAGCCCGTAGGGCCCGAACACCGCGTTGAACTTGTCGATCGAGGCGATGTTCACCGGCTCGGAGCCGTTGATCAGCCCGGCGACGTTGCTCAGGTCGAGGTCCTCACCGGCCGGGGGCAGGCCGCGCTGCGCGGCCAGCTCGAAGGCGAAGTTGGGCGCCGCGGCAAACGTTCGGCCTCGTTTGGCTTCGGTGGCAAGCTCTTTGATCCAGCGGTGCGGCCTGCGGACGAACGCGGTGGGCGACATCAACGTCAGGTGACCGCCGAACAGGGCCGGGAACATGATCATCAGCAGGCCCATGTCGTGGAACAGCGGCAGCCAGCTGACGCTGGCGGTGTCCCAGTCCAGCCCGACCGAGATGATCATCTGCACGACGTTGGTCAACACGGCGCGGTGGGTGATCTCCACCCCTGCGGGGCTGCGGGTCGATCCCGAGGTGTACTGCAGGTAGGCGATGCCGTTGCTCTCGAGGTGCGCAGGCACGAACGTCTCCCCGACCGAGTCGGGCACCGCGTCGATGGCGATCACCCGCGGCCGTCGGGAGCGGGGCAGCTTGCGGACGAAAGCCTGCGCGGCTGCAGCGGCCGCCGTGGTGGTCAGCACCGCTGCGGGCAGCGCGTCGGTCAGCACCGCGTCGAGCCGCTCGGCGTGGCCCGGCAGTTCCGGTGCGAACAGCGGCACCGCGATGTTGCCCGCCTGGATCGCCGCGAAGAAGCCGACGACGTAGTCGACCCCCTGCGGGGCCAGGATCGCCACCCGGTCACCCGGCGAGGTGACCTGCTGCAGCCGCGCCCCCACCGCGCGCAGCCGCATCCCAAGCTCCCGCCAGGCCAGCTCGATCGGTAGGCCTGCGGAGTCGTGGTCGAAATCGAGGTAGCGGTAGGCGGCGGTATCGCCGAACTGCGCGATGTTGTGATCGAGGAAATGCGTGATGGTCAGATCGGCCGGAAGTGCGATGTTGCCGCTGTCGTCGAGATAGTCCTCGAGCCTCAGCCGTACCCCCTGGTCGGCAGCGGATGCGGGTTCGCGGCTCATGACCGAATTTTACGATCGGCCAGCACATTTCCCCGGCCCACGCGCGGCGCGCCGCCGAATACACAGGAGCTCCGGCGGCGGCCGGCGACACGGCGGCGCGGCTTCGTGTTCACTTGGATGTGACACCCTGTGCGGCGATACGGACCGCACGGGATGTCGCGAGCGAAGGTGGAAATGGCTGCTAAAGCTGCGGGTTCGGCCCGCCACGTCGAGGTCGAGCAGAAGTTTGACGTCCCGCCTGCAACGGTGTTCCCGTCGTTCGAGGGACTGACGTTCGTCTCCCGGGTCGAGCGGCTTCCGTCACAGTCGCTGGATGCGGTGTATTTCGACACATCCGGCCAGGACCTGGCGCGGCGGCGTGTCACGCTGCGCCGTCGCACCGGCGGGCCGGACGCCGGCTGGCACCTGAAGTTGCCTGCCGGACCGGACGCCCGCACCGAGGTCTATGCGCCGCTGGACGACGGTGCGCACGCCGCGGCCAGCGAGGTGCCCGCCGAACTCGTCGACATCGTGCTGGCCATCGTGCGGGACCGTCCCCTGGTGCCCGTCGCCCGGATCTCGACCACCCGCAATGTCGTGCTGGTCTACGGAATCGACGGCGCTGCACTCGCCGAGTTCTGCGATGACCAGGTCAGCGCGTGGGCCATCGATCCCGCCGACGGCGCCGACGGCGAGGAACAGCACTGGCACGAGTGGGAGCTGGAACTGGTCGACGGGGAAGCTGACGGCGGCAAGGACGTGCTCGCGCGGCTGGCCAACCGGCTGCTCGACGCCGGTGCCGTCCCCGCCGGGCACGGTTCGAAGCTGGCCAAGGTCCTGCAGGCCGGGCTGCCGGCGGCCCCCGCCCGTCCGGAGCCGTCCGCTGATCCCGTGCACCGGGCGGTCGCCGAGCAGGTGGACCAGATGTTGGAGTGGGACCGGGCGGTGCGCGCCGACACCTGGGATTCGGTGCATCAGATGCGGGTGACCACCCGCAAGATCCGCAGCCTGCTGCAGTCGTCGGAGGACGCCTTCGGCCTGACCGACGACGCGTGGGTGCTCGACGAGCTGCGGCAGCTGGCCGCGGTCCTGGGCGTGGCCCGCGACGCCGAGGTGCTTGCCGAGCGCTTCGAGCGCGCCCTGGACGAGCTGGCCCCGGAATTGGTCCGCGGCCCGGTGCGCGAGCGCCTGGTGGACGGGGCCAAGCGGCGTTACCAGGCCGGCCTGCGCCGGTCGCTGGCCGCGATGCGCTCCCCGCGGTACTTCCGCCTGCTCGATGCGCTGGAGGCTCTGGTCGCCGCCGAGCCGGCGCCGCCCGCCCCCGGCGAGGAGCACCCGCCGGTGAGTATCGACTCGGCCTACAAGCGGATCCGCAAGGCGGCCAGGACGGCAGCGCACGCCGAAGAGGAGCACAAGGACGAGGCATTGCACCGAATCCGCAAGGGCGCCAAGCGTCTTCGCTACGTCGCGGCCGCCACGGGTGAGCCGAAGGTGTCGGACCGGGCCAAGGTCATCCAGACCCTGCTCGGCGACCACCAGGACAGCGTGGTCAGCCGCACCCACCTGAGTCAGCAGGCCGAGGCCGCCCACACCGCCGGTGAGGACACGTTCACCTATGGCCTGCTCTATCAGCAAGAAGACGATCTAGCCCAGCGCTCCCGCGAACAACTCGAGGACGCGCTGCGCGCGCTGAGGCGCGCCGTCGCTAAGGCGCACTGAGCCAGTCGGCGGAATCGGGTAAGGAGCGAGGTCCTCGAGCAGTAGCGTCGGACTGGCCGGAATACTTCGGCCAGTAGTGCCCCCGGCAAGATCGGGACACAACGAGCGGCGATTCCGCCGCGGTGCACCCGAGTGGTCGGCTAAGTTCAGCCTCGCAGGCCGAACGCACCCGGGGGGGGCGCAACATGAACGACGTCAAGTCGCCGACCGCAGTCCAGGCCGGATCACCGGTACGGCATCGCAATGTGCGGTGTCGTCGGTGTCGCGCGGTGCACTGGGTGGCCACGAACATCAGCGTCATGGCCTGCGAGAACTGCGGAGAAGCGATGGAGCTCAACATGCCTTCGTCAGCCTGACTCGGGGGCGGACGAGTTGGCCTGTAAGCCGGATTCTGTTCCGCCCTGCCCCGGTTGACCGTGACAAGGCGGCGGCGACCATCCATCTGGGCACACCGTCGCCGAGTGCCTCGAGCGGCCTACCCGCAGGCTCGGGCGAGCAGCCCTCGAACGCCTGCGCAGCCGCACCAGGTGCGACCTCTTGGCCTTGCTTCGGGTGGGGTTTACCGAGCCATCCCGGTCACCCGGAACGCTGGTGCGCTCTTACCGCACCGTTTCACCCTTACCACCCCTGCGGGGTGGCGGTTTACTTTCTGTGGCACTGTCCCGCGAGTCACCTCGGATTGCCGTTAGCAATCACCCTGCTCTGTGAAGTCCGGACTTTCCTCGACTCACCAGGTGAGCCGCGGCCGCCCGGCCAACTCGTCCGCCTGAACACGGTAGCTCATCGCCGTCGCAGCTGGATGATGTTGTCGGCCAGGATGGCGTGCTCGCCGTCGGGTCCGACGACCTCGCGCGGCACCGGTCCGACCCGGACCGTCTCCCACTGCGCGGGGTCAAGCGCGAGGCTGGCGACCACCTCGTCGGGCGGCGCGAACACGTGGTGGCGGACCTCCTCGGGCGCCCAGGGCGGGGCACCGCCGTGGTCGACGATCAGCAGCGTGCCGCCGGGGGCGACGGTCGCGGCGGCGCGGCGCAGGATCGCCGGGCGGTCCATGTCCACCATGCTGTGGAAGAACTGTGCCGATACCAGGTCGAACGGCCCCTCGGGCAGGGTCCGGGTCAGGTCGTGCTGCTGAAAGTCGATGTGCGACAGCACTCCACGCTTATCTGCTTCCTCGGCGGCGCGGGCCAGTGCGGTGGCCGAGACGTCGACGGCCACCACCTCCCAGCCGTGCTCGGCCAGCCAGATCGCGTCGCCGCCCTCCCCGCAGCCCAGGTCCAGCACGACATCCCCGTCGATCTGCGGGACGAGCTCGGCCAGCCGGGCATTGACCCGTCCGCTCCAGATCCGCGGCTTCTCGGCGTACCGCTGCTCCCAGTGGGCCTGATGTTCGTTGTCCATGCGTCGAGCTTGTCCGCAACAGCAGAAGCTGGCAAGGTCTTTTGCCATGCAGGCAAACGACTCCGACGTCGATGTCGACCTGCGGGTGCGGCGGCGGCTGCGTGAGCTGCGCAACCGGATGGGGCTGACCCTCGAGGAGGTGGCCACCCGCGCCGGTATCGACGTCTCCACTCTGAGCCGGCTCGAGTCGGGTAAACGGCGGCTGGCCCTCGACCATCTCCCCCGGCTGGCCGCCGCGCTGTCGGTCAGCACCGACGAACTGCTGGGCCCGTCGCAGGCCACCGACCCACGGGTGCGGGCCCCGGCGCAGACCCGCGGCCTGGTGACGTACTGGCCGCTGACCCGCCACGGCGGCGCGGCGGGCCTGCAGGCCTTCAAGATCCGGATCAGTGCCCGCCGTCGAACACCTCCGTCCGAACTGCCGACCCATGAGGGCCACGAGTGGCTCTACGTGCTGTCCGGCCGGCTCCAGTTGATCCTCGGCGAGCAGCACTTCGTCATCGACCCCGGCGAGGCGGTGGAGTTCAGCACCTGGACCCCGCACTGGTTCGGTGCCGTCGACTCCGCCGTGGAGGCCATCATCCTGTTCGGCGCCCACGGCGAGCGGGTTCACCTGCGGTCGTAGTGCTCAGCCCAGATAGGACGTCTGGTTCACCAACCGGACCGACGAGCCGCCGTCGGGATAGAACTCCGCGATGCTCAGCGAGGCCAGGTCCAGGTGCAGACGGTGCAGGATGCTCGCCCCGGCGTCCAGCGCCAGCCGCAGCATCGTCTTGATCGGCGTCACATGCGAGACGACCAGGACGGTCTGGCCGGGATGAGCGGCGATGATGCGGTCCTGGGCGCGACGCACCCGGTGGGCGACGTCGTCGAAGCTCTCCCCGCCGGGCGGTCGCAGGCTGGTGTCGCGCAGCCACTGGCCGTGCAGGCCGGGGTCACGGTCGGCGGCTTCGGTGAAGGTCAGGCCTTCCCACGCGCCGAAGTCCGTCTCGATCAGGTCCTCGTCGATGGCCACCTGCAGCCCCAGCGCGGACGCCGCCGCGGTGGCCGTCTGCACGCAGCGCTGCAGGGGTGAGGACACCACCGCGGTCACGCCGCCGCGCTCGCCCAGATACCGGGCGGCCGCCTCAGCCTGCCCGCGGCCGGTCTCGGTCAGTTCGGGGTTGCCGCGGCCCGAGTAGCGGCGGGCGACCGACAGTTCGGTCTGGCCGTGGCGCAGCAGCAGGAAGCGGGTGGGCTCGCCACGGTTGCCGGTCCAGGCCGCGGGCGGCACGGCCACCGCCCCCGCTGGCGGGTCGGCGATCGAGGCGGGCTGGTCCATCGCCTCGTTGGCCAGCCGGTCGGCATAGGCGTTGCGTTCGCGCGGGATCCACTCGTAGCTCACCGAGTCGAACGTCGACGCCAGGGCGCGGGCCTGCTGATGCAGCTCGGCCATCGCGGCGTGCTTGACCTTCCAGCGCCCGGCCATCTGCTCGATGACCAGTTTGGAGTCCATCGCCACCGCTACGTCGGTAGCGCCCAGCCTGCGGGCCTCCTCCAGCCCTGCGATCAGACCGCGGTATTCGGCGACGTTGTTGGTCGCCACACCGATCGCGCTGCCGTGCTCGGCGAGCACCTGCTGACGGTCGGCCGACCACACCACCACGCCGTAGCCGGCCGGGCCGGGGTTGCCGCGCGATCCGCCGTCGGCCTCGACGACTACTCTCACCGGCTGAACCCGTTGATACGCAACAGGATTGCCCCGCATTCCGGGCAGCGCAGCACCTCGTCGTCGGCGGCCGCCGAAATCCGGGCCAGCTCGCCGCGGTCGATCTCGATACTGCAGGCCCCGCACCGGCCGCCGAGCAGCCGGGCCGCACCGATTCCCGATGACTTGCGCTGACGTTCGTAGAGCTGCGCCAGCGCGGCGTCCAGGCCTGCCACCACGTCGGCGCGGCGTGACGCGTTCGCGGCGCGCACCTTGTCGACGTCGCCGAGCGCTTCGTCGCGCCCTGCCTCCGCGGTGGCCAGATCGTGCTGCAGCGCTTCGAGTTTCACCTCGGCGGTGGACCGCTCGGCCACCAGTTGTTCGCGGCGCTCCATCACCTCCAGCAGGGAGTCCTCCAGGCTGGCCTGCCTGCGCTCGAGAGTCTGCAGCTCATGCGAGAGCTCTTCGAGCTGTTTGGGGTTGACGGTGCCGGAATCGAGCAGCCCGCGGTCGCGCTCCTCGCGCTGGCGCACGCCGTCGATCTCGGACTCGAACCGGGCCACCTGCGCGTCGAGGTCCTCGATCGCGATGACCAGGGCGGCGAGATGGTCACTGGCGGCCCGGTGCTCGGCCAGTACCTGCTCGTAGGCCTGCTGCTCGGGCAGATGGGCCGCGCGATGGTCGGTACGGGTCAGCTCGGCGTCCAGCTCTGCCAGCTCCAGCAGCGAACGCTGCTGTGTCACTTCAGCTTTCACAGCTTGCCTTTCGGGGGTTGATGCTCGATGTTCCACGGGTCGGTACGGATGCCGCTGACGGCGACCGGCAGCGCCGGGCCGAAATACGAGCCCAGCAAGTCGGCGGCCTGAGCGCACCACGGGTATTCGCCGGCCCAGTGCGCGACGTCGACCAGCGCCGGCCCCCCGGCCCGCCGGTATTCGTCGGCGGGATGGTGCCGCAGATCGGAGGTGACGTAGGCGTCCACGCCGGCGGCCGAGGCCACCCCGAGCAGTGAGTCACCGGCTCCGCCGCAGACCGCCACCCGCGACACCGGGGCATCCGGGTCGCCAGAGCCGCGCACACCCCAGGTGGTCTGCGGCAGCACCGCCTCCACCCGGGCGACGAAGTCGGCGAACCGCAGCGGCTCGGCGAGGCTGCCGATCCGGCCGATGCCCACACCGGCCGGCAGCGCAGCCAGGCTCACCACTTCGAACGCCGGCTCCTCCCCGGGGTAGGCGGCACGCACGGCGGCCAGGATCTCAGCCCGCAACCGCGCCGGAGCCACCACCTCAACGCGGTCCTGCACCGTCCCGGCCGTGTCGATCGCCGGTGCGGCGCCGGCCGCGAAGAGCGCTGCCCGCAGCGCCTCGGAGTGCTCTGGTGGCACCAGGATCGCCCATTTGTCGGTGTCGGGCCGAGCCGCCGGCTCCAGGACGCCCTCGACGGTCAACCCAAGCACGTCTGCCAGGGCGTCGGACACCCCGGGGTCGGCCGCATCGGCGTTGGTGTGGGCGGTGAACAAGGCGGAGCCGGCGCGGATCAACTGGTGGATCAACGCACCTTTCGGGGTGCTGGCGGCCACCGTGTCCACGCCGCGCAGCAACAGCGGGTGGTGGGCCAGCAGCAGCCCGCGCTGCCCGACCGTCGCGACCACCTCGGCGGTGGCGTCCACGGCCACCGTGACGGAGTCGATGACGTCATCGGGGTCACCGCACACCAGGCCGACCGAGTCCCAGCTGTGGGCCAGGCTGGCCGGGTAGGCCACGTCCAGCACAGCGATGATCTCGGCGAGTCGTGCGCTCATCTCGACATCTCCACCGCGTCCACCACGCCAAGCACAGTACCGCCGGGCGATCAGGGACAATGGGGGCGTGACCCGCACGGCCTCCGCTACCCGCCCGCAGTTGGTGATCTTCGATCTCGACGGCACCCTGACCGATTCCGCGGACGGCATCGTCGCCAGCTTCCGGCATGCGCTGGCGGCCGTGGGCGCTGAGGTCCCCGGCGGCGACCTGGCGGGCCGGATCGTCGGTCCCCCGATGCACCAGACCCTGACGGGTATGGGGCTCGGCGAGCGGGCCGACGACGCGATGGCCGCCTACCGGGCCGACTACACCACTCGCGGCTGGGCGATGAACAGCCTGTTCGACGGCATTCCGCAGCTGCTCGACGACCTGCGGGCCGCCGGCGTGCGGTTGGCGGTGGCCACCTCGAAGGCCGAACCCACCGCGCGGCGGATCCTCGAGCACTTCGGTCTTGCCGAGGCGTTCGACGTGATCGCCGGCGCCAGCGTCGACGGAAGCCGCTCCAGTAAGGCCGAGGTGGTGGCGCACGCGCTGAGCCAGCTACAGCCCCTGCCGCCGCAGGTGGTGATGGTCGGCGACCGCGCCCATGACGTGGAGGGCGCGGCCGAACACGGCATCGACACCATCGTGGTCGGCTGGGGTTACGGCGCAGAAGACTTCGCCGATCCCGAGACGGCGGCCGCCGCGGCCGCCCACGTCAGCTCCGTCGCTGCGCTGCGTGAGGTGCTCGGTGTCTGAGACCTCGGAATTGCTGCATGTCACGTTCGTCTGCTCAGGCAACATCTGCCGGTCGCCGATGGCCGAGAAGATGTTCGCCCACCAGATCGCCGAGCGCGGCCTGGCCGACGTGGTGCGGGTGAGCAGCGCCGGGACCGGGCACTGGCACGCCGGTGAAGGGGCCGATGCCCGCACGAACGCCGTCCTGCGCCAGCACGGCTACCCCACCGAGCATCGGGCGGCCAAGCTCGCCGACGTCCATCTCAGTGCCGACCTGGTGATCGCGATGGGCCGCAATCACCTGCGCTTCCTCACCGACCTCGGGGTGGAACCCGAGCGGTTGCGGATGCTGCGGGCCTTCGATCCCCGCTCCGGCGCGCACGCTCTCGACGTCGAAGACCCGTATTACGGCACGCACGCCGATTTCGAGGAGACGTTCACCGTCATCGCGGCGTCGCTGCCGGGACTGCATGCCTGGGTCGACGAGCAACTGGCCGCCGAGGGTCTGGCCGGCTAGATGAAGCGGTGGTCGTTCCTGCTGAAGCCGGGCTGGTGGGCACTGGGCCTGGTGGTGGTGGCCTTCGCTTACCTGTGCTTCACGGTGCTGGCCCCGTGGCAGCTGGGCAAGAACACCAAGACCGAGCGGGAGAACCAGCAGATCCAGTCGTCGCTGACGGCGGCTCCGGTACCGGTGAAAACGTTTCTTCCGCAACAGAATTCGTCGGCGCCCGACGCCCAGTGGCGACAGGTCACCGCGACCGGGCGCTACCTGACCGACGCCCAGGTGGTGGCGCGGCTGCGGGTGGTGGGCGGCGAGCCGGCCTACGAGGTGCTGGTGCCGTTCGCCGTCGACGGCGGCCCCACCGTGCTGGTCGACCGCGGTTACCTCCGCCCGGTGCAAGGCACCGCGGTACCCGCGATCCCGCCTGCGCCCGGCGGCACCGTGTCGATCACCGCCCGCCTGCGGGATTCCGAGACCGCGCCGCCGGACAAGCCGGCGTTCACCGAGAACGGCGTCACCCAGGTGTATGCGGTCGACACCCGCGCGGTGTCGGCCGCGACCCGGGTTCCGCTGGCGGGCTCGTATCTGCAGCTGACCGAGAATCAGCCCGGGGTCCTCGGTGTCGCCGAGCTACCGCATCTGGACGCCGGGCCGTTCCTGTCGTACGGGATTCAGTGGATCGCGTTCGGCATCGTTGCGCCGATCGGCCTGGGCTACTTCATCTACAGCGAGGTCAAGGCCCGCCGCCGCGACGCCGAAGCGTCCGCGGCCGCGGCCACCACACCGTCTGCGCCGCTCACCGTCGAGGACAAGCTCGCCGACCGTTACGGCCGGCGGCGCTGAGCCCGACGGCCACCCCCGCCGCGGCCACCTGCACCACCCGCGAGAGCGTCACCGACCGGCGCAGGTCTTCGACCCCGGGCACCCGACCGTCGCCGAGTGTAGGACGGATCTCCAGCTCGTGCCGGTACTGTGTCGGCCCGCCCAATCGCACCCCCAGCGCCCCGGCGAACGTCGCCTCCACCACCCCGGCGTTCGGGCTGGGGTGGCGGGCGGCGTCGTGGCGCCACGCCCGCAGCGCACCCGCGGGCGAGCCGCCGACGGCAGGTGCGCACAGCACCACCAGCACACCGGCTAGCCGGGCCGCGACATAGTTGGCGGCATCGTCCAATCGTGCTGCGGCCCAACCGAATCGGGCGTAGCGCGGTGACCTGTTGCCGATCATCGCGTCGAGCGTGTTGGCGCCGCGGTACAGCAGCACCCCCGGTACTCCCCCCAGCGCGGCCCACAGTAGCGGGGCGACATGGGCGTCAGAGGTGTTCTCGGCCACCGACTCCAGCGCCGCACGGGCCAGCCCGTCGGAGTCGAGCACCGAGGGGTCGCGCCCGCACAGCGACGGCAGCAGGTCACGGGCACCGTCGAGGTCACCGGCGTCGAGCAGATCGGCCAGTCGCGTCCCGGTGCGGGCCAGCGTCGTCCCGCCGAGTGCCACCCAGGTCGCCGCGGCGGTCACCGCGCCCAGCGCGGGACCACCGCGCGCACCGCGCTGTACCGCCGCGCCCACGAGCGTCAGACCACCCAGCAGAACAGCCACGTGCACGGTGCCTGCGGCGCGGCTGTCGCGGTAGGTGCTGGATTCGAGTGCGGCTGCGCACCAACCGAACCCCGCGACCGGATGGTAGCGCTGCGGGTCGGCGAACGCGACGTCGGCCAGTTGGCCGAGCACGATTCCGGTGGCCCGCCACGGTCTGCGCACAAACACTCCGGCACTCTCTCACACGTGGTGTACTGCCCCCATGAGGGCGCGATGACGCGACACCCGACGCGGGTTGCCGACCTGCTCAACCCGGCCGCGGTGTTGCTGCCCGCCGCCAATGTCGTCATGCAGCTCGCTCATCCCGGAGTGGGCTACGGCGTGCTGGAGAGTCCCGTCGACAGCGGCAACGTCTACAAGCATCCGATCAAGCGGGCCAGGACCACCAGCACCTATCTGGCCGCGGCGACGATCGGCACCGACGCCGACCGCGCCCTGATCCGGGTGGCGGTGGACACCGCGCATGCCCAGGTGCGCTCCGGCCCGGACAGCCCGGTTTCCTACCGCGCATTCGACCCGAAGCTGCAGCTGTGGGTGGCGGCGTGCCTGTACCGCTACTACGTCGATCAGCACGAGTTCCTGCACGGCCCGCTCGACGATGCGGCGGCTGACGCGGTGTACGCCGACGCCAGACGTCTGGGCACCACGCTTCAGGTGGGTGACTCGATGTGGCCGGCTGACCGGCCGGCGTTCGAGGAGTACTGGAAGCGCTCGCTCGACGAGCTGTCCATCGACCCGCCGGTACGCGAGCACCTCAAGGGTGTCGCGGCCATGGAGTTCCTGCCGTGGCCGGTACGAGCGACGGTGGGCCGCTTCAACCTGTTCGCCACGACCGGATTTCTGCCCGCGGAGTTCCGCAGCATGATGAAGCTGCCGTGGGGCGCGAGCCAGCAGCGCCGCTTCGAGTGGCTGCTGAGCGCCCTGCGATTGGCCGATGTGCTGATCCCGCAGCGGGCCTGGATTCTGGGCTATCAGCTGTATCTGTGGGATATGCGGGCTCGTGCCCGGTTGGGGAAACGCGTCGTCTGAACAACACCGAGGGGGAACCATGTCCAGCCAGATTCTGACGGCAGGCACCGTGATCACGATGGATTCGGCACGGCCGCGCGCTGAGGCCGTGGCCGTCACCGACGGCCGCATCGCCGCGGTCGGCACGTTGGTCGAATGCCGGGCGGCGTGCCCGGATGCCGAGGTGATCGACACTGGGGTGGCTGCGCTGCTGCCCGGGTTCGTCGAACCGCACAGCCATCCGGTGATGAGCGGGGTGGCCACCCAGCCACCGGCCCGCTCGATCGCGCCGTGGGTCGCACCGACCTGGGCGGACGTGGAAGCGATCATCGCCGAGGCGATCACCGCGACCGATCCGGCGACACCACTGCTGTTCGCCGGTTTCGACGCTCTTCTGCACGGCCGGCCCTCCCCGAAGGCCGACGAACTCGACCGGATGTTCGGCGAGCGGGTCGCGGTGATCACCGACAACTCGGGGCATGGCGCGTATTTCGACACCGCGGTGATGAAGCGCAACGGCTGGGATGTCAGCCCGCCGCCGGATCCGGCCGGTGCCCACTACGGCCGAAACGCCGACGGCAGCCTCAACGGCCAGGGCTTCGAAACGGCCGCGATCATGGCGATCGCCGCGCCGGTGCTGGCCGAACTGGGCGGCAATCCCCTGGTCAGCGCGGCGCAGTACTACGCGTCGATGGCACGCGGGGGCTACACATCCACCTCCGACATGACCTACGACCGCAAGATCAAGACCGCCTACGAGGCGCTGGCCGCGGCGCCGTCGTGTCCACTACGAGTCAGCATGTGGGAGATGTCGACCTCAGACGCCTACGCCGAGCCGGAGAGCTTCGCGGCCGGTGAGGCCCTGCTGGTCAAGCGCGGCGTCAAGTTGTGGACCGACGGCTCGCCGTGGATCGGCAACATCGCGATCTCGTTTCCCTACCTGAGCAACTCGACCACCGCCGACGCCGGTATCGACCCCGCGGTGGCCGGCGGGGCGCGGTCGATGAACTACACCCGTGAGCAGCTCGACGCCATCCTGGACAAGGCCGCGCCGGCCGGCTGGCAGATGTCCTTCCACGCCAACGGGGACCTTGCGATCGAGCTGGCGCTCGACGCCTACGAGGCGGCGTTGCACCGGCACAACCTGATCGGCACCGACCATCGTTGGCGGCTGGAGCATCTTGGCGCGGGCACCCGGGCCCAGTTCGAGCGGGCCGCCGCGCTGGGGGTGTACGTCTCGATGGCGCCGTTCCAGTACTACTACTGGGGAGATCTGTTGGACGGCAAGCTGTTCGACCACGAGCACGGCAGCCGCTGGCAGGCGTTCGGTGACGCGGTGGCCGCCGGGGCGGTGGTGTCGCTGCACAACGACGGATCGGTGTCGCCGCCGACACCGGTGCTGAACATCCAGACTGCGGTGTCGCGGCGCACCAGGGCGGGCACTGTCCACGGGGCGGATCAGGCGATCTCGCTGGAGCAGGGGTTGCGCGCCCACACCATCGACGCCGCGCGGACATTGCACCGGGAGGATCTCGTCGGTTCGATCACCGTCGGCAAGCTCGCCGACTTCACCGAACTGACCGCCGATCCCTACACCGTCGACCCGGCCGCCCTCACCGAGACGGCTCAGGTGAGCGGAACGTGGTTGAGCGGCAAGCGAATCGACCTCGACGAGTTCCTGGGAGCCGTGCGAAGCATCGACGTCAGTGCCCATGCGCACGTCACCGAAACGGCCCACCGCGCCTGTTGCTGAACCGGCTGTGTCGCTGATTCGTGTTCAGTGAGACTTCGATGGAGGGATTTCACCATCGGCCTGACGCTGGAGTTCTTCGCCCCGCCGGTCTGACCTACGCCAGCGTGGTCTTCATCAGGGCCACGTTGTAGTCACCCCACAGCGACATGTTCCAGTAGATGTCCTGGCCGGTGGACCACGGATCCATCATGGGCGCGTACAGGCCGGGATACTGCAGCGAGTTCACCAGCGGGGTGGCTGCCGACCAGGTGCCCTGCGGCGAATCGGCCGTCCGCATCACCACTGTGCCCGTCCCGTCGGAGTACATCGCCACGTACTTGTTCAGGTAGGTGTTGTACTGCACCGACATCTCGCTGACGTGGCCGTTGGGTCCGCCGACGCCGAAGACACCGGCAACCCAGCTGCCGAAGAACAGGCCGAGCTGGCCAAGGAATCCGCCGGCGTTCTGGTTCTGAGTGGTCGGCGGCAGGATCGGCACCGCGGCCGACGGGTCGTTGGCCGTCCAGGACGCGCCGTTCCAGTACTCGTACTGGCTGAGGTCGAGGATGGCATCCTGCTTTACCCGCGAGACGTAGGCCGAGCCCATCCGCCCCGACGGGGTGCCGAACGAGTAGCCGTACCCGGCGTCGGCGGAGTCGGCGGGCGGTTTGACGTAAGCGCCCTGCTGAAAGTTCTGGTTTCCGTAGATGAATGACCGGCTGGACCGCAGCCAGCTGGCGGCGCGGATGGTCTGCGGGGCGACGGTCCAGTTCTGCCCGTTGTCGTCGGAGTAGGCGATCGCCGAGTAGTTGGTCGTCCACTGGCCGCCGAAGTCCCAGGACCGGACCGACATGAAGTTGACGTATTGCCGTGCGCCATAGGTGTTGTCGTAGGGTACGGAGATCGCCGCGGTCGGGATGATCGTCACCTCCGAGCCGAACAGACCCAGATAGCTCGCGTTGCCGCGGATCACCTGCTTTGACATGCCGGTCGAACTCAGCGGCGAGCCGGCGAACGGGTTGGTCAGCGAGCCGGTGGCGAACGTCCGGGTGATCGGGTCGGTGGTGCGCAGCAGCACGTTCGAGCGCCACACCCCGCTCTGGTTGGGACCGCTGAAGGTGTCTCCGAAGATGATGAGGACCTGTCGGTCCTGGCCCGTCATGCCGTTGTCCCACATGACGCCGACATCGGTGCCGTATACGCCGAACCGGGCCGAGGTGCCATTGTTGGGCCCGGTAACCCAACCGACCTTGGTCGTCACGGGTGACGCTGTGACCGCGGCCAGGGCGATGAGCGGAGCCTGGTCCACCGGGGCGACCGGGGCTGCCGGCTGGCTGGAGGCGAATGATCCGGTGGCTCGGGAAGCTCTGCGCGGCACAGCATTCAGCACCTCTGCGCTGTCGCGAGCCGGGGTGGCAGTCGTCGACGACGCCGCGGCCGCCGCACTGGCCGGCTTCACCGTGGCGCGTGGCGACGGGGTTCGCTGGTGGCGTGCCGAGTGTGCGGCCGAGGATGAACTCGGCGCGGAGTCAGTGGAATCCGCCGACGCAATCCCCGCGCCGCTGGCCAGTGCGCCACCTATGCCCAGTGCTATCGCCAGGCCGCCGATTCGGCCCAGATGAATCGCTGTCCGCATTCGGTCCCCCTTCATCGCCCGTCCAGTATTGACCGCGCGGGTGTCCCCCGATTGCAGTACACGCGAATCATCCGCCGCGAGGGCCGCTCGGTGGACAGACGCCGGTGTTGCGGCGGCGCAGTATTCATCTCGAGCCGCTCACGAGAAGCGGACCAGGACTTGGAGGACACGATGACTGCACAGATTTCAAAGCGCGCCGCAGGGCTGTTTGCCGGTGTCGTCGCGGCCGGCGGGCTGGCTCTGGGCCTGGGCTTCGCCCCCACCGCCAGTGCCGCCAACGGCTGCGGGTACGGCTACCACCTCGACGGCGGCAGCTGCGTCGTCAATCTGCCCGGCCCCGGCGCCCAAGCCGACCCGGGCCATCCGAACTGCTGGATCAACGACAACGGCGACCAGCGCTGCTACTGAACCACCGACTTCCCCAACACATCCCGCCCGGGCCACTGGCCCGGGCGGGATTGTTTGTATGTGAACCGGCGGTGTCCTGAACCGGTGAATCCTACGAATTCGTCGAAATCCGAGCGCAGCGTAATCCCTGCGGTCGTAAACTTTCTCGTCACACGCCCTGCTCACCCCGAGCGGGGATAAGCCCGGGAGGACACACATGACTGGATCGATTTCCAAACGCGCCGCAGCGTTTTTCGCAGGAGCGCTCGCTGCTGGTGCAGTGACAACGGGAATGAACTTCGCCCCCAACGCCCATGCCGCCGACGGCTGCGGAATCGGATTCCACCTCGACAACGGCAACTGTGTGGTCAATGTTCCCCCGCCCAATGCCCGCTTCATCAGCCCCAACTGCTGGATCAACGACAACGGCGACGAGCGCTGCTACGCACCGTAACTCGACGCCCTCACTTACCCACTCCCGCCCGGGCCCATTGGTCCCGGGCGGGATATTTTTTGAAACAACTTGTCCTGCAATGGATTTGATCGATATACCCGCCCCGCCCTGTAGTCCTATCGGCGATCAGCGTCCACCGATCGGAGTACCCGCGATTCCATCTCCGAACAGTCTCTTCGGGGGACATACAACGGGTGTGGCCCAGCGCACTATTCATCTCGAGCCGCGCTCAACCCGGGCCGGCCCACCAGAAACCTGAATAAACCGGAGGACAACATGACTACCAAGATCACCAAGCGTGCTGCAGGAATTCTCACCGGCGCTCTCGCCACCGGCGCCCTGGCCACGGGCCTGGGGTTCGCCCCGGCCGCGCAGGCCGCCGACGGCTGCGGCTACGGCTACCACCTCGACGGCGGCACCTGCGTCCTGAATGCGCCCGGCCCGGGCGCTCGCTTCATCAGCCCGAACTGCTGGATCAACGACAACGGCGACGAGCGCTGCTTCGCCGGTAGCTGATCCCACCACACCCCTGAGCCCGCCCGTGACGTCACCGGGCGGGCTCTCGGTGTGTTGTGGGCGCGGCGCGTTGAACCACGCATCGAACGTGTGTTCTACTTGGCGCTCGATCGAGAGGAGATCACGTACCGATGACCGTTGAGTTGATGACCGCCCCCACCACCATCGACACGTTCGATATCGAGCCCCCCACCGAACAACCCGTCGCAGAGCCCAAAGCCCAGTCCAAGCGCGGCCCCGGCAAGAAGGCGAAGACGCTGGAGCTGACCCTGACGGTCACCGGCACCGCCGACGGCGAATGGCGCGCCGAGCTCAAACAAGGCAGCACCTATCTCGCCAAAGGCCTCGCGGTCGCAGCCGCCGCCGTCTCACGGGCGGCCAAGGAACTGCACGAGGATCTCTCGATACCGATCGACGCGGTCATCGAGGAGGCCCGCTCCCAGCAGGCCGCCCGGGTCGCGGTTCTGGAAGCCGAACTCGAAGCCGCCCGTAAGGCACTCGCCGAGCTGGATTGAATGTTCTTGTAGTAGCCCAATCGTGCATTACAGCCACCGGTTACGTCGGAAGCCCATGTACAGGAAGGCACAGATTCCTGCCATGGCGATCAGTACCCCGGCATAGCCCCAGGCCCAGTGCAGTTCCGGGTGATCGAAGCGCATGCCATAGATTCCCGTGACCCCGGTGACGACCAGACCAAGGGCGCCCCATGCCGATATTTTGCGCATATCGTCGTTCTGCTGCAACGCAATCCGCCCCAGAGCACTCTCCAACAGGTCGCCCACGATGTTGTCAAAGCTATTGAGCCGTCGAGCAGATTCGCTTTCGAGAGTGATCAAGTCACGTAGGTGGTACCACAGGCCGCCGGGAACGAGGTCGCGGTGTGCGGTGACGAGCCGGTCCAGTACTTCTGAGAGCGGTCCGATTCCCCTTCGTAGTTCGATCATCTCGCGCTTGAGTAGGTAGATATCCTCGACGTTGATGGCGGCCCCCGGCCTGAAGATCGCCTCCTGCATGGCGTCGATATCAGTCTCGATAAGCGTCGCCACCGCCCGATAGCTCTCGAAGACGTTACGCATAATCGCCTGCATGACGTAGTACGGGCCGTGCGCGAGTAGGGCCGGGTTCGCCTGCAGCTCAGTGCGCAAGTCAGCCAGGCCGCTGAAGTCACCGTGGCGGCTCGTGATGAGAAAGTCTCGCGCGACGCAGATCATGATCTCGCCGGTTTCGACGATCTGCCCGACAGCTGCAGTCTCGTGGGGAATGTAGTGCACGGTCTTGAGCACCAGAATCAGGGTGTCGCCGTGGCGTTCGAGCTTAGGCCGCTCAAAGGCACGCACCGCATCGTCGACTACCGACGGGTGCAGCGCGAACACGTCTGCTACCGCTTCCATCTGCTCGCGACCAGGCTCGAGTAGACCGAGCCATACGAAGCCGGCACCGACCGTGTTAACTCTGTCCCGCGCCATGCGTGGGCTGAACACCTCGGGCAGTCGTTGCCCGTCAACGTAGACCCCGCAGTCCACGACCGGCTCCGCCTGAGGAATGAGCGCGGGCCGCCGCACCACATCCGGCATGAGACGTCCTTCGGCATGGGTGAGCAGTGGCTCCTAGGTTATCGCCGGGTTCTCGAAGGGGGTGGCACCACACCGCTGCCCAGCGGACCGTGAGCGCGGTTTTACCCCGTCGTTCAGCATCCCGTAAGGGACGGACCCTAACCTCGTCGCCATGTCGCACGTGGACCGACGGACGTTGATGCGCGCCATCGCAGTGTCGGTCGTCGCGGCCGCCGGAACCCGGACCTTCGCCCACGCCGATCCGTCACACGGCGGGCAACTCGGCGCCAGGGTGCCGGCGCCACAGGGGGTGCTGACCCGGCTGCCCGGCGACGGCAATCAACTGGCCCTGACTGTCGATGACGGCACCAGTAGCGAGGTGGTCGCGGCGTACGCCGCGTTCTGCCGCGACAGCGGTGTACGGCTGACCTTCTTTCCCAACGGGGTCAACAAGTCGTGGACGGTCAACGCCCCGCTGCTGCGTCCGATGGTGGACTCGGGGCAGATCCAACTCGGCAACCACACCTGGAGCCACCCCCGGATCACCACCCTGGGGCTGGACGCCGTCGCCGACCAGATCCGCCGAAATGCCGACTTCCTGCGCAACACCTATGGCGTCGACGGCGCCCCGTACTTCCGGCCACCGTTCGGAGTGCACACTCCCGACACCGACCGCGTCGCTGCCGACCAGGGCTACAGCACCATCACGCTGTGGAGCGGTACGGTCGGCGACTCGCGGCCGGTCACCGAGGAGCAATTGGTCAACTTCGCGCGCGAGTCGTTTCAACCGCAGCAGATCATCCTGGCCCATGCCAACCTGCCTCCGGTCACACACACATACGCGCAGCTGCTCGACATCATCGCCAGCCGCGGTCTGCAGACCGTGACGTTGGCTGACGTCTTCGGATGATCGCGGACCGCTGACAGCAGCTGAGCGCGCCAGACTCTGATCACACGCGAAAAGCATCGGCGTCGGATGGCCCACGTGCATTCCACGAGTGGGCGGAGCGCTGATCGCAAGCCTGGAAGATACCTGACGACACGCTGTCAACCTGCTTCGGGCAGTGCATCGAGAACCCGCTTGCGCCAATGGGTCTCAGACGAGGCCTTTTGCTGCACCTCTGACGACACCCGCCGACAACGAGGGGCGAAGAGTCCGGTGGCTGAGGGTTATTCGCATTACTGTGATGCAGGAAGCACCCGACCAAGCGCACAAGGACGGTTAGCCTCATGACGATTCCCCGACTGCACCTCTCGAGGCCTGCGGTAGTACTTCCTGATACCGCAGTGGACAACGAGGAGTTGCTGGCCCGGGTCCGGGAATCGTTTCGCGGTACCGCCGCCGAATGGGCGCCCATCGAGCTCGGCATTCGGTATGCCTTCGACCGATGTAACAGCAAGATGCGGTACCTCGAAGAGGACATCGCCGTGTCGCCCGGGGAGTTCGCCGCGCGAGCGGCGGCCGCCTGCCTCGATCAGAACGGGGTGGCGGCCACCGACGTCGACCTCCTGATCTACGGCGGGATCGCCCGGGACGCATTCGAGCCCGCCACGGCCACCGAGGTCGCCGGACGGCTGGGCGCGACACCCCTGCATGCCATGGACGTCACATGCGCCTGCGCCGGGCTCATCGAGGCGCTCCACGTCGTGGCCGGCTACTTCGCCCTCCACGACGACATCGACACGGCACTGATCTGCGCCGGAGAAATCACCCGGGACCGGGTCAGCTACGACTTCCAGACCATCGAAGACGTCTCAGTCGGGGTGGCGGGACTGACGCTCGGCAATGCCGCCGCGGCGCTCCTGGTCACCCGGGACCTGCTGCCTGCGGGCGGGGCCCGCGTGCTGGCGTTGCAGCACACGACCCTGTCCGAGCACTATGACCTGTGCCGGGCGCCGGTGGACGGTCACTTCGTCTCCAGATCCACCGAGCTGTTCGCGCTCGGCGTCCACGTGCCGGGCGAAGTGCGGCGCCTACTGTCCACCGTGGGATGGGCGCCGGAGGACGTCGACCACTACGTGTTTCACCAGCCCAGCGAGTCGATGGTGGAGCAGGTGCTGAACGGACTCGGTGCCCGGCCGCAGGCCGGAATCGTCACGCACTCGTTGTTCGGCAACACCGCCAGTACGTCGTGGGCGCTGGCGTTGGACTACCGCCTCAACCAAGGCTCGGTGCACGCCGGCGACACGATGGTCCTCGCCAGCGCTGCCGCCGGATTCACCATCGTGGGGGCCGCCGCGGAATGGGTGGAGCGGTGAACCACTACCTGCGGCTCTACCGGGTCATCAGCCAGACCTTCGGGTTCAGAGCCCGTCCGATCGGCGCGTTCCTCCTTCTGCAAGTACGCCAGGCCATCTCCGCTGCGACCCTGGGCTTGGACCATCTCGTCTACCCGAGCCACCGCAAGCAGCCCATCGATCGGCCGATCTTCATCGTCGGCAACCCGCGCAGCGGCACGACCTTCCTGCACCGGCTGTTGCTCGGCGCGGGCGGGATGGCCTCCTTCGAGCTGTGGGAGATGTTGTTTCCGGCCATCACGGCGCGAAAGCTGCTCGGCCGCATCGTCCCCCGCATGGACCGGCTCTCGCCAGCGCGCTATCACCCCTCCGACGTACACGACACGAGCCTGCGAGGCATCGAGACAGACGACGTGGCCTGGTTCTTCCGCACCCTCGACGGCCCGTTTGCCTGGGCGTATTTCCTTGCCTGGCAAGATACTTGGGGCAGCGACCTGTCCCGGCACAACTTCGGCATCGCCGACGCCACCGACCACGAGCGGGAACGCTTCTTCCGTTATTACGAGGCCTGCTGGCGGCGGAACCTGATCTACAAGCGACGCAACCGCATCCTGGCGAAAACCAGCATGCTGGCTTTCCGGCTGCCGGAGGTGCTGCAGCGCTACCCGGACTGCAAGCTCGTCTACATCATCCGCGATCCCGTCGAGGTCATCCCGTCGGGAATGTCGCTGCTGGCCGGGGTGCTGGAGAACGGCTACGACGTCTGGAACCGCACCAGCAAAGAGGATCAGGAGCGCTGGATCGAGAACCTCTACCAGGCTTCCTGCGCCATGCTCGGCACGTTCCACGAGGCACAGACAACGGGCCTCATCCCGGAGCGCAATCTCTGCGTCGTGCGCTACACCGACCTGCTGCAGAACCTCGAACCGACGATCGCGCGGATTCTCGACTTCATCGACATCGAGCCCACTGCAGAGTTTCTGGAAGAGGTGCGACTGCAGGCCGAACGCCAACGCGCCTACAAGAGCCGTCATGAGCACTCCCCCGACCAGTTCGGCCTCGATCCCGAGCGCATCCGTACCGACCTCGAGTACGTGTATGAGGCGTATCGCCTTCCGGACGGCCGGCTGAACTGAAAGAGTGGTGTCGAGCAATGAGCACTTCACAGCGGGCTTCAATCTGGATCGGGCGGGTGGGCGGCTTGGCGGTCGCCCTCGGCGTGGGGACCGTGGCATTGGCCGGATGCGCGATCGCCTCGGCCGACTCCGGATCCCCGGACGCGGCAGGGCCGTCGGCGAGCAGCTCGACGGCGCACAGCCCAGCGCGCACGCGACCTGCTCAAGGCGCCGGACGTACCACCACCGCACAGCGGACTTCCCGAGTCCCTGCACCGAGCGCCGCGGCCAGACCGGTTGACGCGCCCGCTGCGGACTCGGCAGGCCCGAGCGTGAACACCGGCGTTGCGCAGACCCCCTCGACGCCGGGTGCCACCGCGACACCGGCTCCCCGCGACCGGCGGTTGGCGAAGCCGCTCAACACGGCCACTGCCGACGCAGTCAGTACGCCGGTAGCGGCAGCGCCGGCGTTGACGTCCACGGCGCAGACTGCAGCCGTGGATCCCTATGCGCTGCCGCCGAAAACATCCCTTCAGGAGATCTGGGTGGCCGTCGCCTCTTCTCTGGTCGGCGTCGCCCAAGCGGCGTTTCGCGCCGTGTCCATCGCGGTCCATGTGGGTCCGACCGTGTCGACACTGAACCAGACGGTGCCGTTCAACGGTTTCAACCTGGTGCCCAGCTCGACCGAATTGGTCACCTCGTTCTACGGCCAGTGGACGTTCTGGCCGGGTGGGCCGACGTTGATTCAGGGACAGCAGCAGTACAACGTTGTCGATCCCGTCACCAACGACAACGTGGGAAGCTTTGGCGCCCTTGTGAGTACGGGTAGTCCGTTCAACGTGGGCAGTAAGTACGTCGAACTCTTGGTCACCTCGAACGATGGAACCAATGTCGGTACCGGACCGGGTCAGGTTCCGCCGGTCGGATCGTTGATCTCGAGATTCGATCTGATCGGCGGGTTCGGCTGGTCCTACTCGGCCATGCCGTCTCCATCCGGAGATGTAGTCGCGTTCAAGATTCTCACGCCGTTCGGCGACCTCTCGATTCCATTCGGCTTCGACGCGGCCAAGGGCATCGCCGACCACACGGTGGACAACAGGCCGGTCAACCTCGGAAACGGATACAGCATCGCTCCTGCCGACCCTACGGGCGAATCTTACGTCGGGACAAGCGGATTCCTTCCGTACTACACAACGGTTCAAGCCCACGAGGTCTTCAACTACCGTGACCCGTCGGGTAACACGGTGGGGAGTTTCGAGGGTGTCCTCACCCCCACCGCGGATGTCATGGGCGTCAAGACCGAGGCGATACTGGTCACCAAGGTCACTGACGGCACGGCCGGAACAGCGTCCGGTGACGTCCCGCCGGTGGGGTCGGTGTTCAACGTCATGTACGAGGCCGACAACAGCACGTACGCCGTGTATTCATCGCTGCCTTCTCCGTTCGGGGACAAGGTTTCGACGATCCTGGTGAACAACGGCACGGTGTCCAACATCGGCACCTTCCCCCTGAACATTCTCGATGCGTCGGCGCTGCCCCCGGTCAAGCGGTTGCCCGGCCCCGGCGGCTACAGTTTCCTCCCCACTTCGAACCTGCAACCGAGTGGCGTAAACGGTCTGCCCCCCAGAGAAATTCAGGTTCAGGGCTATCAGCAGTTCGGTATCTACGACGCGGCTGGCGTTCAGCAGGGAAGCTTCGACGCCGACGTGGCGACCCAGCTGGACATGTACGGCACCTACAGTCAAGCGATCCTGGTCACCAAGGTCACCAGCGGCACCACCGGAACCGATGTCGGCGATGTCCCCCCGGTCGGCTCTGTGTTCAACTACACGTACTTCGGCAACAGCGGATTCGGCACCTACTACGCGGATCTGCCTTCGGCATCGGGCGACAAAGTCGCCTTCAAGATCCTGACACCGGTCGGTGACATTCCCACCTGGTCGACGTATGACGCCTCTGCCGGCCTCGGCGGCGTCTCCTTCTTCGATCCGTTCACGACAGTCTGACGAGACACGTCCGTGCCGGCATTCACGTGCATTTCACGAGTGGGCGCGGAGGGTTTCGAACCCCCGACCGCTGGTGTGTAAAACCAGAGCTCTACCACTGAGCTACACGCCCGTGCCCGGGCAGGTTACACGGACCGCGCGGGTGCAGGGAAATCCAGGTCAGGCGTTCAGCGCGGCCAGCGCGTCGGCCCACACCGACTGGTCGCGGGCCTCGCCTGGCTCTTTGCACTCGGAGAACCTGATCACCCCGGAACGGTCGACGGCGAAGGTGCCGCGGTTGGGATATCCGGCCTCGGCGTTGAACACGCCGTAGGCCTGGGCGACGGCCCCGTGCGGCCAGAAATCGGACAGCACGGGGAACAGGAAGCCGCTTTGGACGGCCCAGATCTTGTGGGTGGGCGGCGGGCCCACCGAGATCGCCAGCGTGGCGGTGTGGTCGTTCTCGTAGACGGGCAGGTGGTCGCGAATCCCGTCGAGCTCGCCCTGACAGATTCCGGTGAACGCCAGCGGGAAGAACACCAGCAGGACGTTCTTGCGGCCACGGAAGTCACTGAGCGTGACGGGTTGACCGTTCTGGTCTTTGAGGGTGAAGTCCGGCGCCTCGGTACCGACGGCGGCGGTCACGAATGCCGTCCGGCTGCCTTCGACTTCGGTTGCACCAGCCGGCTGGCGCTCCAGTCACCCAGGTTGGCCGACGACGTCGGCATGAGGCCGGCGGTGGGGGCCGATTCGGCGATCTCCGCGGGAAGCACATGCCCGGGCTTGCCGGTCTTGGGTGTCAGGACCCAGATGATCCCGTCGTCGGCCAGCGGCGCGATGGCGTCCATCAGCCGGTCCACCAAGTCCCCGTCCCCGTCTCGCCACCACAGCAGGACCACGTCGACGACCTCGTCGGCGTCCTCGTCGAGCAGTTCGCCACCGCTGGCGTCCTCGACGTCGAACCGGATGTCGTCATCGGTGTCTTCGTCCCAGCCCAACTCCTGAACGACCTGACCCCTCTGTATGCCCAGCCTCTGGGCATAGTTCGGGGGGCCATCCTCCGCGACCACCGTCGGGACCTCCTTAAATCGTCAGGGTCGGCTGTCTAGGGCTATCGTCGCACGACACGAGCAATTGCATGCCGCGCGGTGGGGACTAGTACGTCGCGTCGCACAGACTCAAGGCCTTGGACCTGGTGTCGTTGAGGGCGCCGATCGTCGTGTTGAACTCCCCTGCCGGGGCCCGGCCGGTGATCGCCTTTGCGGTTGCGCGGGCACCGTCGACCCAGTCGGTGAAGGCCTGCTTCAGGTCCGGCGGGATGGCGTCGGTGATGCTGCCCGCCACCGCGTCCGCACTCTGATTGAGTGCGTCGACCGCCGGTCCCTCGGTGGCCGTGGTGTTTCCACCGCCGTCATTGAAGGCGCTGACGTAGGCGTTGACCGCGTCGATGGCGTCGGCGCTGGTGGTCGAGAGCGTCTCGCACGTGTCGTGCATGGCCTGGGTCGTCAACGATGCCTGGCGCTCGGACTCGCGCGCCCGCGACGACTCCGCGGATTGCGATGCCGACACCGACACCGAGGTCCGGTAGGCCGGAGCGTCGCCCGCGTTGACCCGGGGCGAGCCGTCACTGACCGTCGTACAGCCCACCACGCCCATGGCGATCGCCGCGGCGCCGGCGGCCAGCAGACCGCCGATCCGCAACCCCCGAGCCTTTCTGATCAGCACAGGCCGAGAGGTTACCGGCAAATGGCCCGGTCCGGCGCGGTGCATTAATTTCACTGGTCGCTGTCGGCGACTACTCGTCGGTACTGCCCCGCGTGCGGCACGATAGTGGGCAGAGGGTGCAAAACCTGCGCCAGCTACTAAGGAGCTGATGTTGACCACCGAGTTCGCACGCCACGATCTGGCTCAAAACTCAAACAGCCCAACCGAATCTGATCGTGTGCGAGTGATCCGCGAGGGAGTCGCGTCCTACCTGCCCGACATTGACGGGGAAGAGACCGCCGAATGGCTCGAGTCGTTCGACGAGTTGCTGGCGCGCTCCGGCCCGGCAAGGGCCCGTTACCTGCTACTGCGAATGCTCGAGCGCGCCGGTGAGCAGCGGGTGGCCATTCCCGCGCTGACCTCCAGCGACTACGTCAACACCATCCCCACCGAACTGGAGCCCTGGTTCCCCGGCGATGAGGACGTCGAGCGCCGCTACCGTGCCTGGATCAGGTGGAACGCCGCGATCATGGTGCACCGGGCGCAGCGTCCCGGCGTCGGCGTCGGCGGCCACATCTCCACCTACGCGTCCTCCGCCGCCCTCTACGAGGTCGGTTTCAACCACTTCTTCCGGGGCAAGGCGCACCCGGGCGGCGGCGACCACGTGTTCATCCAGGGCCACGCCTCCCCCGGCATCTATGCCCGCGCGTTCCTCGAAGGGCGCCTCAGCTCCGACCAGCTCGACGGCTTCCGCCAGGAGCACAGCCATGCCGGCGGCGGCCTGCCGTCCTACCCGCACCCGCGGCTGATGCCCGACTTCTGGGAGTTTCCGACGGTGTCGATGGGCCTGGGCCCGATGAACGCCATCTATCAGGCCCGGTTCAACCACTACCTGCATGACCGCGGCATCAAGGACACCTCGGACCAGCATGTGTGGGCATTCCTCGGCGACGGCGAAATGGACGAGCCGGAGAGCCGCGGGCTGATCCAGGTGGCCGCCAACGAGGCGCTGGACAACCTGACCTTCGTCATCAACTGCAACCTGCAACGCCTCGACGGCCCGGTGCGCGGCAACGGCAAGATCATCCAGGAGCTGGAGTCGTTCTTCCGCGGCGCGGGCTGGAACGTCATCAAGGTGGTGTGGGGCCGCGAGTGGGACACCCTGCTGCACGCCGACAAGGACGGCGCGCTGGTCAACCTGATGAACACCACGCCCGACGGTGACTTCCAGACCTACAAGGCCAACGACGGCGCCTACGTCCGCGACCATTTCTTCGGCCGCGACCCGCGCACCAAGGCGCTGGTGGCCAACATGTCCGACGCCGAGATCTGGAATCTCAAGCGTGGCGGCCACGACTACCGCAAGGTCTACGCCGCCTACCGCGCGGCCATGGAGCACAAGGGCCAGCCGACGGTCATCCTGGCCAAGACCATCAAGGGGTACTCGCTGGGCGCCCACTTCCAGGGCCGCAACGCCACCCATCAGATGAAAAAGCTTGCGCTGCAGGACCTCAAGGACTTCCGCGATGCCATCCGCATCCCGATCAGCGACGCCCAGCTCGAAGAGGACCCGTATCTGCCGCCGTACTACCACCCAGGCCCGGAGGCACCGGAGATCCGCTACCTGGTGGATCGTCGCCGCGCCCTCGGCGGGTTCCTGCCGGAACGGCGCACCAAGTCCAAGGTGCTGAAGCTCCCGCCTCGCGATGCCTACAAGGCGCTCAAGAAGGGCTCCGGCCACCAGCAGGTGGCCACCACGATGGCCATCGTGCGTACCTTCAAGGAACTGTTGCGGGACAAGGAGATCGGGCATCGCATCGTCCCGATCATCCCCGACGAGGCACGCACGTTCGGGATGGACTCCTGGTTCCCGAGCCTGAAGATCTACAACCGCAACGGCCAGCTGTACACCGCGGTCGACGCCGAGTTGATGTTGGCGTACAAGGAATCCGAGATCGGGCAGATCCTGCACGAGGGCATCAACGAGGCGGGGTCCACGGGCTCGTTCATCGCGGTCGGCACCTCGTACGCGACACACAACGAGCCGATGATCCCGATCTACATCTTCTATTCGATGTTCGGCTTCCAGCGCACCGGCGACAGTTTCTGGGCGGCGGCCGATCAGATGGCCCGCGGCTTCGTGCTCGGGGCGACCGCCGGCCGCACCACGCTGACAGGCGAAGGCCTGCAGCACGCCGACGGGCACTCGCTGTTGCTGGCCTCGACCAATCCGGCAGTGGTGGCCTACGACCCGGCGTTCGCCTACGAGATCGCCTACATTGTCGAGAGCGGGCTCGCCCGGATGTACGGGGAGAACCCGGAGAACATCTACTTCTACGTGACGATCTACAACGAGCCCTACGCCCAGCCGCCGGAGCCGGAGAACTTCGACCCCGAGGGCCTGTTGCGCGGGATCTACCGCTACCGCGCGGCCACCGAGAAGCGTTCCAACGTCGCGCAGATCCTGTCGTCGGGGGTGGCGATGCCCGAGGCCCTGCGGGCGGCGGATCTGCTGGCCGAGCGCTGGGATGTGGCCGCCGACGTGTGGTCGGTCACCAGCTGGGGTGAGCTCAACCGCGACGGTGTGGCGATCGAGAAGGACCTGCTGCGCCATCCCGACCGGCCGGCGGCGACGCCGTATGTGACCCAGGTTCTCGCCGATACCGCCGGGCCGGTGGTCGCGGTCTCGGACTGGATGCGCGCGGTCCCCGAGCAGATCCGTCCGTGGGTTCCCAACACCTATGTGACGTTGGGGACCGACGGCTTCGGATTCTCCGACACCCGTCCGGCAGCTCGCCGCTACTTCAACACCGACGCCGAGTCGGTGGTGGTGGCGGTGCTCACGGCACTGGCTCGCGACGGGGAGATCGACCCGTCGGTGGCGGTGGCCGCGGCGCGGGAGTACCGGATCGACGATGTGATGGCGGCTCAGGTCTCCTACGTCGATCCCGGGAGTGCCTAGCCGACGCTCACGACGGGCGAAACCCCGCGCCTTTGGTGGGAACATCCATAAATGAGGCGTAGCTTTTAGGGATGCCTGACAATCCCCGCCCGGATGCGACGCCGCCGCTGCCTTTGGCGGTTCTGGCCAACGTGCCCGAGTCGACCCTGCGCCGGCTCAAGCAGTACTCCGGGCGGCTGGCCACCCAGGCCGTGCACGCCATGGAGGAGCGGCTGCCGTTCTTCGGTGAGCTCGAGGCCTCGCAGCGCGCCAGCGTCCAGCTGGTGGTGCAGGCCGCGGTGGTGAACTTCGTCGAGTGGATGCGCGATCCGGCCAGCCAGGTCGGCTACACCGCGCAGGCCTTCGAGCTGGTCCCGCAGGACCTCACCCGCCGCATCGCGCTGGCCCAGACCGTCGACATGGTTCGGGTCACCATGGAATTCTTCGAAGAGGTGGTGCCGCTGCTGGCCCGCTCCGACGAGCAGCTCACCGCCCTGACCATCGGCATCCTGCGCTACAGCCGGGACCTCGCGTTCGCGGCCGCGGCCTCCTATGCCGACGCCGCGGAGGCGCGCGGCTCGTGGGACAGCCGGATGGAGGCCAGCGTGGTCGACGCCATCGTGCGCGGGGACGCCGGGCCGGAACTGTTATCCCGGTCGGCGGCACTGAACTGGGATACCAACGCCCCCGCGACGGTGGTCGTCGGCACCCCGCCGCCGGGGCGGGAGGACCTGGCCAGCGAGGACATCCGCGAGATCGCGGCCCGCTTCGATCGCGGAGCGCTGGCCGACGTGCACGGCACCTGGCTGATCGCGATCATCTCGGGGCCGTTGTCCCCGACCGACAAGTTCTTCAACCAGCTGCTGACGGCGTTCTCGAGCGGACCCGTGGTCATCGGCCCGACGGCGGCGATGCTGACGGCCGCCCATTACAGCGCCACCGAGGCGATCTCGGGGATGAACGCCGTCGCCGGCTGGAGCGGGGCGCCGCGGCCGGTGCTGGCCCGCGAACTGCTGCCCGAGCGGGCGCTACTCGGTGACGCCTCGGCGATCGCCGCGCTGCACACCGAGATCATGCGGCCACTGGCCGACGCCGGCCCGGCCCTCACCGACACGCTCGACGCCTACCTCGACAGCGGCGGTGCGATTGAAGCTTGCGCGCGGAAACTGTTCGTTCATCCAAATACTGTCCGGTACCGCCTAAAGCGGGTGGCCGATTTCACCGGCCGGGATCCCACGCTGCCGCGCGATGCGTACGTGCTGCGGGTCGCCGCCACGGTCGCGCGGCTCGGCTACCCGCCGTCGCCTCAGACCATGGCAAACAGATCTGTAGCCCAGCTCACACCGGCGCTGGTGGGCATCAACGGCATGAAGTGAGCCAGGCCACAGATCGCGGGATGGTCTCATTGGAGTCGCATCACATGCACTTTTGTGGACAACCTACAAAAACCTAAGACAAGGTTCATAATCTCTTACACCGCGCAAAACCCGTTTCACAGTGTTCCCTTAAGAACGTGATTGCTTTGCTCGCCCCCGGACAGGGATCACAGACCCCCGGCATGCTCGCGCCATGGCTCGAGTTGCCCGGTTCTGCCGATCAGATTGCGACCTGGTCGCAGATCAGTGGTCTGGATCTGGCCCGGCTCGGCACCACGGCGTCGGCTGAGGAGATCACCGACACCGCGGTCACCCAGCCGTTGGTCGTGGCGGCGACCCTGCTGGCCAACGCCGAACTGGTGAAGCGCGGGACGCTGACCGGCGGGCAGGAGCGCAGCGACTCGGGGAATGGCAGCGGCGGGCAGACCGTCGTGGCCGGTCACTCGGTCGGTGAGATCGCCGCGTACGCGATCGCGGGCGTCATCTCCCCCGACGACGCCGTCAAGCTGGCGGCCGTCCGCGGCGCCGAGATGGCCAAGGCCTGTGCGGTGGAGCCCACCGGCATGTCGGCCGTCCTGGGCGGCGACGAGGCCGAGGTGCTGGCCCGCCTGGAGGCGCTGGACCTCATCCCGGCCAACCGCAATGCCGCCGGGCAGATCGTGGCCGCCGGTGCCGTCGCGGCGCTGGAGAAGCTGGCCGAGGATCCCCCCGCCAAGGCCCGGGTGCGCCAGCTGGCCACCGCAGGCGCCTTCCACACCCACTTCATGGCCTCCGCGCTGGACGGTTACGCCGCCGCGGCCGCCGACGTGGTCACCTCCGAGCCCACCACCACGCTGCTGTCCAACGCCGACGGCCAGCCGGTCGCATCGGCGGCCGACGCCATGGACAAGCTCGTCGCACAGCTGACCCGCCCCGTGCGCTGGGACCTGTGCACCGAAACACTGCGCCAGCTCGCAGTGCAGGCGATCGTCGAGTTCCCGCCCGCGGGCGCCTTGACCGGTATCGCCAAACGAGAACTTCGGGGAGTTGCGACGCGCGCCGTCAAGACACCCGCAGACCTGGACGAATTGACCGAGCTCTAGACGCGGGCCGGATCCAGGACAACCACATCAACACCCACTGATTTACCAAGTAGAACAACCGATTACGAAGGGAGCCACACTGTGGCCGCCAGCCAGGAAGAAATCATTGCCGGTCTCGCCGAGATCATCGAAGAGGTCACCGGTATCGAGCCGTCCGAGGTGACCCCCGAGAAGTCCTTCGTCGACGACCTGGACATCGACTCGCTGTCGATGGTCGAAATCGCCGTTCAGACCGAGGACAAGTACGGCGTGAAGATCCCCGACGAGGATCTGGCCGGCCTTCGCACCGTCGGTGACGTCGTGAACTACATCCAGAAGCTCGAGGAAGAGAACCCCGAGGCTGCCGCTGCTCTGCGCGAGAAGTTCGCACAGTGACCAAGCCTTCCACTGCTAACGGCGGTTTCCCCAATGTTGTGGTGACCGCCGTTACGGCGACAACCTCAGTCGCGGGCGACATTGAGAGCACGTGGAAGGGTCTGTTGGCCGGCGAGAGCGGCATCCGCGTTCTCGAGGACGACTTCGTCACCAAATGGGATCTGCCGGTCAAGATCGGTGGGCACCTCAAGGATCCGGTCGACGACCACATGGGTCGGCTCGACTTCCGCCGCATGTCCTACGTGCAGCGGATGTCGAAGTTCCTCAGCGCTCAGCTGTGGGAGACCGCCGGCAAGCCGGAGGTCGATCCCGACCGCTTCGCCGTCGTCGTCGGTACGGGCCTGGGTGGTGGCGAGAAGATCGTCGAAACCTACGACGCGATGAACGAGGGCGGGCCCCGCAAGGTGTCCCCGCTCGCCGTTCAGATGATCATGCCCAACGGTGCGGCGGCGGTCGTCGGCCTCGAGCTCGGGGCCCGCGCCGGCGTCATCACGCCGGTGTCGGCCTGCTCGTCGGGGTCGGAGGCCATCGCTCACGCATGGCGTCAAATCGTCATGGGTGACGCCGATTTCGCGGTCTGCGGTGGCGTCGAAGGCGGCATCGAGGCGTTGCCCATCGCAACGTTCTCGATGATGCGCGCGATGTCGACCCGCAACGACGAGCCCGAGCGGGCATCCCGTCCGTTCGACAAGGATCGCGACGGATTCGTCTTCGGCGAAGCCGGTGCGCTCATGATCATCGAGACCGAGGAGCATGCCCTAGCCCGCGGCGCGAAGCCGCTGGCCCGGCTGTTGGGTGCGGGCATCACGTCGGACGCCTACCACATGGTGGCGCCGGCTCCGGACGGCCTGCGGGCCGGCCGGGCGATGACCCGGGCGATGGAGTTGGCGGGCTTGTCCCCCAAGGACATCGACCACGTCAACGCGCACGCCACGTCAACGTCGATCGGTGACATCGCCGAGGCCAACGCCATCCGGGTCGCCGGTGTGGACCACGCCGCGGTGTACGCACCGAAGTCGGCCCTCGGCCACTCGATCGGTGCGGTTGGTGCCCTGGAGTCGATCCTCACGGTGCTGGCTCTGCGCGACGGTGTCATCCCGCCGACGCTGAACTACGAAACACCGGATCCGGAAATCAACCTGGACGTGGTTGCGGGTGAACCCCGTTACGGCGACTACCAGTACGCGATCAACAACTCGTTCGGATTCGGAGGACACAACGTGGCGCTCGCCTTCGGGCGCTACTGATCCTGGGGGAAAGGACGAACGACAGAGAATGGCAGGGTTGACACAACTGTCAACGGGGAAGAGTTTCCCCAATGTGGTCGTCACTGGCGTGGCCATGACGACCGCCCTGGCATCTGACGCCGACAGCACCTGGAAGGCGCTGCTGGACGGGCAAAGTGGGATCCGGCTTCTCGAGGACGAGTTCGTCGAGAAGTACGACTTGCCCGTCCGGATCGGCGGACACCTCGTCGAAGAGTTCGACGGTGAGCTGACGCGGGTGGAACTACGTCGGTTGTCGTACCTGCAGAAGATGTCCACCGTCCTGGGTCGGCGGGTGTGGCAGAACGCCGGATCACCGGAGGTCGACACCCGTCGGCTGATGGTCTCGATCGGAACCGGTATGGGATCGACCGAGGAGCTGGTGTTCGCTTACGACGGCATGCGCGCGAAGGGTCTGCGCGCAGTGTCGCCGTTGGCGGTTCAGATGTACATGCCCAACGCCGCAGCCGCGGCGGTGGGCCTGGAGCTCGGAGCCAAAGCCGGTGTCATCACTCCGGTTTCAGCGTGTGCTTCGGGTTCGGAGGGGATCGCCCAGGCGTGGCGGCAGATCGTTCTCGGCGAAGCCGATATCGCGGTCTGCGGCGGCGTCGAGACCAAGATCGAGGCGGTGCCGATTGCCGGATTCGCGCAGATGCGCATCGTCTTGTCGACCACGAACGACGATCCCGCCGGTGCCTGCCGGCCGTTCGACCGGGATCGCAACGGTTTCGTGTTCGGCGAGGGTGGCGCGCTGATGGTGATCGAGACCGAGGAACATGCCAAGGCCCGCGGCGCCAACATCCTGGCCCGCATCATGGGGGCGGGGATCACCTCGGACGGCTACCACATCGTGGCTCCCGACCCCACCGGCGATCAGGCAGGACAGGCGATCACCCGGGCCATCCAGGTCGCGGGGCTGCAACCCACCGACATCGATCACATCAACGCACACGCGACGGGCACTCAGGTTGGTGACGTGGCGGAAGGTAAGGCGATCAACAACGCGATGGGCAAGCACCGCCCTGCGGTCTACGCACCCAAGTCGGCGCTGGGCCACTCGGTCGGTGCCGTCGGAGCGGTGGAGTCGATCCTGACCATCATGGCGCTGCGGGACGGCGTCGTCCCGCCCACGCTCAACCTGCGCAACCTCGATCCGGAGATCGATCTGGATGTGGTGGCCGGAGAACCCCGGCCAGGCAACTACCAATACGCGGTAAACAACTCATTCGGATTCGGTGGCCACAACGTCGCGATCGCTTTCGGAAAGTACTGAAAACCGAAGGCGCTGGCGGCAACCGGCGCGCACAAAGGAGATTTGGATGACGATCATGGCACCTGAGACGGTCGGCGAATCGCTCGACCCGCGCGATCCGCTGCTGCGCCTGCGCACCTTCTTCGACGACGACACCGTCGAGCTGCTGCACGAGCGTGACCGCTCAGGTGTGCTGGCCGCATCCGGCACCGTCAACGGTGTGCGGACCATCGCGTTCTGCACCGACGGCACGGTCATGGGCGGCGCCATGGGCGTGGAGGGCTGCCAGCACATCGTCAACGCCTACGACAGGGCCATCGAGGAGCAGAGCCCCATTGTGGGCATCTGGCACTCCGGTGGGGCCCGGCTGGCCGAGGGCGTACGCGCGCTGCACGCGGTGGGCCTGGTGTTCGAGGCGATGATCCGCGCCTCGGGCTACATCCCGCAGATCTCGGTCGTCGTCGGCTTCGCCGCCGGCGGCGCCGCCTACGGACCCGCGCTGACCGACGTCGTCATCATGGCCAGCGAGGGCCGGGTGTTCGTCACCGGACCGGACGTGGTGCGCAGCGTCACCGGCGAAGACGTGGACATGGCCTCGCTCGGCGGCCCGGACACCCACCACAAGAAGTCCGGTGTGTGCCACATCGTCGCCGACAGCGAGCTCGACGCCTATGCTCGTGGTCGCCGGCTGGTCGGATTGTTCAGCCAGCAGGGGCATTTCGACCGCAGCAAGGCCGAGGCCGGCGACGTCGACCTGCACGCGCTGCTGCCGGAGTCGCCCCGCCGCGCCTACGACGTGCATCCGTTGGTGGAGGCGCTGCTAGACTCCGACGACGAGGGCAACTCGTCGTTCGAGGAGTTCCAGGGCAAGTGGGCTCCCTCCATCGTGGTCGGCATCGGCCGTCTTGCCGGTCGCACCGTCGGCGTGCTGGCCAACAACCCGCTGCGCCTGGGCGGCTGCCTGAACTCCGAAAGTGCCGAGAAGGCAGCACGTCTGGTGCGGTTGTGCGACGCGTTCGGCATCCCGCTGGTCGTCATCGTCGACGTGCCGGGCTACCTGCCCGGTGTCGACCAGGAGTGGGGCGGTGTCGTGCGACGCGGCGCCAAGCTGCTGCACGCCTTCGGTGAGGCCAGCGTCCCCCGCGTGACGCTGGTGACCCGAAAGATCTACGGCGGGGCCTACATCGCGATGAACTCGCGGTCGCTCGGCGCCACCAAGGTCTTCGCCTGGCCGGACGCCGAGGTCGCCGTTATGGGCGCCAAGGCCGCCGTCGGGATCCTGCACAAGAAGAAGCTGGCCGCCGCGGAAGACCACGAGCGCGATGCGCTGCACGAGGAGCTGGCCGCCGAGCACGAGCGGATCGCCGGTGGCGTGGATTCGGCCATCGAGATCGGCGTGGTTGACGAGAAGATCGACCCCTCACACACCCGCAGCAAGGTCACTCAGGCGCTGGCCGAGGCCCCCGGCCGCCGCGGTCGCCACAAGAACATCCCGCTGTAGCCCTCAGCTGGTTGCGGCCAGGAATTCCTGCGCCGCGGGCAGCGCCCGCTCCCGGTCGGCGGCGACCAGTCCGATCCGGGTGCGCCGATCGAGGATGTCGTCGGCGCTCAGCGCGCCTTCGTGGGTCACGGCGAACTCGAACTCGGCCCGGGTCACGTCGATGCCATCGGTGACGAGCTCGGTCGGTCTGTCACACCGCGCCGAGGCGATGACGTTGGGCGACTCCGCCCCGTAGCGGGCGACCAGCGAGCCGGGGATCTCACTCGAGGTGCGCAGGGCGGCAACGGGATTGGCAGGTGCCCCGACCAACGGCAGATTACGGGTGCGGCACCGGCCCGCGACGATCGACCTGGCCGTCAGCGCGCGGTCCAATGTGTCTTCGGCCATGTGCCGGTACTCGGTCAGCTTGCCGCCCACCACACTGAACAGCCCGGACCCCGATTCGAGGACGGCGTGGTCACGGGACAGATCGGATGTCCGGCCTTCGCCGGTGTCGATGAGTGGCCGCAGACCCGCGTAGGCACCGATGATGTCGGCGGCGCCCAGCGCGGTGCCCAGGGCGGTGTTGACGGTGTCCAACAGGAAGGTGACCTCGGCGTCGGTCGGCTGCGGCTCGTCGGGAATCGGCCCTGGCGCGTCCTCGTCGGTCAGGCCCAGGTAGACCCGGCCGAGTTGTTCGGGCATGGCGAACACGAAGCGGTTGATCTCGCCGGGGATTGGAATGGTCAGGGCTGCAACGGGATTGCCGAACGAGGCGGCGTCGAACACCAGATGCGTGCCACGGCTGGGGCGCAGTTTGATCGACGAGTCCACCTCGCCGGCCCACACCCCGGTGGCGTTGATGACCGTGCGGGCCGTCAGGCTCAGGGTCTCCCCCGTGATCTCGTCGACCAGACGCACCGAGTCGCCGGTGGCGGATTCCGCCGACACCCGGGTGAGGATCCGTGCGCCGTGCTGGGCGGCGGTACGGGCGACGGCGGTGACCAGTCGGGCGTCGTCGATGAGCTGGCCGTCGTAGGCCAGCAGCGCGCCGTCGAGCCCGTCGCGGCGTACCGTCGGCGCCATCGCCACGGCCTGCTGGACGCCGATCCGGCGCGAGCGCGGCAGCGTCGAGGACTTCGTACCGGCGAGCACACGCAGTGCGTCCCCGGCGACGAATCCCGTTCGCACCAGCGCCCGTTGGGCGTGGCTCATGGACGGCAGCAACGGTACGAGCTGGGGCATGGCGTGGACCAGATGGGGCGCGTTGCGGGTCATCAGGATTCCGCGTTCGACGGCGCTGCGCCGTGCGATGCCGACGTTTCCGGTGGCCAGGTAGCGCAGCCCGCCGTGCACCAGCTTGGAGCTCCACCGGCTGGTCCCGAAGGCCAGGTCGTGCTTTTCCACCAGGACGACCGAGAGGCCACGGCTGGCGGCATCCAACGCGATGCCGGTACCGGTGATGCCGCCGCCGATGACGACCACGTCGACGAGTCCGGTGTCACCGAGCGCAGCAAGATCGGCGCTGCGGCGAGCGGCGTTGAGGGCGGTGAGATCACTCATGCGAGATATCCGTTCAGGACGCGGGCGAGCTCGACGGCCAGGGCCGGCGCGTCGAGGATGGTCTCGACGATCGCGCCCGACTGAATGGACGACTGGGCGATCAGCAGGACCATCGCCGACATCTGGCGGACATCGCCGGCCCGGACGCTGCCGTCGGCCTGGCCGGCTCGCAGTTCGTCTTCTACGAGGTCGATGAGGATCTGCTGGCTGGTGCCGAGCCGGCCTGCGATGTAGACCATCGCCAGGTCGGGCGCCGAGCGCAGTACCGAGACGATCAGCTCGTCGTCGCGCAGCCGCTGGGCCACCTCGACGATGCGGGCCACGAGGCCTTCGCGACCCGGCCGGCGCGCGGGAACCGACTTCCAGGTGCCGGTGATCCGGTCGGTGAGAAGTGACGCCACGATGGCGCGGGTATCGGGCCAGCGCCGGTAGATCGTCGGGCGGCTCACGCCGGCCCGGCGGGCGATCTCGGCCAGGGTGACCCGTTCCACGCCGTAATCCCGCAGGCAGCTGGCCGCCGCGGTAAGGATTCGGTCGTCGATGTCCACCGACTCTGCGTTACTGATTGACAGCATGTGTAATACTGTAACGCATGCGCAACGATGCCGCCCACACCACCCTCATTCCGCCGATGGCGTGGAACGCCTGGGGCGACCCCCAGGCAGCCAAGCCGCTGTCCGACGGGATTCGCAGCCTGCTCGAACAGGCCCTCGGCGTAACGACCACCACCATCGCCGCACCCGGCATCGACGAGGTGCAGATCCGGCAGTCGTCGCTGCCTGACACCGACCGCGACGGACTCGCCGCGATCGTCGGTGCCGACTACATCCGGACGGGCCGCGAGCGCCTGCTGTACGCGGGCGGCAAGTCGACCCTGGACCTGTTGCGCCGCAAGCAAATTCATCAGGACGCGCCGGATGCCGTGCTGCTGCCTGCCGGCGAGGACGAGATCGCGGCGGTGCTGGCCTACTGCACCGAGCACGGCATCGCGGTGGTGCCGTTCGGTGGTGGCACCAGCGTGGTCGGTGGTCTGGATCCGATTCGCGGGCAGTTCGGTTCGGTCGTGTCGCTGGATCTGCGCCGCCTCGACGAGCTGCACTCGCTCGACGAGACCTCACAAGAGGCCGAACTCGGCGCCGGCGTCACCGGGCCGGACGCGGAGCGACTGCTGGGCGAGCGGGGCTTCTCACTCGGACATTTCCCGCAGAGCTTCCGCTTCGCGACGATCGGCGGGTACGCGGCCACCCGCTCCTCGGGACAGGACTCGGCTGGGTACGGCCGGTTCAACGACATGATCCGCGGCCTTCGTGTGGTGACCCCCGTCGGCGTGCTGGACTTGGGCCGGGCACCGGAGACGGCGGCCGGGCCGGACCTGCGCGAGCTGTTCTCCGGATCGGAGGGTGTCTTCGGCGTCATCACCCGGGTGCGGCTGCGCGTGCACCCTATTCCGGAGGCCGTGCGCTACGAGGCATGGTCATTCCCCGACTTCACCACCGGCGCGGCGGCGCTGCGCGCCGTCACCCAGATCGGCACCGGCCCGACCGTGCTGCGGTTGTCCGACGAGGCCGAGACGGGCGTCAACCTGGCCACCACCGGCAACATCGGTGAGCAGACCATCACCGGTGGATGCCTGGGCATCACGGTGTTCGAGGGCAGCGCCGCGCATGCCGAGAGCCGGCACGCCGAGACCCGGGCCGTGCTGGAGGCCAACGGCGGGACATCGCTGGGCGAAGGCCCGGCCCGCGCCTGGGAGCACGGCCGCTTCGACGCGCCTTATCTGCGCGACTCGCTGCTGGCCGCAGGCGCACTCTGCGAGACCCTTGAAACGGCGACCACCTGGGCCAACGTGCCCAACCTGAAGGCGGCCGTGACCGAGGCACTGACCAATTCGCTCGCCGAAAGCGGGACACCGGCGCTGGTGATGTGCCACATTTCGCATGTGTACCCCACCGGAGCGTCGCTGTACTTCACGGTCGTGGCCGGGCAGCGCGGGGATGTCGCCGAGCAGTGGCGGACCGCGAAAGTCGCTGCCTGCGAAGCGATCACCCGTGTCGGTGCGACGATCACCCATCACCATGCCGTGGGGGCCGACCATCGGCCGTGGATGACCGCCGAGGTTGGCGAGCTCGGCGTGAAGGTGCTGCGCGCGGTGAAGCAGGCGGTGGATCCGGCCGGAATCCTCAACCCGGGCAAGCTCATTCCATGACCGGTACCGTCACGCTGCTGACGAACCCGATGTCGGGGCACGGCAATGCGCCGCACGCCTCGGAACGGGCGGTGGCCCGGTTCCAGGAGCTCGGGATCGACGTGGTGGCGATCGTCGGCCGCGATGCCGCGCATGCCCGGCAACTGGTCGACGAGGCGTTGAGCAGGGGCACGGATGCACTGGTCGTCGTCGGCGGCGACGGGGTGATCCGGCTGGCGCTGCAGGCGCTGGCGCGCACCGACGTTCCGCTGGGAATCGTGCCCGCGGGCACCGGCAACGACCATGCCCGGGAGTACCGGTTGCCGACCGCAGATCCCGAACGCGCCGTCGACATCATCGCGGCAGGGCACACCGAGACAGTCGACCTTGGTCTCATCAAGGGCACCGACGGCAGCAGCACGTGGTTCGGCACTGTTGCCGCAACAGGTTTCGACTCGCTCGTCAGCGATCGGGTGAACCGGATGAGTTGGCCGCACGGGCGGATGCGCTACAACGTCGCGATGGTGGCCGAGTTGTCGAAGCTGCGACTGTTGCCGTTCCGGATAGTCCTCGACGGGCAGCGCGAGATCAACACGAGGCTGACGCTGGCGGCGTTCGGAAACACCCGGAGTTACGGCGGCGGAATGCAGATCTGCCCGGGCGCCAACCACTCTGACGGGATGCTCGACATCACGATGGTGCATTCGGCGTCACGTACCAGGCTCATCCGGTTGTTCCCGACGGTGTTCAAGGGTACGCACGTCAACCTCGACGAGGTCACCGTCGACCGGGCCAGGACCATCACCGTCGAATCCCCCGGCATCAACGCCTACGCCGACGGCGACTACGTCTGCCCGCTTCCCGCCGAGATCTCCGCGGTGCCCGGCGCGTTGAAGATCTTCGTTCCGGCCTAGCGTTCCAGTGCCGTTGCGCAGGCCTGCAGAATTGCGCCGAAGTTCCACGGGAGCAGCCGAGAAGTCAGCGCCTCCATGACCTTTCCACCGGCACGCACCGGATGCGCATAGCGCGACTCCCACCGGACGCGGGTTCCGCCGGGCGCCGGTGTGAATGTCAGGGTGCCGCCCTCGTGGTCGAAGGCCGGGACCGAGCTGATGATCAGGTACGAGTAGCTGTGCGGCGGGTCGTAGGCGGTGATCTCCTCGCGGAACCACATACCGGTAGCGACCGCCTTCCGCACCGCGCCCACACCCGGCTCAGAGACGCCTTTGACCCAGCCGGCCTGCAACAGCAGGGGTGCGGTCGTGAGGTTCGCCGGGTCGGCCAGCCACTCGAAGACCGCTTCGGGCGGCGCGGCGATGGTGCGTTCGACGTCAATCTGGACCATAGGCCCAGGCTAGGCGCGACCCGCCGATTCTTGTCGGGGCCGCCGGTATACTCGAACTTATGTTCGATAGTGGTCTTCGATCCGCCAGCGACGCAGCCGTCGTCTCCGCGATCCAGGACCTCGCCCGCCAGGAGTCGCAGACCGCGGCCCGGCGCATCGCGGCGATCAGCGAACTGGTGCGCCGCCGATGCGGTGACGACGAGCGGGCCTACTGGGCCTGCGATCCGTGGGATGCGGCCGCTGCCGAGATCGGCGCGGCCCTGGGCATCAGCCGGGGCCGGGCGTCCGGGGAGATGCACCTGGGCCTCTCGCTGCGCTACCGCCTGCCACAGGTTGCCCAGTTGTTCATGGACGGCCTGATCAGCCACCGGGTGTGCTCGGTGATCGCCGATCGCACCGACCTCATCCAAGACCCAACCGCGCTGGAGCGCATCGACGCTGCCCTCGCCGAGCACGCCCGGTCCTGGGGCGTGCTATCGGTCTACAAGCTGGAGACGGCGATCGACGCATGGGTCGATCAGATCGACCCCGGCGCCCTTCACCAGACCCGGTCTCGCGCTCGGGAACGTGACGTCCAGTTCGGCGCCCAACACGACACCCCGGGCTCGACGTCACTGCGCGGCCGTCTGTACGCCACCGGATGCCGCCCTGCTCGACCGTCGCCTCATGCAGATGGCGCGCGGCGTGTGCGACGACGACCCGCGGACCACCGGGCAACGGCGGGCCGACGCACTCGGCGCGCTGGCCTCCGGTGCGGATCACCTCGCCTGCCAATGCGGATCGCCGGCTTGCCCGGCCGCCGACGATGACGGCCGCACCGCCGCTGTCGTCATCCATGTCGTGACCGACGCCGACGTCGACACGATCGAACCGGACCCGAACATGTCGGGCGACGGTGTCGACACCGTCGACTCCCCTGCCGATCCACCGGACCGGAAGCCGACGGCGACGCTGACCGGTCGCGGCGGGATAGTTCCGACTCCGTTGCTGGCCGAACTGGTCCGCGGGGGCGCCACAGTGCGCCACATCCGCCAGCCGTCCGACCAACCCGAGCCCGGGTACCGGCCGTCGGCGGCGCTGGCGGAGTTCGTCCGATTCCGTGATCTCACATGCCGTTTCCCGAACTGCGACGTGCCCGCCGAATTCTGCGACATCGACCACACCATCCCCTGGCCGATCGGCCCGACTCATCCGTCGAACCTGAAATGCACATGCCGAAAAGAGCACCTGCTCAAGACATTCTGGAACGGATGGTCAGACGTCCAGTTCCCCGACGGAACGGTCGAGTGGACCTCGCCGACGGGCCAGACCTATGTGACCCATCCGGGCAGCCGCATGTTGTTCCCCCGATGGGACGTGACGACCAGTCCACTGCCACCGCCGCAAGCGGTGGACCCGGCGCACGCGCGCACACTGATGATGCCGACGCGACGGCGAACCCGTGCCCAGAATCGGGCCCGCTACATCAAACGGGAACGCGCACTCAACGACGCTCGTGTCGCTGAACGCAGCAAGCCGCCGCCGTTCTGATCGCGGCTCAGCCGACTCCCCGGCTCAGCCAGCTCACTTCACCGCTGTCGCCGCCGTCGCGGTAGGGCTCGAGCGCGTCGTCCCATGCGGTGCCCAACACCGAATCCAGCTCCGAGGCCAACGTGTCGGCGCCGGCGGCCATGAGTGCACGCAGGCGCATCTCACCGACCATCGTGTCCCCGTTGGCGCTCATCGATCCGCTCCACAGGCCCAGCTGCGGCGTGTGGCAGTACCGCTGGCCGTCCACGCCGGCGCTGGGATCCTCGGTCACCTCGAAGCGCAGCACCGACCAGGAGCGCAGCGCATTGGCCAACCGCGCACCCGTGCCCACCGGACCAACCCAGTTGGTCACGGCGCGCAACTGGCCAGGCATGGCCGGCTGCGGGGTCCACTTCAAATTCGCCCTGGCATTCAGGGTCGACGACAAAGCCCACTCGACATGTGGGCACACCGCCGCGGGCGAGGCGTGCACATACACCACGCCAGTCGTCGCGTCGGCGAACTGGTTCGACGCACGCATACCTTGCTCCTTCGGCTCCACGAGGGACGTCTTCCCCAACGACCTGGTGTTTCCGAAGATGCAGTTGTTTCGTGCGTGTTTATTGTGCCTTGTGAGGCCCCTGTTGCGCTAGTCGGCGCTGTACTCTCTCAGAACTTCATCAGACAAAGCCGGCCACAACGGTTTGGCCCACTCGTCGAAGTCGCGCGCGGTCAGAACCACCAGCGCCAGGCTGCGGTCCGGATCCACCCAGATGAACGTGCCCGTCTGGCCGAAATGCCCGAACGTGCGCGGCGAGTTCGCCGACCCTGTCCAGTGCGGCGATTTGCCGTCCCGGATCTCGAAGCCGAGCCCCCAGTCGTTGGGCCGCTGCACGCCGAACCCCGGCAGCACACCCGTGAGCCCCGGGAACTGCACACTGGTCGCGGCTGCGTGCATCTCGGCCGAGACGGTACGCGGCACCAGCAGGTCAGCGGCGAATACCGCCAGGTCAGCCACCGTCGACACCCCGCCGTAGCCGGCTGCGACCGCACCCTCGGCCAACCGTGACGAACCCATCCCCAACGGCGCGAAGATCGCCTCGTCCAGATAGCGCCCGAACTCGATCCCGGAGTTCTGCTCGATCGCTTCGGCCAGCACGGTGAAGCCGTAGTTCGAGTACACCCGCCGTTTGCCCGGCTCGGTCATGACCTCCGCGGAATGCATCGACAACCCCGAGGCGTGGGCCAGCAGATGGCGGACAGTGCTGCCCGGCGGTCCCGCCGGGCTGTCGAGCTCGACGACCCCCTCTTCGACGGCGACCTGGGCAGCCCGGGCGACGAGGGGTTTGGTCACCGACGCCAGTCGGTATTCGGCGGCCAGATCGCCATAGGTCGCGAGCACGCCCGCCGGTCCCACCACCGCCGCCGACGCTGCAGGTACCGGCCAGTCAGCGATCAGGTCGAGGGGCTCAGCCACAGCGGTGAGCCTAGTGCCCGGGGCCTGCGGTATCGCTCAGCGATACTCGCATAAGGCATTCCGGCACCCCCACGCTAAGGTTTGACTCATGAGTCAAACAGTGCGCGGTGTGATTTCTCGCAAGAAGGGCGAACCCGTCGAGCTCGTCGACATCGTCATCCCCGATCCCGGTCCGGGCGAGGTCGTGGTCAACGTGACGGCGTGCGGTGTCTGCCACACGGACCTGACCTACCGCGAGGGCGGCATCAACGACGAGTATCCCTTCCTGCTCGGCCACGAGGCCGCCGGCACCGTCGAATCCGTCGGCGACGGCGTCACCAACGTCGCGCCCGGCGACTTCGTCATCCTCAACTGGCGCGCAGTCTGCGGCCAGTGCCGCGCCTGCAAGCGCGGCCGCCCCTGGTACTGCTTCGACACGTTCAACGCCACCCAGAAGATGACTCTGACCGACGGCACCGAACTCACCCCGGCGCTGGGAATCGGCGCCTTCGCCGACAAGACCCTGGTCCACGAAGGCCAGTGCACCAAGGTCGACCCCGAAGCCGACCCGGCGGTGGCCGGGCTGCTCGGCTGCGGCGTGATGGCCGGCCTCGGCGCAGCGGTCAACACCGGCCACGTCGGCCGTGACGACACCGTCGCCGTGATCGGCTGCGGCGGCGTCGGAGATGCCGCGATCGCCGGTGCGGCCCTGGTGGGCGCCCGCACGATCATCGCTGTCGACACCGACAACACCAAGCTGGCCTGGGCCCGCGAGTTCGGCGCCACCCACACCGTCAACGCAAAAGAGTTCGATGTGGTCGAGACCATCCAGGACCTCACCGACGGGTTCGGCGCCGACGTGGTGATCGACGCCGTCGGCCGCCCGGAGACCTGGAAGCAGGCGTTCTACGCCCGCGACCTCGCCGGAACCGTTGTGCTGGTTGGTGTTCCGACTCCGGACATGAAACTGGAAATGCCGCTGGTGGACTTCTTCTCCCGCGGCGGCGCACTGAAGTCGTCCTGGTACGGCGACTGCCTGCCCGAACGCGACTTCCCCACCCTGATCAGCCTCTACCGCCAGGGCCGGCTGCCGTTAGAGAAGTTCGTCTCCGAGCGCATCGGCCTCGATGGCATCGAGGACGCCTTCCACAAGATGCACGCCGGTGAAGTGTTGCGCTCGGTGGTCGTCCTGTGAGCGGCATCGAGCGCGTCGTCACCCACGGCACCTTTGAACTCGACGGCGGCAGTTGGGAAGTCGACAACAACATCTGGATCGTCGGTGACGACAAAGAGGTCATCGTCATCGACGCCGCCCACGACGCGAAGGCCATCGAAGACGCCGTCGGCAACCGGCACGTCGTCGCGGTGGTGTGCACGCACGGCCACAACGACCACATCACCGTCGCCCCGCAGCTCAGCAAGGACCTCGACGCCCCGGTGCTGCTGAACCCCGCCGACGACATGCTGTGGCGAATGACGCACGGCGACAAGCAGTTCGGCACCATCGAGGACGGCCAGATTCTCAAGGCCGACGGTATCGAGCTACACGCCATCGCCACCCCGGGCCACTCCCCCGGTTCCACCTGCCTGTATGCCCCGGCGCTGGGGGCGGTGTTCTCCGGCGACACCCTGTTCCAGGGCGGCCCGGGCGCGACGGGCCGGTCGTTCTCCGACTTCCCGACGATCCTCGGGTCGATCAAGGACAAGCTGGGCAAGCTGCCCGCCGACACCGTCGTCTACACCGGTCACGGTGACACCACCCGGATCGGCGACGAGCTGGTGAACTACGACGACTGGGTGGCCAAAGGCAGCTAGGGCGCAGTAGCCGCGCTGCGGGGATCGATCAGGATCTTCGCGTGGGTCTCCGGGTCGCCCAGCGCCTCGAAGGCTGCGGCGACACCGCCGAGTCCCACCTTGCCGGTCACCAGTGGAGTGGCGTTCAGTTTGCCATCGGCCAGCATGTGCAGGGTGTCGCGGAATTCCAGTGGCGTGTAACCGAATACGAACCGCAGGTCGATCTCTTTGCCGATGGCCATCGCGGGTCGGATCTTGTCGTCGCTCATGCACACGCCGACGACGACCACCCGGGCGTTGAGCGGGGCGGCACCGATGACACCGTCGATCATCCCCGGCACGCCGACGCATTCGAAGATCACCTGCCGCTTGGGGCCGGCCGCGCCGAGCGCGTCGGCGACGCGGTACAGATGCTGCCAGCCGGGCAGCTTGCGCAGCTTCTCCATCGACCCGACGGCAAGGTCGGCCAGACCGGAGAAGTCGGTGACCACACCCTTGCCCTCGGCCCTGTCGTAGGGCGAGTCGACCTTCGGGTCCACCACGATGTCGGCGCCGCAGCGGTTGGCCAGGGCACGCCGGCCCGCCGAGAAGTCGCTGGCGACGACGGTCTCGACGCCGACGGCCTTGAGCTGGCAGATCACCGCCAGCCCCACCGGCCCGCAGCCGATGACGATCGCGGTGTCGCTCTTCTTGATCTCGCTGCGCCGCACCGCGTGCAGGGCCACCGCCATCGGCTCGGTCAGCGCCGCGATGTCCATCGACAGCCCGTTGGGCACCGGAAACGTCATCGCCGCCTCGACCAGCACCTGTTCGGCGTACCCGCCCGGCGCCAGCGGGGACAGCCCGGTCAGGTGCACGCCGCCGTGGCCCCGCACCATCGGGAACGACACCACCCGGGTGCCTTCCTTGAGCGACTTCGGGGTCTTGGCGCCACGCTCGGCCACTTCCCCGGAGAACTCGTGGCCCATCACCGTGGGCGTGGTGCTGCGGATGCAGTCGTGGTAGCCGACCTCGTCGAGCACATCGGCCAGCTCGTCGCCGTGGTCCTTGGCGTGCAGGTCGGACCCGCAGATGCCGCAGCTGTGCACGTCGAGCACCAGCTGCCCCTCGGCGGGCCGCGGCGCGGCCATCTCGACTACCGACAGGGTCCCGTGCACACAGCTGACAGCCTTCACGTGGCCGAGTGTAGACGCCTACCCCTTGAGTATTCGGCGCTTCTCCGCCTCGAATTCAGCGTCGGTCAGCGCACCCGAATCGCGCAACGCAGCAATGGTTTTCAGCTGCTCGAGCCGGACACCCTGATCGGTCGGGGTAAACGGGTCGGCGGCCGCAAGCGTGGCGGGCACCTCCTGGAGCCCCACACCGGGTGGTCGGCTGCCGCTGTGTATGCGCTTGAACACCCGCGACAGGATCACGTCGAGCAACCCCACCCCGAAGATCGCGGCGAAGACCCAGTGCAGATAGCCGTAGTCACTCGCGTGCCCGAACGCCAGCCGCGGGTCGATATAGCCGTTGACGTTGCCGCCGGTGGTGATCCGGTAGACGCCCGCGGTGGGGACCTTTGCGGTCCAGATCCGCAAATGAGTGTCGCTGTTGACGGTCGTTGTCACACCGCGACTTTCGGTGAGCACCGGATCGGCGGCACCCTCGGGCGGGATGATGCTCAGGCGCAGCGCCGGCACCGGGAAACTTCCCGAGGCCGACCCGGTCACCGAGGTGTGGAAGCTGATCTGCACCTCACCGGCAGGCAGCTCGATCTGGGCCGAGCCCGGGATCGGCACCTCGCCGTAGGCGTCGAACTCGTCGAGGACGAACGCGTTGAGTGCCATCACGATGGCGAACCCGATCCCGCCGACGAGCATGGTGACGATTCCGAAGACGGCCATGATGCGGGAGACCGACCAGGTGCCCTTCATGGGCGGAAGTGTGTCACGCCGGGCTCTGCGCCGCCGCACCAATCAGCCAGGTTCTCAACCCGGCGTGCAGGCCCTCGGCGAAGCGGCACCCCGGATCGGGAAGGCCGAGCTCCTGGACCGCCTGACGCACGGACTCGGTGGGCACCGAGAACGGATACGTGCCCGCTACCAGCGACAGAATGCCCTCACCGATGAAGCCCAGGAAATCCTCGGCCAGCCACGGCAGCTGCCTGCCGACGACACCGGAAAGCTCGGCGATCGTCTGCACAGCCCGAACCTTGAAGTCCCTGGCGAACTCGACGGAGATGTTGCGCTCCAGAACCCCGGCCATCGCGCCCAGCAGCTCGCACAGCATGGCCCGCTCCACCAGCGAGTCGGCGATGACGTCTGCCACGCGAATCTCGCTGGCGTAAGCGGGCTTCCGAGTGCGCGGCCGACCCAGGCGCGCCTCGAGATCCACCAGCCAGGACCGGCACTCCTCGTCGAGCACCTCCAGGAAGATGGCTTCGCGGCTCTCGAAGTAGCGCAGCACGTTCGACTTGGCTAGGCCGACCCGCTCGCTGATATCGCGCAGGGTGACCTCGTCGATCCCACCGCCGGCCAGCGCCTCGCGCGCCGCGGCCAGGATGGCCGAGCGCCGGGCGGCCATCTGCTCGGGCCTGCGGGCCCGCTGGAAGGTCGGCGTCACGGCCATAATTTAGCAGACCTCCGTTCTATTGTTATCAGACCGGTGTTCTGTTAATGTCGCCGGCATGGCTGACCTCTCCCTCACCGTTCCCGATCTGTCCGGAAAACTCGCCGTCGTCACCGGCTCCAACAGCGGCCTGGGCCTCGGCGTGGCCAAGCGCTTCGCCGCCGCCGGCGCGGACGTGATCATGGCGATCCGCAACCGCGCCAAGGGCGAAGCGGCGGCCGCCGAGATCCGCGCCGCCGTCCCCGCCGCGAAGCTGACCCTGAAGAGCATCGACCTGTCCTCGCTGGCCAGCGTCGCCGCCCTCGGCGAGGAGCTCAACGCCGAAGGCCGCCCGATCGACATCCTCGTCAACAACGCCGGCGTCATGCAGCCGCCGGAGCGTGACACCACCTCCGACGGCTTCGAGCTCCAGTTCGGGGCCAACCATCTGGGCCATTTCGCCCTCACCGCCCACGTCCTGCCGCTGCTGCGGGCTGCCCAGAATCCGCGCGTCGTGTCGCTGAGCAGCCTGGCCGCCCGGCTCGGCGGCATCAACTTCGACGATCCCAATTTCGAGCGCAGCTACTCGGCCAACGCGGCCTACTCCCAGTCCAAGAGTGCGACGCTGATGTTCGCCATCGAGCTCGACCGGCTCAGCCGCCAGCACGGCTGGGGGTTGATGTCCAACGCCGCCCATCCCGGCCTGTGCAAGACCAATCTGCAGATCAGCGGGCCGTCACACGGGCGCGACAAGCCGACCGCGATCGCGCGGTTCTACCAGTTCAGCTGGCGCTACATGCCGTTCATGTGGCAGGAGGTCGACGAGGGCATCATCCCTACCCTGTACGCCGCGGTCGACCCGAACGCCCAGGGCGGCAAGTTCTACGGGCCCACCGGGTTCATGGAGATGGTCGGCGGCGGGGTCAAGGAGGGCAAGATCCTGCCCCGCGCCACCGACGCCGAGGGCTGCCGGCGGCTCTGGCAGATCTCCGAGAAGCTCACCGGGGTGAGTTATCCGAACAATTGACCGTCGGACGACTACCGTCACCTGCTGAGAAGCAAGTACGGGAGGTCGCCATGTCACCTGACGAAACCAAACCCTCGGGCGGCGCGGTGCAGCGTTTCGCGCTGCGTTACTGGCTGGCCATCCTGTTGGTGGCGCTCGCGGCGGTCTTCATCGGCCAGAACCGCGATCGCCAGCAGGTACACGTTCTGTGGATCACCGTGGAGTCACCGATGTGGCTGCTGCTGACCGCGATGCTCGTCGTGGGCATCGTGGTCGGGCTGCTGTTGCACCGCCGTCGCCGAGCCTGACGTGCCCGAGTCCAGCATCGTGGTGCGTCCACAGCCGATGGACAGCGCCACCTACACCGCATCCTCACGGCTGCAGGCCGCCGGATTACGCTCTGCCATCGAGCTTTTCGAGGAGGTGGCCCGGACGGTCCCGCTGCCCAGAGCGCCACAGCCGATCGCGATCGCCGACTACGGCGCGGCCAACGGGTTCAACTCGCTGCTGCCCATCTGCGCGGCGATCGGGATCGTGCGCCGGCGCACCCGCCCCGACCATGCCATCCTGGTGGCCCACACCGACGTCCCCGACAACGACTTCACCGCCTTGTTCGCCACGTTGGCCGACGACCAGGACAGCTACCTGAAGAAGGATTCCGCGACCTTCGCCTCCGCCGTCGGACGATCGTTCTACACCCAGATCCTGCCCTCGGACAGCATCGCGTTGGGCTGGAGTTCGTGGGCCGTGCACTGGCTGAGCCGGATGCCCACGCCGATCCCCGACCACGTGCAGATCTCCTACAGCCATGACGAGCAGGCTCGCCGGGCCTACGCCCGCCAGGCTGCCGAGGACTGGCACGAGTTCGTGGCGTTCCGCGGCCGCGAACTGGCCCCCGGCGGACGCCTGGTGGTGTTGACCGTAGGCCTCGAGCCCGACGGCGGCTCGGGGTTCCGGGCGGCATTCGACGCGATCGTGACGGTGCTGCACGAATTGGTGGATGAGGGCCTGGTCACCGTTGCCGAGGCCGCGCGGATGTCGATCCCGTCGATGGGCCGCGACGAGAAGGACTTTCGCGCGCCGTTCGCTCCATCGGGGCGTTTCGAGGGCCTCTCGATCGAGCACCTGGAGCTGTTCAACGCCGAGGACCGGTTCTGGGCGCAGTACCGGACCGACAAGGACGCAACGGCATTCGGCGCGAATTGGGCTGGGTTCCTTCGTGCCTCGATCTTCCCCACCCTGGCCGCGGCGCTGGACGGCGGCGTCACCGATTCGCGGACAACCGAATTCGTCGAGCGTCTGGAAGCCGGGGTCGCGGCTCACCTGGCCGCCAAGCCCGAACAGATGTCGATCCCGCTGGCCAATCTCGTCCTGGCCAAACGGGGGACCTAGCCCGACGTCTTGGGCTGCGGGAAGAACTGCGGCAGACCGGGAATCGTCGGGATCGGCGGGATGGTCGGGATCAGCGGCGGCGGCTGAGTCTGTGCCGGCGGTGCGGTGACGGTCGCCGTCTCGGTGACCGGCGGCGGCGTCGACACCGTGGTGGTGACCACGGTCGTGGTCGACGTCTCGGTCACCGGCGGCGGTGGCGGCGCCTCGGTGGTGACCGGGGGCGCCTGAACCACCTGGGTCACCGGAGCCGGCACCTGTACGACGGTCCGCGGCGCGGGCTGCTCGACGGGTGCCTGCAGCGGCACCGGTGCCGCAGACGTCGGGGGCGGCGCCACGGCCTGGACGGTGGGAATGGCCTCAGGTGTGGTGGTGACACTCGGCGTCGGCTGCGCCGGTGCGGCAGCGCTGCTGTCGTTGCGCAGCGCCACCCCTGCGGCCGTCCCGGCCATCACGATCACCAGCAGGGCAGCTGCCACCACCGGCAATGGCCGCCGGTACCACGGCTGCGGGACCTCGACCGCGTCGGCGGGATCGTGGTCGAAATCGATCTGCGGACGGACGACGGGAGCCGGCTCGGCCGTCGGCAACTCGAGGTCGGGCACATCAGGGGCCTGCGACCAGGCCAGCCCCGCCCCAGTCCGCGGGGCCAGGTCGACGGCCGGCGCCACCGGTAGCACCGGCGCGGCGGCCAACGCGGTGGGACTGTCGTCGGCCGGACCGCGGGCGGCCCGCAGCGCCGCGCCGATCGCCGGGATGAGCGCCGGGCGGGGCGCGGTGACGACGGGTACCCGCAGGTGCTCGGACAACGTCGTGGTGATCACCGGGGTGGCCGCGCAGCCGCCGACCGACGCGACGGCCACCAGATCGGCAGGCCGCAACCCGGCGCGGTCGAGCAGATCACGCACCGCGGACACCACGTCGGCCAGCGGGCGGCGCACCACGTCGTCGAGTTCGGTGCGGGTCAGCCGCACGTCGCCGGTGAATCCCGGCAGGTCGGCGGGCACCGCCGTCACCGAAAGCGTCGAGAGGCGTTCTTTTGCGGCCCGGCAGTCGGCGCGCAGGCGGGTCAGCGACCCGATGGCCGACGTGCCGGTGACGTCGAGCGTCCCGCCGGCGGACAGTTCGGCGACCACATGGGCCAGCACACCCTGGTCGATCAGGTCACCGGAGAAGTCCAGATGCCGAAGTGGCGCCTCAATCGGGCGGTAGCCGGCAGCGGCGTCGAGCAGGCTGATCGAGCTTCCGCTGCCGCCGAAGTCGCACAACGCGACGATGCCGCGCGTCGGCAGCCCGGGATCGGCCTGTAGCGCGGTCGCGGCCGCCGCCGCATCGGGCATCAGCAGGGGTTGGCCGGCTGACCATTCCGGAAGGCGGCCGAGCGCGCGGCGCAGGGCCTCGACGGCTCGGGGGCGCCAATGCGCGGGGTAGGTGACGGCGGCGGCCCCCGGCAGTGGCCGACCGGCGGTCGCCTCGTAGGCCAGTGCCCGCAGAGCGTCCGCCAGCAACGCTTCTGCCGCGTGCACCGACCCGTCGGGCGCGACGATCCCCACCGGGTCGCCGACGCGGTCGACGAAGTCGGTGACCGTCAGACCGGGAAGTGTGAGAACCGGTTTGCGCGTGACACTTCGGTCCGACGTCACCGCAACCAGGGTGGTTGCACCGACCGACAGGCCGATGGCCGGTTTCGTATGGTCAGTCATCACCAAAACTGTCGGTGTGACCGCCCCGGACGTTACTCAGCGAATGGTGCCGCGGCCCGGGATCAGGGGCAGATCCAGGGGTGTGACCCATCCCGGGGACAGATCGTTCACCGCCGGGACGGCGTTGAGCGCCCGCAGCCCGGTGGCCAGGCAGCCCGCCGTGGCGGCGTCGCGCCCGGATCCGTCGGTGAAGCGGAACGCGGTCTCCTGGAAGATGCTCGGCGTGCCCTCGATATCGACGCGGTAGACGTCGTCCTGCTCGCCGGAGGGCCAGTCGGGTGCCGCGTCGTGCCCGATCCGATTGACGTGCTCGAGCTGGATGCGGGTCTCGCCCTTGTATACGCCGTTGATGGTGAACCGCACGGCCGCCACGTGCCCTGCCTCGATGACGCCCTTGACCGTCTTGCGCTCGGTCGGGGTCACCCACTTGTCCCAGGTCGTGGTGATCTCGTCGAGTTCGATCCCGGCGGCATAGGCGATCATCGGGACCGTCGCACCCCACGCGAACACCAGCACATCGGAGTTCTGCAGCAGCGGCTTGAATTCGGGCTCCCGCCCGATGCCCATCTCGAACTCGTAGTCACCCTCGTAGTTGGTGTAGTCCAGCAACTCCGAGGCGCGGACCCGGCGCACCTGCGAGCACAGCCCCATCAGCGTCATCGGGAACAAGTCGTTGGCGAAACCGGGATCGATGCCGGTGGTGAAGCACGACGATCGGCCCTCTTCGCAGGCCCGGGTGATCGGGTCGATCCAGTTGGGCGGGTTGAGGTGCATCTTGGGCCACACCCACGGTGTCATCGCCGTCGAGCACACGTCGACCCCGGCACTCAGGAACCGGCTGATGACGTCGATGTTGACGTCGGCGTGCGCGGCGGTCGGGCCGTAGTGCACGAGCGCGTCGGGTTTCAGCGCGATCAGTGCGTCGATGTCGTCGGTCGCAGCCACCCCGACCGGTTCATGCAATCCGCAGATCTCGCCGACGTCGACACCGACCTTGGCCGGGTTGCTGACACCGACCCCGACCAGCTCGAACTCCGGATGCGCGAGCACCTCCGGGATGACCATCTTGCCGACGAAACCGGTACCCCAGATCACTATTCGCTTAGCCACGCTAGGAGCCTAGCTGGATGAATTGTCCCGCAAGGCAAATCGGCGTTCTGCGTAGGCGAGATCGTCGCGCCACAGACGGGCCGCCGCCACCCGCATCAGCGGGGTGATCAACGGCGCGACCCGAAGCGAGTACTTGAAGCCGGTGCGGTCGGACTGGGCGATCACGGCTTCGATCACCGCGGTGCGAGGCCGGCCGTCGGGACCCGGCCCCAGCGGAGTCGCATGCGTCTCCACCACACTGCCGGCACCTTCCCCGTCGACGATCCGCATGACGATGGTGCGCGGCTCCGGTGTGGTGAACTCCGCGATCACCGGGACACCGAGACGCCCCATCCGGAATGTCACGGCGACCAGGAAACGGTCGGCGGCCTCGTCGGCGTCGTCGGGCGGGGCGCTGAGCACCTCGAGCTGGGTGAACGAATACGGATGGAACCATGCGCCGTGCCAGGGGTCCAGCCGGTTGGCGATGATGTCCGAGGGTTCGCAGACGCCTTCGAGTCTGGTCACCGCAGCCAGGCTGACCTGCCCCGGGCGCACCGGAATCACCGGGGCATCGAGGGCTTCCTCACCACCGATCCGGTCGAGCCGGATCCACACGAGCACACCATCGTCGAACGCGGGCAACGGTTTCCAGCCGAATTCGCGTTTACCTTCCAGCTTCAGCCCGTGCCACGGGCAGATCAGCGCACCGCAGTTCACGCTTCCGGTGGCCAAGTCGGCCCCCAGGTGCGGGCAGGCCGCGGGACCGACGTGCAGCCCTCCCTGCTCGTCACGCCAGGCCACGATCTCGACGCCGCCGACCCGGGTGCCGAACGGCTTGTCGGCGCGCACGTCGGAACTCGCGGCGAACACGAACCAGTTTCCGCTGGGCCGCTGTTCGGCACGCCGTAGCGCCGCGTCGATCACCGCGGGCTGGGCGTCCTGATACGTCGGCTTCTGGTTGGCCCAGTCCAGCTTCGGAACAACCTGCAGCGGAATACCTTTGGGGAACCGTGCGGCCAGCCGCGACGTGATACTCATGACGCCCGGGCCTTTCTCGGAGTTGCCAGGCGGCGCAGGACCGGTGACCGTCCCTGCACCGGAACGGTATGCAGAGTGTGCCCGCTGACCCCCCACCCGGCCAGCAGCCGGTTCGCCGCCGTCCATCCGGTAGTGGCGGCTCGCTCCATCAAGGCTACCGGCAGGTCGATGCGGATCCCGTCACCGGCGAGCATCAGGTTGGGAACCGGTGTCTGCACAGTGGGCCGGTTGGCGAAGGCACCGGGCGCGAACAGCGGGCAGTCGTCGCGCAGCAGCATCGTCTCCTTGACGATTCCGGCGGTCGCCGTCTCGGGGTAGAGCTGATGCAGCCGGGCCAGCATCTTGTCCCGGAGACCGTCGAAGGGCGGCGGGTCCACCACCGAGTACGAGTGCACCTCGACCACCGAACCGCCATGGGCGCGAGCCCATTCCGCGGCTTGGCGTTCGTAGTTGCTGACGACGCTGATGTTGTCGACGGGTTCCAGTCCCCCGGTACCCAGAAACGGCGGGCGCCCGGGTTCGAGCGGACGGTCCAGCCACAGCCGCTGCACCACGAACGGCGGCGCGATCTGCAGACCGGCAATCTGCTCCCGCCACCGCTCGTCACCCAGACCCGGCGAGCCGGCCACGATCTGCCTCAGACCGCCCGGATCGGTCGCCAGCACCACACCGTCGGCGTCGATGCTCTTCCCGCCGGACATCGTCACCTGCAGGGTCTTGGGCCCGCCCAGGCTGACCGACTCGACCGTCACGCCGGTGTGGAACTGGACGCCCTGCTCGATCAGGTACTCCCCCAACGGCTCCCACAGCGCGGTGTTGAAGTTCGACTCGGCGACGTCGAACACCAGCCCTTCACTGGAACCCAGGAAGTAGATGTGGAACATCGCCGCCAGTTCCGCGGCCGACAGCTTGTCGGGGCGGGCGAAAAAACTGCGGGCGAACACCTCAAAGGCCAGGTGCCGGGCCGCCACCGGGAAGTTGATGTTCGTCAGGAAGGTTTCGGCGTCGAGGTCGTCGAGCTGGTCGTAGATGTCGGGCACCGAGACCGCGGCCAGCGGCGCGGCCGCGGGAGCGTTGAGCCGCACCAGATCTCGCATCCGGAACGTCGGACTGCGCAGCGCGAAGACCAGTGCGTTCCACGGCGGCGTCTTGGGCAGGCCGCGGAAGGTGTCGCGACGACCGTGCCCGTCGACCAGCGGATAGTCCTCGACGGGCCGGAGCCGGTCGAGCCCGGGATCGCTGCGCCGCAACAGCGAGCGCAGGTTGTAGTACTGCCTGAAGAAGGCGTGGAATCCGCGGTTGTTGGCCACCTCGGTGCCGTCGTCGAACTTCTCGGTCCAGCCGCCGACGCGGCCGCCCAGATAGTCCTGGCGTTCCAGGACCTCGACGGACACCCCCCGTTCGGCCAGACCGGCGGCGGCGGCAAGACCGGCGATACCGGCGCCGACCACCACGACATGCGGGGTGTTGGGCAGGGCGTTGGCGTGCGGCAACCCGGACTGCGCCGGGTGGGCGACTCGGCGTGGATCGATCATTGCGGGGCGTCCGCCAGGAACGTATGCACGATGTCGCGCTGCCAGCCGGGCATGGTCTCGCTGTGCACGCCGGTGAACCCCGCCGCGACGAGCCTGCGCTGGAAGTCCCGGGCGCCGTCGAAGGTGTTCACACTGCGCCACAGGTGACGGTACAGCGTGCTGTCACCGGTCTGCCGCCAGCCGGCCGGGATGATGATGCCCCAGCACACGGCATTCCAAATCGCTTTCGCCGCACGGGAATCGCTCACCGAGTACTCGTGGACCGCCAAGGTCGCCCCGGGCCGCAGCAGTGCTTTGAAGGCCCGCAGCACCGAATCGGGGTCGGCCAGATTCCGCAACAGGTAGGCGGCCAGGATCCCGTCGAACGGCCCTTCCACGCCAGCCTCGGCGATCCCCTCGATGGGGCTGTGCACGAACCGCACGGTGTCCGGCCACGACTTGGCTTTCGCCTCGGCGAGCATGCCTGCCGACGCGTCGACCGCGACGATCTCGGCGTAAGGCGCCGCTTCGAGCAGGGCTGCCGTCGAGGCACCGGTGCCACAGCCGGCGTCGAGCAGGCGCAGCCCGCGGCCGCCGTCGCCGATACGCATCCGCCGCGCCGAGATCCGCAGGTGGTCGTGATAGCCCGGATTCGCGCCGACCAGCTTGTCGTAAGCCTGGGCACCGACGTCGAAGGCACCGGGAACCTGTTCCCGGCGCAGTCCGCGCTGGCCGACACTTACCACTGAGGGTCCTTTCGATCGCTCACCTTCGAGGTCCAGTATTCGACGGCGCGCGACACCGTAGCGCGCAAACCCGCGAATTCCATCAAGCGGCGCCGTAGCTTCTGGCCCGGCGGGCGCGGATCAGGCCGCCCGCGAACACCTGCACCCGACGGGGGGTTCCCACCGTGGCGCGCTGGCTGAACACCTCGAAGTCGATCGCCTCGATGCGGTCGAGGATCTCCGAGTACAACGTGAACGCGGTGGTCACGCACGGCCGCGACTGCGGGGCCAGCAGCGCGATGCCCTTACGGGCCTCCCGGTAGATCTCCCGGGTGATCTCGTGCTGGGCGGCCAACGCGTGGCGGACCCGCGCATCGGTGCGGTTGCTGCGGTGGCACCAGTTCAGCAGGTCCCGGTCCACCCCGAAGGCCGCGAGTTCGTCGGCAGGCAGGTAGACCCGGTTGCGATCCAGGTCTTCGTCGACATCACGCAGGAAGTTGGTGAGCTGGAAGGCCCGGCCCAGCGCCTCGGCGAACGGCTCGGCTTCGGCGGTCGGCACGACCGTCCCGAGAATCGGCAGCATCTGCAGCCCGATGACCTCGGCCGATCCCCGCATGTAGTGGTTCAGCGCGGCCCGGTCGGCGTACTCGGTGACGGTCAGGTCCATCCGCATCGACGTCAGGAAGTCGTCGAACAGGTCCAGCGGGATGCGGTAGGTGCGGGCGGTGTGCAGCACCGCGGGCAGCACCGGCTCGCTGGGATCGGCTGTGCCGCTGAAGAACTTGGCCGACAACTCGTCGAGGCGGGCTTCCCGCTCGGCGGTGGTGGCCGTCGACTCGAGGTCGTCGAGGATGTCGTCGGCGTAGCGGGCGAAGCCGTACAGCGCGTGCACGGCCGGGCGCTGTGACGGTGCCAGCAGGCGGGTGGCCAGGAAGTAGGTCCGGCCGTGCTGGGCGTTGAGCTTGCGGCAGTACCGGTAGGACTCGCGGAGCCGCTCGTCGTCGATCCCCGCGGCGTGTAACTCGGTGTGGATCATCGCTACCTGCTTCCCGACCTGGTGATGGTGCGCTTGCGTGTGAATTCGTCGGCCGGTCCGGCGACCCGATCGGCGGCCAAGCGGCCGGAGAGCAGTGCGGTGGGCACACCGACGCCGGGGACGGTGGAACCACCGGCCAGCACCGCGTTGTCGACACCGCGCACGAGGTTGGCGGGCCGGAACGGCCCGGTCTGGGAGAAGGTGTGGGCCAGCGCGAACGGCGAACCGGCAGCCATCCCCTGCCGTGCCCAATCCGCGGGCGTGACGACGTCGAGGATGTCGGCGTCATCGTCCAAGCCCGGAAGCAGGCGCTCGGCCGCCTTCGCGACGACCTGGTTGGCGTAGGCGTCGCCGGCCGATGCCCAGTCCACGACGCCCGCCTCGAGGTTCGGCGCCGGGGCCAGGATGTAGAGCAGGTCCCGTCCGGCCGGGGCCAGACTGGGGTCGCTCGCCGTGGGCCTGGTCACCAGCAGGGACGGGTCACTCATCAGCGTGCCGTCGCGGATGATCTCGTCGAAGGTCTTCGCCCACTGGCGGCCGAAGCTGATGTTATGGTGCACCAGCTTGTCGCCCACCGACGGCACACCCGCGTGGATGACGACGGCCGACGGAGCGGGCAGTATCTTGATCGGACGGCGCGGGGTACGGCCGAGAAGCTGATAGGTCAGCGGCAGTTCGGTGGTGAGAACCACTGCGTCACAAGCGATTCGGTCGCCATTATCGGTGCGCACCGCGGTGACCCGAGATCCCGACTTCTCCAACGAGGTCACCGAGGACTGGTAGCGGAACTCCACGCCCGCCTCGGCCGCCGCGGCCGCGAGCGCTTCGGGCACGGCGCGCATACCGCCGCGCGGGAAGTACACCCCTGCGACGGTGTCCATGTAGGCGATCACCGCGTAGGCGGCCAGCGCATGCTGCGGCGGCACACCGGCGTAGAGCGCCTGGAAGGTGAAAACCCGTTGGAGCCGTTCGTCTTTGATGTACTTGCTGACCATCCTCTCCCAGCCACGGAAACCTCCGATAGCGGCCAGCCGGGCCAGCTGGGGGGTCAGCAGCGACAACGGGGAGTCGAAGTTGGAGGCGATGAACCCGTTCATCTCCACCCGGTACAGCTCGGTGAGCCAGTCGCGCAGCCGGTGGTAGCCGGCTGCCTCGACCGGGCCGGCGAAGTCCTCGATCGCCGCCGTCATCGCGGCGGCGTCGGTGTGGACGTCCAGCGACGAGCCGTCGGCGAACGACGCCCGGTAGGCCGGGTCGACCAGATCCAGCTGCAGGTGGTCGTCCATCGAGGCGCCGACAGCGGCGAACGCCTCTTCGATGATGTCGGGCATCGTCAGCACGGTGGGGCCGGTGTCGATGGAATATCCGCGAATGTCGGCCTGGCCCATCCGCCCGCCGGGGAACGAGTAGCGCTCCAGCACCGTCACCGATCGGCCGCGCCCGGCCAGCTGCATCGCAGCGGACAGGCCCGACAGTCCGGCTCCAACCACCACGACGTGATCGGTCGCCCCTGGGACGGTACGCATTATCGACTCCTTCTCATCAGGTCTCTCGCAAGGTGCAGGCCGCGGCCATGTTGGCCAGCGTCGACTGCACCCACGGGTCAATTCGGTTGTCGCACACGTGATCCTGTGCTGTCGCGACGAGCTCGTCGATCAGGTCCTCGACCCATTCGACGGCGCCGGTTGCCACGATCAGGTTGCGCCATCGGGCGATGTCGGCGGTGTCGAGTTCCTCGGCATTCGTCAGTTCGACGAACTGGCGGCGGATCGTCGCGTCGGCCATCTGGTGGGCGGCCACGACGACGCTGGTCGCTTTACGCTCGGCGAGGTCGCCGCCGATGGGCTTTCCCGTCACCGACGGTGAGCCGAACACACCCAGGATGTCGTCGCGGAGCTGGAAGGCCTCACCGACGGCGCTGCCGTACTCACCCAGCGCGTCGATCAACTCCTCACGGCCGGACATCGCGGCGCCGATCTCCAACGGCCGGCGCACCGTGTAGTTGCCCGACTTACGGCGGGCCACGTCGAGCACCTGGTCCAGGGTGGGCAGGGCGCCGTAGTCGTTGGCGACGTCGGCGAACTGGCCGACTGCGAGCTCGATGCGCATCAGGTCGTAGCGGCGCCAGGCCCGCGCCAGCGCATCGGCGGACACGCCGCTGTCCCGCATCATCTGCTCGGCCCACACCAGGCACAGGTCGGAGAGCAGGATCGCGGCCGAAGCGCCGAACCGGTACTGCGACCCGGACAGGCCGTGCCGGCGGTGCCACTGACCGAACTGGACGTGCGCGGCTGGCTGGCCCCGGCGCATGTCCGAGTCGTCCATGACGTCGTCTTGCAGCAGGGCGAACGCGTGCAGCAGTTCCAGACCCGCCGAGGCCCGCAGCGCGGCGTCGTCGGCCGGTGCCCCACACAGCCAGCCCAGATACATGAATGTCGATCGCAGGCACTTCCCGCCGCCGACGAACTGAACGAGGACGTCCGCGGCGACGTCGATGCCGGTGCCGGCCAGTTGCGGGACGCAGTGGTTGTCGACGAAGTCGGCGACGTGGGCCAGGGCGCCGTGCCGCACGCCATTACGCCAGATCTCGAACTGCGCGTCGTGTTCGACAGCCACACCACTGGCTGCAGGCACACGCGCGCCGTTCAGCGATACTGCGTCAGATGCGCGCAATGGCTGCTCCTTCCCCGTGGCGGGCCACCTCGACCCGGGCCGAGCACCGTGCATGCGATACCCCCCTGGATGCCGATGCAACCAGACGGCGGTGCTCTTGGGTTCAATTCAAGGCGAGTGGTGACCTGGATGCCTTGTCAGAACGCACATGGTCACGTACGCGTAATTTTTCCCAGTCACCCCCGGCGCACCCCGGAAAGCTGCTCTAGCTGCTGGAATACTGGCGGCATGCGGACCGCCACAGATGACGCCGGGACCACTGCCGGATCGATCGCGACCACGACCAGTACGGCGGTGGCCGGGTCCATCACCACCGTGGGCAGCGCCGCAGTGGGTGGATCGGTGGCAACGGCGGGCAGTGCCGCCATTGCCGGGTCGCTGGCGACCGCGGGCAGCGCCGTGGTCGCCGGGTCGGTCGCGACGGCAGGCAGTGCGGTGATCGCGGGCTGCCTGATCACCGTGTTGTGCATTCTGATGCGGGAATGCGTCGGATGCGCGGCGTGCTTCGCATGCCGCCGATGCCTGGCGTGTCTCGCCTGTGCCCGGTGCACCGACTGCGTGGGGTGCATCGGGTGCTACAACTGCTCGGGATTGCGCAACGCGGTAGGCGTCCGCAACGTACACATGTAGCCGGCCTCGAGACCCGGCGGAAGGGTCGGGCCGTGACACAGCTGAGCGGAAAAGTTGCCCTCGTGACCGGAGCTTCGTCGGGCCTCGGCGCCGCGGTGGCACAGGTCTTCGCCGAACGGGGCGCCACGGTCTACGGGATCGCCCGCGACACCGAACGAATGGCAGGAGTGTTCGAGACCGTCCCGGGCGGCGCCTATGCATCGGTCGACATCACGAGTGCACAGGCCTGCCGGGATGCCGTCGCGGGGTGTGTTGAACGCTTCGGCAGGCTCGACGTTCTGGTCAACGCCGCGGGTTTCCATCAGATGCGCCACACCGCGTCGGTCGCCGACCAGGATTGGGACTACGACCTGGCGGTCAACCTCAACGGACCGTTCTACCTGAGCCGCGCGGCACTGCCACATCTGCTGGAGGCCGGCGGCAACATCGTCAACGTGGCCTCGATCGCCGGGGTCGAGGGTGAGGTCTACTCGGCCGGCTACTGCGCCGCCAAACACGGACTGGTCGGGCTGACCCGGGCACTGGCCGTGGAGTTCACCAAGGAGCAGCTGCGGGTCAACGTGGTGTGTCCCGGCGGGATGCTCACCCCGCAGGTGACGGAGTTCGCCACCCCCGACGACGCCGACTGGAACCTGATCATGCGGATCGCCGCACCCCGCGGAATGATGGACCCCCGCGACGTCGCCAAGGTGATCGCCTTTCTGGCCAGCGATGACGCGTCGACGATCCACGGCGCCGTCTACAACGTCGACAACGGTAAAACCGCCGGCTGACTAGCCCCGCGCTTCGAACCGTCGGCGGATTCCGGCCAGCATCTCCCGGTGCGCAGCGACGGCTTGCCTGGCCGTCATTCCCAGCAGCGGCCAGGGCGCACTGATGCGGATGCGCTCGGTCAGCCGGGTGCCCGTCGGGATGGGCTCGAAGGAGACCACGCCGTCGAGGCGCACGCGCGGGAACTGACGGGCTTCGGTGACGACCGGGCCGGTGCGGGGCACCCGCACAGTGGCCGTGTAGCTGATGGGAAGGGTCGCGAAGCCTAGCGGGATCCGGTCGGACACCCGATAGGTGTGGGTGTACCCGTCGTCGGAGTCACTGCGGTGCAGAGTGCGCACCGCTACCACCAGCGGGTGGACATCCTTGATGTTGTCGAGATCGACATAGTGGGCGCGGACGGCCTCGGGTGTACCCGGCACATCCTCGGTGATGGTCCGGTCGACCGGCCCGGCCATGAGCAGTCCTTACTGGACAGCGGCCCGTTGCAGTACGCCGATCTGCTCCGGGCAGTAGGTATTGATCGCCGCGCCCAAGAACTGCACGGCCTGCGCCTGGGTGGACCCGTTGGGCAGGTTGGTCAGGATGAACTTGGCCGACTGGTACGCGTCGCGGTCCAGGCCGTTGTTGAGGCGCTTGCAGGTGATCTTGCCGATCCAGGCGTTGTAGTCACGCGGGCCGTAGATCCCGAAACCATGCAGCTGGTTGGCGAAATCGATATCGGGATCGGCGTGCGCCGGACCGGCCAGGACCATCGGCGCCGCGAGGGCAGCAGCAGCGACCATGGCAAGCCTCGTGACGTTCATGAAGACGAATTGTAGGCCAGCTAACCAGCTACGCGGAAGCCCACCTGCGGATGGCGTATGCGGCAGACGAAACCCGGTGCGCCACAACGCCGGTGCGTGATGCGACCCATCACACCCGGAGGACCGGTGTGACCTCGGGCACGAATGAGGAAGGGAAATCCCACGGAGAAGCTACCGCGGGGTATCGTCCGATCAGTTAAGTGAGCTAATCTCTCAGTTAAATCGACTAATCTGTCGCGGCGCGAGAAAATCGGGGTTGAGATGAGACTGACGGACACCCTCACGATCGGCGTCGCAGAATTGTGCGCGTTGCCCGTGTCGGCGTCCTGACGTCGGGGAAATCTATGGTCAAGGCACTTAGACGCGCGTGGATCCCGGTGGTCATCTTCATCGTGGTGGCCATCGCGGCGTTCTCGGTGTTCCGGCTGCACGGAGTGTTCGGCAAAACCGAACTCACCCGGGCGGGCAGCGGCCTGGCCAACGACACCAAGCCGTTCAATCCCAAGCAGGTGACCTACGAGATTTTCGGCCCGCAGGGCTCGGTAGCGACCGTCAACTACCTCGACCTCGATGCCCAGCCCCAGATCGCGCGTGATGTCACGCTGCCGTGGACGGTCACCCTGACCACCACCGCCCCCGCGGCCAGCGCCAACATCGTCGCGCAAGGTGATACCGACACCATCGGCTGCCGCATCCTGGTCGACGGCGTCCTCAAGGACGAGAAGACCTCGTCGGGGGTCAACGCACAGACCTTCTGTCTGGTGAAGTCCGCATGAGCAACCCACACGGAACGCACCCGCTGATTCCCCGGTTCGTCCGGAGTTTCGCCATCCCGATCGTGCTCTTCTGGGTCGGGCTCGTCGTCGTGCTCAGCGTCGCGGTCCCCCCGCTCGAGCAGGTGAGCCAGGAACACACCGTGTCGCTGGCGCCCGACGACGCACCGTCGATGCAAGCGATGAAGCGGGTCGGCAAGGACTTCCAGGAGTTCGACTCCAACAGCAGCGCGATGATCCTGCTGGAAGGCGATCAGCCGCTGGGCGCCGAAGCCCACCAGTACTACGACGGCCTGATCAAAAAGCTGCGCGACGATCCCAAGCACGTCGAGCACATCCAGGATTTCTGGGGCGATCCGCTGACCGCCGCCGGCTCCCAGAGCGCCGACGGCAAAGCCGCCTACGTCCAGGTTTATCTGGCTGGTAACCAGGGCGAGAGCCTGGCCAACGAGTCGGTTGACGCGGTGCAGAAGATCGTTACGGCCAACCCGCCCCCGGCCGGCATCAAGGTCTACGTCACCGGCCCGACCGCACTGAGCCACGACCAGCACAACGTCGGCGACTCGGCGGTCAAGGTCGTCGAGATGGTGACCATCGGCGTCATCTTCGTGATGTTGATGCTGGTCTACCGCTCGATCGTCACCACCGTCCTGGTGCTGGTGATGGTGTTCCTCGAACTCACCGCGGCCCGGGGGGTCATCGCGTTCCTGGGCAACGCCGAGATCATCGGCCTGTCGACATTCGCGGTCAACCTGCTGGCGACCCTGTCCATCGCCGCGGCCACCGACTACGCGATATTCCTGATCGGGCGCTACCACGAGGCCCGACTCGACGGCGAAGATCGCGAAACCGCGTTCTACACCATGTACCACGGCACCGCCCACGTGATCCTGGGCTCGGGCCTGACCATCGCCGGCGCGACGTTCTGCCTGCATTTCACCCGGCTGCCCTACTTCAGGTCACTGGGCTTCCCGCTGGCCATCGGCATGCTCGTGGTGGTGTTCGCGGCACTGACCTTCGGTCCCGCGGTCATCGCGATCGGCAGCAGATTCCGAAAGATCTTCGAGCCCAAGCGGAAGATGAACACCCACATGTGGCGCCGGGTCGGCACCGCAGTGGTCCGCTGGCCCGCCCCCATCCTGGTCGCCTCGATCGCGCTCGCCCTGGTCGGCCTGCTCGCCCTGCCGTCGTATACGACCAACTACAACGACCGTAACTACCTGCCCAAGGACATCCCGGCCAACATCGGCTACGCCGCCGCGGACCGGCATTTCCCGCAGGCGCGGATGAACCCGGAACTGCTGCTGATCGAAGCCGACCACGACGTGCGCAACCCGTCGGACATGCTGGTGATCGACCGCGTTGCCAAGAGTGTCTTCCACATCCCGGGTATCGGACGGGTGCAGACCATCACCCGTCCGCTGGGCACGCCGATCGAGCACACATCGATCCCCTTCATCATCAGCATGTCGGGCACCAACCAGACGATGAACATGTCCTACCTGCAGGACCGCATGAAGGACATGCTCAAGATGGGTGACGAGCTGCAGGTCAGCATCGACACCATGGAACGCATGCTGGCGCTGACCAAGCAGATGGTGGGCGTCACCCACGACATGGTGGCCAAGACCAAGCAGATGGTCGCCGACACCAACGAAATCCGGGACCACCTGGCCGATTTCGACGACTTCTTCCGGCCGATCCGCAACTACCTGTACTGGGAGCCGCACTGCTTCGACATCCCGATCTGCTGGTCGTTGCGGTCGATCTTCGACAGCCTCGACGGTATCGACACGCTCAGTGACGATCTGGCGTCACTGGTCGTCGACATGGACAGGCTCGATGTCCTGATGCCGAAGATGGTTCAGGTCATGCCGCCGATGATCGCGACCATGAAGAGCATGAAGGCATCGATGATGACGATGCAGTCGACGATGAGCGGCTTCCAGGACCAGATGCAGGCGATGCAGGACAACGCGACCGCGATGGGTCAGGCCTTCGACGCCTCGAAGAACGACGACTCGTTCTACCTGCCGCCGGAAGTGTTCGACAATCCCGATTTCAAGCGCGGCCTCAAAATGTTCGTCTCTCCGGACGGAAAAGCGGTGCGGTTCATCATCTCTCACGAAGGTGACCCCGCGACGCCGGAAGGCATCTCGCACATCGACAAGGTCAAGAACGCCGCGTTCGAGGCCATCAAGGGCACTCCGCTGGAGGGTTCCAAGGTCTTCATGGGCGGCACCGCGTCGGTCTACAAGGACATGCAGAACGGCGCCAACTACGACCTGCTGATCGCCGGCATCGCCGCGCTGTGCCTGATCTTCGTGATCATGCTGGTGATCACCCGAAGCATCGTTGCCGCGGCGGTGATCGTAGGCACCGTGGTCTTGTCGCTGGGCGCGTCGTTCGGGCTGTCGGTGCTGCTGTGGCAGCACATCCTCGGCCAGCCACTGCACTGGCTCGTACTCGCGATGGCCGTGATCATCCTGCTTGCGGTCGGATCGGACTACAACCTGCTGCTGGTCGCACGGTTCAAAGAAGAGATCCATGCCGGACTCAACACCGGTATCATCCGGGCAATGGCTGGCAGTGGTTCGGTGGTGACATCGGCCGGCCTGGTGTTCGCGTTCACCATGGGCTCGATGTTGATCAGCCCGCTGCGGGTGGGCGGCCAGGTCGGGACCACGATCGCTCTCGGCCTGCTGTTCGACACGCTGATCGTCCGGTCGTTCATGACGCCGTCGATCGCCGCGCTGCTGGGCAAGTGGTTCTGGTGGCCGCAACGGGTGCGTCAACGCCCGCTGCCGCAACAGTGGCCGTCGCCGCGACGCGACGACGCAGACGATACGGATCGGCTGTCCGTGGGCGCGAGCCCTGAAGGAGGTACAACATGACAACGATGAGCACGGCTCTGCGCATGGGCGCGGCGGCGGCTGCCCTGGCTGCGGCGGCGGTGGCACTGCCCGCGACGGCTGCCGCGGACGCTTCCGACGACTACCCGATTCCGCACCGCATGATCATCACGACGTGCACCGCCGAACAGATCATGGCGGCCGCGCGCGACGTGACACCGGTCTACTACGAGCGCTACATGATCGACTACAACAACAAGTCGCCCGAGGTTCAGCAGGCCGCCCAGGACTACGTCCACTGGTTCTACTCGATGGACGCAGCGGCCCGCCGTGGCTGGTCTGAGGAGATGGCAACCAACATCTACTCCGATCCGCTGGTGTTCCAGTGGCCCAACCACGCCAAGCTGTTCTTCAACAACAAGGGTGTGGCCGCCAAGACCACCGACGTCTGCATGAACTACGCGCCCAACGACATGTCTGTGTGGAACTGGTGATGACCCGACACCTGGTGTTTGACGCCCGTTCAACCAGCGTTCCCCGCGCCGCAAGGCGCAACCGCGACAGTCCTGGCATGTCGCTTGGAATGCGCTGTGCTGCTGCCTTACTGACCGGTCTCGGCGCGTCGATTGCCTTGGCCCCCGCCGCTTTGGCTGATCCGCCGAACATCCCCGAGCCCGGCTCGGAGTCGGCGGCCGCCACCATCGGCGACCTCGACAACCTCGGCTACGACGTCACACTTCAGTACGAGAACGGTGTGCCCAACGCGGGGTTGTCGCAGTGCACAGTCACCGACATCAACACCGTCGGCTCGGCGGGCAGCCAGCCGATCGCCTACGTGACGATCAACTGCGCCAAGTAGTTTCAGCGCGCAGCCTGCAGCGCGGCGACGGTCTCCAACTCGCCGAGGGCAGTCACTGCCCGCGCTAGCCCTTCCAGGGCAATGTCGTCGTCCTGCAGTCCGCCCAGGCCCGCCGTGGTCAACGCGGACAGGTAAGGGTGGACCATCGCTTGCCGGTACCGCCTCCACAGGTCGTCAGCGTCGAGGTCGGGACCACCGTCGGCCGCCAGCGCGCGGCGATAGGTCTCCAGCAGGTCGCGCTCCACCAGGTGGCGGTCCTGGGCCGGCGTGCCCAGCACGATCGCGTAGGCCAGGTCGCGCGCCGGATGACCGCGTCGGACGACCTGCCAGTCCAGCAGGCCCGCTGTGCCGTCCCGGAAGAACGTATTGCCCGGGTGGCTGTCACCGTGCAGCACGGTGTGCGGGCCGCTGTCGACGATCGCCGTGACGGCGGCGAAGTGCTCCCATAGGTAGCGGCCGGATTGCACCGGGATCGAGGTTGACTGCCCGAGCTTGCGTGCCGACAACTTCATGACCGAGGGTGTCAGCAGGTTGGCCGGATCCGACGACGGCGCCTGCAACCACCCGAATCGCCCACTGCCGCCGGGCTTTTCCGGCAGGCGGCCCCAGAAGGTGGCGTGCAGATGCGCGAGCACCTCGACGACCTGGGCGAGCTGGCCGGGGTCGAGCGGGCGAAGAGTGTCCGGGAACAGGCATTCCGAGACGGCCATGTCCTCGAGCACCACGACGAAACGCCCGGTCAGCGGGTCGAAGACCGACCCGTAGGACCGCGGGACGCCCCGGCTCAGCTCGGGGGCGAGTTCGCGGTAGAAGCGCGCCTCGGTCTCGCCGAGTCCGGCCAGTTCCCCCAGCATCCGGATTCCCGCGGTGTCGGCCGACATCTTGACGAAGACCGACTCCGGTACGTCGGCACCGCGCAGCGCCAGCCGAGCCCGGCTCGACGTGCCGAACGTGCCGTCCAGCCTGCTGACCGACGACACCGGCCGGCCGATGATCGCCGATAAAGCGGCGGGGTCGAGGTCGTCGATCCGGCGCGGGACGTGGCGCCGGCCGCCCAGTGCCGCGTCGGCGGCCAACCGCCGAACTCCCCGGGCGACGTGAGATCCGAAACGGGTGACCGAGGGCATCGTCGAACCCTACCGGCCGAGCACGCATATAGTTACAAATTCGGAAGAATGTGTAAACTACGCACGCAGTGCCGACCGGAAAGGACAACCCAATTGGGCATCGTGACAACGAGTTCGGAGACGGTGTTCAACCACTCCCCTGAGGCGATCTACGACTTCGTCACCAATCCGGCCAATTGGACGAAGACCTACCCGGGCAGCAACTACGTCGGCAAGCTCGACACGTTGCCCCTCGAGGTCGGCGACACCTGGGAGGAAGGCGGCCCCGACGGCGAGCGCATCTTCACCTGGCATCTGGCCATCGCGATGCGGCCGTCACTATGGGTGTTCACCTCGGTCGGCCGGCTCGGTCACGACCGGCAGGGCGACGGCGGGATGGCGGGCAGGATCACCGTGCAGTATCACTTCACCCAGCCTGGCGAGGGGCTCACCCTGTTCCGCCGGACGATGACCATCGAAGCCCCGCGCGATGAGCCGATGCCTGACGGGTTCTTCCGAATCGTCAACCCTGCCAACATCGATCGCTATCACGCCGCGATCGCCAGGGAACTGCACACCGGATCGGTCTAGCGGAGTTCAGCCAATTCCGTTCAGACCGTGGTGGTGATTGCCTGCACCCTCGGTCGGTGCGGGCGGGGCGACCACCGGCGGGGTGAACTTGTTGCCGCCGTTGGGGTCCAACGACTTCTCCGTCGGGGACGCCGGTGCGCTCGATGAGGGCGTGCCACTGGGCGAAGTTGTGCTGGACGGGGCCTCCTTGCCATCGTTGCCACAACCGGCAACAAGCGAACTGAAGGCGATGAACATGGATGCGCCGGCAATGATTGCCAGGCTGGTGTAGGAACGACCTGCATTCATAGGTGTTTCCCCTCGGTAGAATGCGGCGATTTAGTTCGCCGCGCAAGTTGACGCCGACGGAATTCGACTTCGCCGGCTACGACGATGGTGTCACATATCAGCAGATCTGGCAATCATATGTGCTCGTCAGTTTATTTGCTGGAGTACTTCCTGGCCGGGTCGGTGAGGTTTCATTTTTGCGTCGACATGCCGCACCCCGACCATCGGGCCGGGCGGCTGTGGGACGCTGGAAGTCCGTTACGCGAAAGGACCCCGGACGTGACCGCTCCCGTCATCGAACGCTGGCTCGAGGTCATCGAGAACGGGCAGACCGACGACCTCGACGACCTCCTCGCCGAGGATGCGGTGTTCTACTCGCCCGCCGTCTTCACCCCACAGCACGGCCGGGAGAAGACCGCGATGTACCTACGGGCAGCCGAGAAGCTGTTCTCGCACAGCAACTTCCGCTATACCAGCAAGTGGATCGACAGCCGTTCGGCCGTCCTGGAATTCGCGGCCGAGCTAGACGGCCTCACCGTCGAAGGAGTCGACATCATCGGGTGGAACGACGACGGCAAGATCGTGTCGTTCAAGGTGATGATCCGGCCGCTGAAGGCGTTGCAGGCAATCGTTCCCCGGATGGGCGAACTACTACTCACGTCGTGACCGGGAAACAACCAGCAGGCCGCCGGCGATGGATGATGTGACAGAAGTGAATCGAGGGGTGGAATTGATGGGTCGTTCCAGGACAGCTGCCATATACGTAGGCCGGATGGGCGCACTCGCAGTGGCCTTGGGCATCGGCACGGCGATAGCGAACGGCAGCGCCGTGGCGTGGGCCGACGACAGCCCGGGCGCCGGTGGAACCGGTTCAACGGCGAGTTCGTCGGGCAACGACGCGTCCTCTGCCGGGGCAGCCAACCCGGGTCCAAAGTCGACGGCGACATCGGCGCGCACCAAGCGCGCCCCGGGCTCGGACTCGGCAGGGTCGTCATCGAAGGGCACGAGCGCCGCCGCACGCAGCGTCGTGACCAGTTCCGGTGGCGCCCTCACCAGTAGCACCACGACAGCCCCCGCCGAACCCGCACCGGCAGCGCCGGCCGCGGCGACCGGTTCACCGGCAGCCCCGACGCCGGCACCGGCTCCCGCGCTGTGGGCGCTGGCCGCCTCCGCGCGACGGGAATTCGAACCCGCGACAGCCCAGGCCGCCCAGGCCGGCACGCTGGCCGCGGCGGCGGTGACCACGACCGGTCAGCTCAACACCCGCAACGTCGGCTTCGTCACCGGCCCCAACATCACCAACGGATTCGGTATCTACGGCACCGACCTCGGCATCATGTGGGAGAACGGACTGACCGGCAAGATCCAGCTGGCGTTCGGCGATACCTTCAGCGGGCCCAACATGACCGGCAACTGGCGCTCGAACGTGCTGCTGCTGAGCACCGACACGAACTTGACCAACGGCCTGAGTCTGCTGCAGACCGGCTACGCCTACCAGTTCATCCCGAGTGCGCCGGGCGCGCTGTTCCCTATCCTCAACTCCGAGGTGACGATCATCCCGACGTCGGCGATCTCGGTGAACCAGCAGCAGTACGTCAACTACATGTCGGTCAAGTCCTGGGACACCCCCGGTCGCTGGACCACCAACTACTCGGCGATCTCGATGTATGACCAAGCCACCGACAAGTGGGTGCTGGTGCCCTCGACGATCCGCTCGGCGGGCTGGTTCCGCTCCTCGACGCCGTATGTGGCGGGCAGCCAGAACTTCCAGCAGGCGGCATATGTCCTCGAGCCCGCCGACCAGGTGGCCGCCGGCGATCCGCAGTATGTCTACGCGTTCGGCACCCCCTCCGGGCGGGCCGGTTCGGCCTATCTGTCGCGGGTGGCCAAGGACGACATCACCGACCTGGCCAAGTACCAGTACTGGGACGGCAGCAGCTGGGTTCAGGGCAAGCCGGCCGTGGCCGCACCCATCCTGGGTGACTCCACAAGTTCCCCAGGGATTTTCGGGGGCATCATCGATCTGGCGAACAATCCGAACTTCTTCGGCGGCTGGTTCGCGGGACTGACCGGCGCCAAGACCGGCGGCAACGTCAGCGAGATGTCGGTGCAGTACAACGACTACCTGAACAAGTACGTGGTGCTCTACGCAAACGGCCAGAACAACGTGGTGCTGCGGACAGCTGATCGCCCGGAGGGACCGTGGTCGGATCCGATCACCATCGCCACCTCCCTGCAGTACCCGGGCCTGTACGCGCCGATGATCCACCCGTGGTCGGGTACCGGAAAACTGACGGACGCCAGCGGCAACGCCGATGTCAGCAATCTGTACTGGAACATGTCGCTGTGGGGCCCCTACAACGTGACGCTGATGCAGACCGATCTGACGCCGCTGCACACCACGGCGGTGTGAGCCGGTGAGCCTGGTCGCGGGACGAGGTCCCCTCGGCCCGGATCCGGCGGGCCGGTTCTCCACCCCACTCCCCCGGGACCTGGCCTACGTCGAGCCGCATCCCCGGCGCATCGAGGCAATTCGCAACGGCCACAAGGTCATCGACACCGAGCGGGCTCTCATGGTGCACCGGGCGGGTCGCCCCTTGAGCTACCTCTTCCCGGAGGACGAGGTCGGCGATCTGCCCCGCGAACCGGAACCGCTGGCGCCCGGTTATGTCCTGGTGCCATGGGATTCGGTGGACACCTGGCTGGAAGAAGGTCGGCGGCTGGTCCACTACCCGCCCAACCCGTACCACCGGGTCGACTGTCGCCCGACTTCGCGGCGGTTACGTGTCGAGGTGGCGGGCACCATGCTGGTCGACACCGACGACACGGTGATTCTCTTCGAGACGGCACTGCAGCCGCGGCTCTACGTCGCGCCCCAGCACGTCCGCACGGACCTGCTGACCACAAGCGACACCAGCAGCTACTGCAACTACAAGGGCGTGGCGACCTACTGGTCGGTGCGGATCGGCGAAGTCGTCGTCGAGGACGTCGCGTGGAGCTATGACGATCCGCTCCCGGAAAGCATGCCCATCATGGGTCTTCTGAGTTTTGATGCGGCACAGGTGCAGATGCAGGCGGAACTGCCGGCCACGTAGGTTGGTGCCATGAAGTATCTCGAAGTAGACGGTGTAGGGCGGGTCAGCCGCATCGGTCTGGGAACCTGGCAGTTCGGCTCCAGCGAGTGGGGCTATGGCGACGAGTACGCCCAGGGCGCGGCACGCGATATCGTGCAGCGCGCGCTGGCGTTGGGGGTCACCTTCTTCGACACCGCGGAGATCTACGGCTTCGGTCGCAGCGAGCGCATCCTCGGCGAGGCGCTCGGGGATGAGCGGGCCAATGTCGCCGTCGCCAGCAAGGTGTTTCCGGTGGCGCCGTTTCCGCCGGTGATCCGCCAGCGCGAGCAGGCCAGCGCCCAGCGGCTCGGACTGAACAAGATCCCGCTCTACCAGATCCACCAGCCCAACCCAGTGGTCCCCGATTCGGTGATCATGCCCGGTATGCGCGACCTCCTCGACAGCGGAGCGATCGGCGCGGCCGGCGTGTCCAACTATTCACTGGAGCGCTGGCGCAAAGCCGATGCGGCACTGGGCCGCCCGGTGATCAGCAACCAGGTGCACTTCTCGCTGGCGCACGCCGGCCCGCTGAAGGATCTCGTCCCGTTCGCCGAACGGGAGAACCGGATCATCATCGCTTGGAGCCCGCTGGAACAGGGCCTGCTCGGCGGCAAGTACGGCCTGGACAACCGCCCGGGTGGTATCCGCGCGGCCAACCGATTGTTCGGAACCGAGAACCTGCGCCGGGCCGAACCGCTGCTGCAGACGCTGCGCGACGTCGCCGCCGAGGTCGGCGCCAAGCCGGCTCAGGTGGCGCTGGCATGGCTGATCAGCCTGCCCGGCGTGGTGGCGATCCCGGGTGCCTCCAGCGTCGAACAGCTCGAATTCAACTGTGCGGCAGCCGACATCGAGCTGTCGACCGAGGCCAGGGATGTGCTGACGGCAGCCGCGAAGGCGTTCCGCCCCGCATCGGCAGCCCGGTTCCTGACCGACACCGTCCGGGAACGGTTAGGACGCGGCTGATTCGGGCTGGAGGGCCCGGCTCCAGCCGAGTGGATTGAGGTTGCGGAAGGGGTCGCTCTCGCGCAGCTTCTGCAGATCGGCCAGGACGCCTTCGAGCGCGGACTGGGTGCGTTCCTTGACGGTCGCTTCCCACGCTTGCGCGTTGGTGCGGGCAGGTTTCGTGGTGTCGATGGGTGCAGCGAAACGCAGGTACATCCGCTTGGGATCGGGCAAGAGGGTGGGTCCCAGGCCACGGGTCGGCGGAATGGCCATGTCCGGCCGGCCGCCGATGCGTCGCCCGATGAACTGGCTCACCCGTCCTACGGCGCTGTCTCGTTCGACCAGACCGTGGTAGACGTCGTCGCCGCCGACGAGTCCGACGGGCACGATCGGATAGTTGTGGGCGATGGCCAGCCGGGCGAATCCGCTGCGGCCCTCCCAGCGCAACCGGTACTTCTCACCTTTGAACTTGGGCATCTCGCGCCCGCCGCCGGGGAACACCAGGATCGTTTCGTCGTTGGCCATCAGCGCTGCGCCGTTCTCCGGGGTGCCGACCACCGCGCCGGCAGCTGCCAGCACGTCTGCGGCGATACCGCGCATGTCCCCGAATGACTTCTCGGCAAGGCCGCGAACGCGAACCCCGAGGTCGCGGTGCACGAAGTACGGGATCATCACGACCTCCGCCATCCCGAAGGTGGTGTGGTTGCCGACGAGTAGGAACCGGCCGTCGCGTGGCAGGTTCTCCAAACCGTCGACGTAGGGCTTGCCGAAGTCGACCACCGGCGCCATCCGATCCGCGACAGCGAAGATGGCCTTGGCGACGGACTGCACGCGGTCCGGCTGATTAACCAGGTGCTCGAGGTCAGCGGACACGCGGGAGTCGTTGTTCGGCAATGCATTCGACATTGTCATCTCCTGAGGTAGGGCGCGGGCGTTGGCCAAACTGACCAAACGACCATTTTGGTCAGTATGACATACTGGCTGGCATGTCGACAGAAGCCGATTCGGGTGCGTTCAACTCGCCCGCCGATATAGTCACGACGGTGAGCACTTCCCTCGATGACCTGCCCGAGCAGCATTCGGCGAAGGCGGCCAGGCTGTTGGCGGCGGCCAGCGATCTGCTCGTGGCGCGGGGCGTCAAAGGATTCACCGTCGCCGACGTCGCGCAGCGGGCGCACGTCGGCAAGGGAACGGTCTACCTGTACTGGCCCACCAAAGAGGACCTGCTGGTCGGGCTGATCGGGCGCAACTTCATGAGCATCATGGACGGCCTGATCCAGCAGATCACCGACGAACCCGACCTCGTCCGCCCGTCGCGCTTCTGCCCGATGATGCTGCAGACGGTGACCACCAATCCGCTCATCTCCGCGATGCAGGACCACAACGAAGACCTGCTCGGAGTCCTCGCCAACCACCCGCGCTCGGTCTCCCTGCACAGCACCCTCGGGCCCAGCGCCATGCTGCACGGCATCCTGCCGATCTGGCGCCGCCACAGCCTGGCCCGGGAAGACTGGGATGTCACCGACCAGGCGATCGCACTTCATCTGCTGATCACCGGTGCCGTGCTGTCACAGCTGCGACCCGTGCCGGACTGGGTCGACGCCGATCCCCTGCGAGTACTGGGCCCCGCCATCACCGCCCTACTGGGTCCGGAGCGGGCAAACCGCAAGCAGGTGCAGACCACCGCGACGGAGATCGTCGAGTTTCTGCACGGAGGTCAGGCCGCCGCGCTGCACATCCTCAATGCCTGACGACGGCAGGGACCGTCCGCCGGTTCGGCGCTGGCCGCACATTCTGCGACTGGCGCTGTTCGTCGCGGTGTTGCTCACGGTCTTCTACCTCGTCGCCGTCTCCCGCGTCATCGACGTCGAGCAGGTCCGCGACGCCGTCGCCGCCACCGGGCCGGCCGCCCCACTGGCCTACCTGCTGGTCTCGGCGGTGCTGGCCGCGATCTTCGTTCCCGGGCCGCTGTTGGCGGCGGGCAGCGGGTTTCTGTTCGGTCCGCTGCTCGGCACGTTCGTGACGCTGGGTTCGACGGCGACGACGGCGACGATCACCGCTTTCCTCGGACGGCGCGCCGGCCGCGACAGCGCTCGGGCACTCATCGGAGCGGACTGGACGCAGCGGATCGACAACCAGATCAAACGCCGCGGACTGTGGGCTGTCGTCGGCCAGCGCTTCATCCCCGGCATCTCCGATGCACTGGCCTCTTACGCATTCGGCGCTCTCGGAATGCCGTTGTGGCAGATGACAATCGGGGCGTTGATCGGGTCGGCACCGCGCGCTTTCGTCTATACGGCGCTAGGCGCCTCCATCTCGGATCTGAACTCACCGCTGGCCTACGCGGCCATCGCGGTCTGGTGTGTCACCGCGATCATCGGGGCCTTCGCCGCGCACCGGGGATACCGCAGTTGGCGGGCCCGGGGCCAATAATGGTGGGGTGCCCGATCGCAATGTGCTTGGTGATGAACTGCAACCCTGCGGAACCGACCCGCTGACCGGCTTCTACCGCGACGGGTGCTGTTCTACCGGCCCCGAGGACATCGGATTGCACACCATCTGTGCGGTGGTCACCGCGGAGTTCTTGGACCACCAGCGCTCGATCGGCAACGATCTGTCGACGCCGATGCCCCAGTTCCGTTTCCCAGGCCTGGCCCCCGGCGACCGCTGGTGCGTCACGGCGCGCAACTGGCTACGCGCGCATCAGGACGGCTGTGCCGCTCCGGTGGTGCTGGCCTGCACCCACGAACGCACGCTGGATCTCGTTCCGCTGGAGACGCTGCAAAGCTACGCCGTCGACGTGCCCGACGACCTAGGCGGACTCTGAGGCGCTCAGGCGGTCTGCGCCGTCAGGCCCAACTGGCCACCGCCTGCGGAGTTCCCGAGGTCGTAGACGACGTCGTAGTGGTAGAAGAGCTGGATCCCTGAGTTGAGGTAGTACTTCGACTTGTCGGAGTCGACGCCGTCGGCGGCCTTCTCATTCTGGAACTTGATCACCTGCGTCGTCAGGCTTTCCTGCTGGTGATCGGTCGTCGTCGTGACGGTGAAGAACGTCTCGTCCTGACCGCCGACGGTGGTGCCCTTCAGGGAGAACGTCAGGTCGCCGGCCAGCACACCCTTCTTCGGATCGTCGTTCGACGGCACCAGGATCTTGTCGTATTCAGCCGCCTCGGAACTCTTGTCGGTGTTGTGCAAGGTTGTCACGGCGCCGGTGTCCAGGACCACCTTCACCTTGGAATCGGTGACGACCGGCTTGCTGCCGTCGCTGATGTTGATCTTCGCCTTGATGAGCTGCTGCTTGTAGAACTGCACACCGCTGTTGGGCACGGTGTTGCCGTTGGCGGACTCGTCGGGATCCATGGCGAAGAACGACGTCGACGGGTTGTGGAGGTCGGCCGCTGTCAGGCCGATCTGAACCCACGCCTGCTGAGTCTGGTCGTCGACGTGGACGATGAAACCCGGCGATATCCCGTTGCCGAAAGTGAACTGGGACAACAGGCTGGTGATCCCGTCGGCCTCGTAGTTGGTGCCCACTCCGAAGTCGCCGTAGAAAGCCTTCTCGATAGGCGGCGGATCGATACCGCCCGAGATCGTCGTGCCGCTGGGTGTCCAGAGATTGGTGCTGCCACTGTTGATCAGGTTGGCCTGACCGACCTGGACGGAGCCGGTGGAGGCCAGCGGCAGCGAATTGCCTTGCGTGAACAGCGAGACCGTCGTGTTGGCCGCGACACCGCTATAGGTGATACCGCTGTCGTCGCCACGCGAGACCAGGGTGGTCGACCCCTTGACGCCATTGCCCCACCAGTCCGAGGTGTGCGGGTCGTTGGAGGCGTATGCCGCGAAGAAACCCGAAGCGCCGGTGTCGAATTCGAAGAGTTTGGGCTTGGCGCCGTTGCCGAGGGTGGCGTAGATGCCAAGCTTCTTGGTGTCGGCTATGCCGTCGCCGTCGCTGTCGATGGGTGTGAAGTACAGCGGCACCGTGATCGGTGCGGTGATCACGCCGACGCTGGCCGGGAACAGCGTCCGCCGGACCAGAAACAGGGCGCTCTCAGCGACATAGGTGATGGGGCCTTGCGGCAACACAGAGAGCAGGTTCGCCACCGAGTACAGCAGGCCGTTCACCGCGTCCGGCAACGTCGGCGACGACGTGGTCGTCAGCGGGGCCGACACGGCCGAGGACTGTTGCGGTTTGGCCGAGCCGACCGTACTGGCGACTGGGCGCGCCGTCACCCGTGCTGCGGAGACGGTCGAGACGGAGCCTGAGCGGGTCGCCGCGGCGGGGCGCGCCGATGACGGTTTGTCCGCCGCGGACCTCGGTTTGTGGTGACCGGCCGACGGAGCGCTATGCGCGTCCGTGCCGTCGTCAGCGAGCGCGGTACCCGGTGCCGCGGCCAGCGCAATGCCCACACCGGTTGCCGCCGCCCCGAGTTGAAGCCACCTGACCACCGTCAGCGATCTCTTCGCCGAACCACGCATCCCGACCCCCGTGGGCTATGGACCAGTACTGGCGAAGGCATATCACGTGGCGGTCGTATGTGCAGGGGTTCAGCGCTATCCATTAGCAGCGTGCGCGATACGGCATTAGGTCACTTCAATCGCGCAATCTTGCCGCCGAGGTCGCTTCCGTTAGTCATCAGAACCTTCCATCGAAGGGGAAAAGGTCCCATCCTTTGCTGAATCCCCATCGGGCAGCGGCACAGCGTGCTTCTGTCGAGGTCCGAGTTCTATTCACACGGGGGGGACTTTGATGACTACTGGCATGCCCACATTCTGTCGGGTCGGCGGTCTACTTCTGGTGGCGCCATTGGTGACGATCGGTGCCGTCACCGGCAGCGGGGCGGTGGCGAATCTCGCCTCGGCCCGCGCCGTCCACGTAAGCACCGCCAACGTCGAGCTGACCGGTTCTTCGGGTGGTCTCCTGGGTTCGGTCGTCGGTTTCCTCATCGGCGACGGAACGCAGACCAACCCGAATGCGGGCCTACTGATCGGCAACGGATACAGCTACAGCGCGGCCGATGACGCCTATTGCGCGGGGCATGTCTGCAACGGCGGCAACGCCGGCCTGTTGTTCGGTAATGGCGGCAACGGCTGGAGTGCCACAGCGGGCTCGGGCTTGGCCGCCGGCAACGGTGGAAACGCCGGCCTTCTCGGGATCGGCAACGCCGGCAACGGCGGCAACGGAGCCGCCGCCGGGTATGTCGCCAATGTGCGGACTCAGGTCGCCACCGCCGGCGGTCGGGGTGGCCGCGCCGGGTTGCTCGGCAATGGCGGCGCAGGCGGCACCGGCGGCGCTGATGGTGGTGGCAGCGCGCAGATCTTCTCCTCGCTGGGCGCCAACGGCGGCGCAGGTGGCCGCGGTGGCCTGATCTGGGGCGACGGCGGAGCAGGCGGCGGCGGTGGTGTGGCCGTGGGATCGGGGCAGAGTGTCGTCATCGGCGCCACCGGAGGTGACGGCGGCACGGGCGGAAGCGCCGGCCTGTTCGGCACCGGGGGTGCCGGCGGTGCGGGTGCGAAGGCCAACGCGAATTATGGCCTCGCCACCGGCGGTGCCGGCCGCAACGGCGGTCGGGGTGGACTCCTGCTGGGCAACGGCGGCGCCGGCGGCAACGGCGGCGGATGGACCGCCAACACCACCAATCCCGATCAGTGGTACAACTCCGGGACGATCTCCGGCGACGGCAGCGCGATCGGTGGCCCCGGCGGAAACGGCGGCACCGCGACCATCGGCTCCGGCGGTCAGGCCGGCAACGGCGGCTCGGCCGCGTCAAATGCAGGCAACGCCACCGGCGGCGCCGGAGGCAACGGCGGTGGTGCCATCGCCGGCTCGGGCCAATCCGGCGGTTACGGCGGCGGTGCTGTCGCCTTGATCGGTATCACTGAAGGTGGAGCAGGTGGCGACGGTGGTGGGAGCGTTCTCAGTCTCACGCGGGCGGCATCCGGCGGCGCGGGCGGTAGCTCCGTGACTGCCAACCCTGGCGCCGGCACCACCCATGGCGGTAAGGGCGGCACCGGCGCAAGGGGTGGGCTGTTCGCCGTCGGCGGCACCGGCGGCGCCGGCGGTTCGCTGATCAACGGTCCAGTGTGGAAGAACCAGGCACTGGGTGAGGCCGGTAACGGCGGCACCGGCGGCAGAGGCGGGTTGTTCCGCAACGGTGGCACCGGCGGGGCCGGCGGCGACGCCACGTCGCCTGGCTCCGGGGTTACGCCCGGCACGGGCGGCTTCGGCGGACCCGGCGGCCTCGGCGGCCAACCGGGCAACAGCGGGGCCAACGGCACCACGTAATCCAGTCAGGCCCAACACAGCGGCGACACTGACGTCAGCGGTGTCGCCGTTGTGTTTGGCTGACTCGAGGAGGAGCCATGGACCCAACGTCAGGACTTGGTGAGGTGTCGTCACGATTCGTCGGCGCCGACGGGCCGAGACATCCGTGGACGACCGGAGACGTCACCGTCGACCTGCCCGTGATCGTCGACTGGGTACAGACCGATCCCGCCACCGGTGACGCGGCGGTACGGGTCAACGCGCGAGTCGATCTCGTCGATGGCGAGCCGAAGGTCGTGGAGATGTCTCTGGTCGCTGCGGCCGGCCTCGACCTCGCGGTGCTTCAGCGCGAGTTTCGCTGGGCCTCACCGTTGAATGCGGTGATGGGGATCCTGCCTGGCCTCATCGCGGCCGGATCCGACCCGTTCACCGTCGAGCTTCCGCTGACCGGGTTCCCCGCCGTCGCCGTCCAGCCCACGACGCACCGCCGGGTTCTCACCGACGAGTTCTTGACCACGATCGCCCACGAGTACCTGCGGCGTGGCCGTGGCTATGCCGCGAGCCTTGCCCAGGAGTACTTCGTGACCCCTCGCACGGTGGTCAGCTGGATCGAAAAGGCACGCACCCGAGGGATTCTCAGCGCACCGCCGACCCGCGGGGCCACCGGTGGACGTCTCCTGGCAGGCTCTGCAACGGAGTGAGGGCGATCTGTCGCACACACGCCGTGCCGACACACCGGGGGTCAGCGCCACGGCTCGAATACCCGCGTCAGCGCTCGATCATCTCCATTTGTGCCTCGTTGTGGTGTCCGCCCGAAGGCGGAGTGAGTTCGTCCAGTCGTCTCATGTGCTCGGCGCTGAGGACGACATCGTCAGCGGCCACGTTCTCCTCCAGTCGGGAGACGCGCCTGGTCCCCGGAATCGGCGCGATGTCATCGCCTTTCGCCAGCAGCCAGGCGATGGCGACCTGAGCCGGGGTGGCCCCGGCGTCGGCGGCGACGGCCTGCACTTCATCGGCGATGGCCAGGTTGCGCTGGAAGTTCTCGCCGGTAAACCGGGGATTGGTGGCCCGGAAGTCATTCGGGTCGAACTGATCTGTCGATCGGATGGTGCCGGTCAGGAATCCCTTGCCGAGCGGTGAGTACGGGACGAAGCCGATGCCGAGCTCACGCAGCAGCGGCAATACCTCGGGCTCCTGATCGCGCGTCCACAGCGAGTATTCCGACTGCAGCGCGGTGATCGGATGCACGGCATGCGCGCGGCGGATGGTGTCTATCCATGCCTCGGACAGGCCGATATGACGGACTTTGCCTTCGGACACGAGTTCCGCCACGGCGCCGATGGTGTCCTCGATCGGGGTATCGGGGTCGACGCGATGCTGGTAGTACAGATCGATGTGGTCGGTGCCCAGCCGCTTGAGCGAACCCTCCACGGCGGTGCGGATGTTGGCCGGGCTGCTGTCGAGGTTCCACGGGCCCTTGCCGGCATGGGAGACGAGACCGAACTTGGTGGCCAGCACCACCTGGTCGCGGCGGCCCTTCACCGCCTTACCGACAAGTTCCTCGTTGACGTAGGGGCCGTAGATCTCGGCGGTGTCGATGAAGTTCACCCCGAGGTCCAGTGCGCGGTGGATAGTGCGGACGGACTCGTCATCGTCGGTGCCCGCGCCGGTGTATCCGTGCGACATACCCATCGCGCCCAGGCCGATTCGCGCCACCGTCAGGTCGCCAAGTTTCGCAGTCTTCATTGAGAATCCTTTCGTGGCAATGCCGGACTACTCGCCCGGCGGGAAGTCGGTGGAAGCGGCGAGTGCCTTCTGGGTGCGGAAGTCCGCGAGCCGCGCCTCGAGTGTCGAGATGGTGCTTTCGAGAGCCTGCGAGCCGAGTACCCTCCGCAAGGGCGCCGGGTCGACATCGACGCTCTCGATGATCGCGGCCGCCATCCGGGCCGGGTCTCCGACAGCCAGACCGTTGGCCGGGTCCAACATCTTCTCGAAAGCACGTGCCGGGCCCCCCACATACGCAGGCAGCGGGTCTGCGACTTGAGCACTGCCGTAACGGAATTGGGTCCGTGCTCCACCCGGCTCGATAATCGTCACTCCGATACCGAACGGAGCGACCTCTTGTGCGACCGATTCACAGAACCCCTCGATACCCCACTTAGTGGCGTGATACATCGAGTTCCCCGGGAAAGCGACCTGGCCACCATAGCTCGACAACTGAATGATGCGTCCGCCGCCGGCGGTGCGCATGTGCGGAAGTACTGCGCGGATGAGCTGAATGCCGGCCGTCAGATTCGTGGCGAGGATGGACTCGATCTGGTGGTCGCTGACTTCCTCGGCAGCGCCGAACACACCGTAGCCTGCGTTGTTGATCAGAACGTCAATTCGCCCCAGGTCCGCGATGGTGCGCTCGACGGCGGCCCGCAGCGCCGCCGTGTCCCGAACGTCGAGCACTTCAACCCGAAGGAGTTCGGGGAACTTCCCGCGAAGGTCGGCGACCGATTCCGTCTTTCGCACGGTGCCGACGACGTAGTCGCCCCGCTCGAGCAGTTGCTCGGCAAGGTGTCGCCCGAAGCCACTACCGATACCGGTGATGAGCCAGACCCGTTGTGTCACTGTTTGATTCCTTGTTTCGGTGCGATCGCGTTGACGGCAGCCAACCCGTTGAGTGTTCGGGGGTAACCGATGAACGGCAGTAGTTGGGTCAGTACCGCCAGGAGAGTGCCGCGGAGGTTCCCGACGTTGAGGTTTCCCGCGACGTGACCCTTCACCTGCGCGTCGGCACCGCCTAGTGCGACCAGCATCGAGAACGTCAACAACTCACGTGTCCGCAGGTCGATCCCGGAACGGGCGACGTAGTCGCCGAAGCAGTTCGACGACAGGTATTTCTGAAAGTGCAGCTCGTCATCGGCCGCCGCGGCGTACATGCCCGCCACCTTGTCCGCACCGACGATCTGGTTCTGCACACTCAGTCCAACGTCGCCGCGGGTCCGGGTTGTCGACGCCGACTGAGTCGGCAGCGGCAGCTCGACGCCACGGGCGGTGAGCACCTCGTTTGTGGTGTGCAGGAAGTCGAACACCTTGGCCAGTCCGACGTAGGGCACAGCCTGGTAGACGATCTCCTTGACCTCGACGGGCGTCACACCGACCGTCAACGCCGCACCCAGCATCACCCGGTACTCGCCGAGCGCCTGCGAGGCAATCATCGCGGCGAGTTGCACCATCAACCGGGTACGGGTGTCGAGGTTCCCGTACTGCAGGACCTCGTCGAACGCGAAGTTGTCGAACACCTCGATCAAGTCTGGGTCGGTAACCTTCAGCGTCGACACATGGCCCGGGAACAGTTCGTCGTGGTTGCGCTGTGCGACTGTGCTAATCACAATTGCACACCCTCGGGAAGGCGGTACTCGTCGTCGGTGACGTGCTCACCCCACTCGGTCTCGACCTGACCCGACTCCGGATCCGGTGCCTCCCACATCGCCAAGTGCGTCATGAAGTGCGTGGGAGCCGCACCGTGCCAATGCCATTCACCCGGTGGGGTGAACACCGTGTCACCGGGCCGCAAGACGATCACCTCGCCTCCCCGAGACTGGACGAGCCCGATCCCGTCGGTGACGTGGAGCGTCTGCCCACATGCATGGGTGTGCCAGGCGGTGCGGGCGCAGGGGGCGAAGCGCACGGTGTTGACCCGTATCCGCGACGGTTCCTCACCCTTGGCGATGACGTCGAAGTACACGTCGCCGGTGAAGAACTCCGCCGGCCCCTTGGTTGATTTCCCCTGGGGGATGCTTTGCATGATCATTCCTCATCGTCTTGGTGGGGAACCAGTTTCAGCGTTGTCGAGCGTGCCGTCGGGCTGGTGATCGACTTGACCGGCCCTGGGTAGCGGCCGTACTTGCGCGCGTACTCGAGGTCGAGTTCGTCGTCGACGTCGCCATCGACGACGAAGTCGACGTCAGCCACCACGCGCCCAGCGGAGAGCTCACCCCGATTGCGTACCTGCACACCCCGGAACCAGGCAGCGTCCGGACCGTTCACCGATCGCGTGTAGAGATCGGCGCCGAGGCGGACCACCCACACGGTCACCGGCGAACGTAGTGAGCCGTCGCTACGCATGCCGGCAATCCGCACCTCCTGCGCGTCGCCGAAATGGCGGAGGTCGTCATCGGTCCAGGTCGTCGACATCGTGTCTCTCCTCGGTGCAGGTCAGCTTCAGGGGCGGATCATGACTTTGAGTGATTCCCGCTCGGCCATGGCCTTGTACCCGTCGGGCACCTCGGCCAGACCGATGGTGCGGTCGAAGACCCGGCCCGGTTCAACAGTGCCGTCGAGGATGTCGGGCATCAGTTCCTCGATGTAGGCCCGGGCGGGCGCGGCACCGCCAGTGAATCTGACGTTGCGGAACACCGTGTCGAATCCCAGTGGGCCTTCGATGTACTGCGGGACACCGATGCGGCTGATGGCACCACCGGATCGCGCAATCTTCACGGCGGTCTGGATCGACGGCAAAGTACCGACGCACTCGAGCACGGCGTGTGTTCCGTCGCCCCCGGTCAGCTCGAGGACCCGTTCGGCGCCCTCATCGCCTCTGGCGGCGACGATGTCGGTCGCACCGAACTCACGGCCCAGATTGGTGCGCTCAGGGTGCCTGCCCATCAGGATGATCTGCTCGGCTCCGAGCCGCTTGGCTGCGAGCACGCCGCACAACCCGACCGCGCCGTCACCGATCACAGTGACGGATTGGCCGGGGCTGACCCCGGCGGTGACGGCACCGTGGTGGCCGGTACAGAACACGTCGGACAGTGTCAGCAGTGACGGCATCAACGCCGAGTCCGGCGCGACCGGCAGCTTCACCAATGTGCCCTGGGCCAGCGGGACCCGCACCGCCTCGCCCTGACCGGCATCCACGCCGGTGGAACCCCACCCGCCGCCGTGACGGCAGGCGATCTGCAGGCCCTCGGTGCAGAAATCGCAGGTATTGTCCGACCACACGAACGGCGCCACCACCAGGTCCCCGGCACTGAAGTCGCTGACGTCAGAGCCGACTTCCTCGACGATGCCGATGAACTCGTGGCCCATGCGACGACCCTGCTCGCTGGCGGGCATCGACTGGTAAGGCCACAGGTCGCTGCCGCAGATGCAGGCGGAGGTGACGCGCACGATGGCGTCGGTGGGCTCGTGCAGGACCGGGTCGGGCACGTTCTCGACGCGCACGTCGCCGGCTCCATACATAACGGTTGCTTTCATGGACACCAGTCAACGTCCATTTTCGGCAGCGTGGCAGTGCCTGTCGTTCCAGGTAATGGCAGTACCCCTCACCGACGGCCGTGGACTTCTAACCTGGAGGACGTGGACCATCGCAAGGACATCCGCGACTTCCTGACCACCCGGCGCGCCCGGATCACCCCAGAGCGCGCCGGACTGCCCGCATACGGCGGGAAGCGCCGAGTCTCCGGCCTGCGCCGCGAGGAGGTCGCACTGCTGGCCGGCGTCAGCGTCGACTACTACACACGCCTCGAGCGAGGCAACCTGACGGGCGTGTCCGACAGCGTGCTGCACGCCGTGGCTCGGGCGCTGCAGTTCGACGATGCCGAGCGCGAGCACCTCTTCGACCTGGCCCGTGCCGCCAACCCGACGCCGCGGTCCCGGCGGCGCAGCAGCGCGGCCGGGGTGCGGCCCAGCGTCCAGCGGGTGCTCGACGCCATGTCCGCCGCGCCGGCCTGGGTGCACAACGACCGGCTGGACTTCCTCGCCGCGAACCGGCTCGGGTACGCCTTGTACTCGGAGTTCTTCACCGATCCCGTCCGTCCGGCCAATAGTGCCAGGTTCATGTTCCTCAACCCGCGCTCGCGTGATTTCTATCCTGACTGGGAGCAGATAGCGGACAACACCGTCGCGATCCTGCGCGGAGCCGCCGGACGCGATCCCTTCGACGAGAAACTCACCAAGCTGATCGGCGAATTATCCACCCGCAGTGAGGATTTCCGCACCAGATGGGCTGCGCACAACGTGCGTCTGCATCGCACCGGGGTGAAGCGTCTGCGCCACCCTGTGGTCGGCGACCTCGAGCTCAGCTACGAGGGCATGGAGCTACCGGCCGATCCGGGACTGATGTTGTTCGCCTACACCGCCGAACCCGGGACACGGTCCGAGGACGGGCTCAAGCTACTCGCCAGTTGGGCCGCCACCCAAGAACTCCAGGATTCGGCGCCGGGCGATCGCGAAGCGAAGGTTCGTCCCGGCGGCGCCGGCGAGTGACGCTCGGGGGTCAACCGTCTCGGGCCAGGTCACGCAGGAGTGCCCGAGTTCGTTCAATGGACGAACTGCGTTCGCCGCGCGTGCCTCCAGCGGCCCGGCGAAGTCAGACAGTACAGCTGCTGAGTAGGG